>JAAYAM010000056.1 GCA_012719355.1 Acidobacteriota bacterium
AGCCCGGATCCAACAAAGCTTTTGTTCTTTTGCCGCGATTCATTATGATGCTCGCGTACGGCAGCACGGGAGGATGCGATGGCGGGACTTCTGGAAAACAAAGTAGCATTGGTGACAGGTGCAGCAACAGGTATCGGCAGAGCGACGGCCCGTCTTCTCGCCCGCGAGGGAGCGAAGGTCGTAGTCTCCACCGGCTCGAATGTCGCGGGTGGGGAGGAGACGGTCCAGCTGATCAGGGATGACGGCGGAGAAGCAGTTTTCGTCAAGTGCGACGTCACCAGCGCGGCCGACATTCAAGCCATGGTCAACACTACGGCGAAAGTGTACGGGAGCCTACATTGCGCCTTCAACAACGCCGGCATCGGCCCCGACGGAGGGAAATACCCGGTCGTTCCCATCGTGGACTGCCCCGAAGAGATCTGGGACCGCACGATCGACGTGAATCTCAAGGGCATTTTCCTCTGCATGAAGTACGAGATCCGGCAGATGCTCAAGCAGGGATACGGGGCCGTCGTAAACAACTCATCGCTTGGCGGCATAAAGGCTCTCCCCGGGTTTGCCGCCTATGACGCCAGCAAGAGTGGCCTGATCGGCCTTACGAAAGCCGCGGCACTCGAAGTCGCCGGCAAGGGGATCAGGGTAAACGTAATCTGTCCGGGACCAACTGATGGAACCCGCCTGATGGAAAACCTGAGCAGCTGCCGCCCGCAGGAAAAAGCAAATATGATCAGCAGCATCCCGATGCAACGTCTGGCTCAGCCGGAAGAGATGGCGCAGGCGGCCTTGTGGCTCTGCTCAGATGCATCTTCCTTCATTACCGGCGCCACGATCGTCATTGACGGCGGAATCTCGGCGTAGCGCCCGCCCGGCTCATGTGCGGGCTTTCTTCGCCTGTTCCCTGCGCCAGGAATAGTAACCGTCAAGAGCCTTGAGCTTATCGAGGTTCGGAATCGGCCGGACACTCGGCTGCTCGTCGAAGAACATGACTTTCTGGTCGCTTTCGCTGAAAGAAGGCCATTCCGGCAAGCCCTCGCCGTTGGGGTCACCTGTGCCGGCAAAGTTCACCAGGTAGGAACTGATCATGTCCGAGAGTGCGGCGTCTTCCTTTGCCGGGGCGCCCGTCAGGGTCTGGAATGCGTAAGGGACGTCGGTTCCGTGCCCCGCTCCATCGGGTGTGGCGGCAGTATGGCGATCAAAGAAATAGACATAGGCTTTCCCTTTTCCTTTCTGCGACTGCAGCTTCGCCCATGCCCATGTATGCCATGCGAACGTATTCTCGCGCATCAAACCCTTTGACGACCTGGTTGCCTCCGCATCGTTTGAATGCGGATAGGCTTTTAGAATCGCTTCTGCCTGCGGGCCGTAGTTCGCTCTGACCTGTTTCTCGAACTCCGCTGCGGTGACCGGCTTGGGCGAGAACGTTCCGGCTTCGTCTGAAGTGGTACCGATCAGGATCGAAGTATCGTTGAAGCGACCCGCGAGATAGAGTTCATACTGATCGCCCGGGAGTATGTTCGCATCGGCGACCGGCCAGAAACGCCCTTCGGAAAAACCGGTAAGTCCTTTGTGGATCTCGTCGGCGCTCAGGGCGCGTGCGGCCTTAATATCGTTTGCGCCCAACTTCTTCAGGAACGCTTCTCCCTGTGACTCCGCGAGCTTGAGTGACGGAACCATCTGGCCCGCTTCATCAGCTATTCTCGGCGGAGCAAAGGATCCGCCGCTCATCGAAATCGCGTGGTGAAACAGACCTTTGGCTGCCGGAGAAGCGGAGAGCATGCTGACCGCCATTCCACCGGCTGAATGACCGAAAATCGTAACGCGTTTGCTGTCGCCGCCGAATTTCTCTGCATTGGCCTTTACCCACTTCAGACCCGCAATCATGTCCTGGAGCCCGTAATTCCCTGATCCCTTCCCGCTTTCCCGGCTGAGTTCCGGGTGCGCGAGGAATCCGAACGGCCCGACGCGGTACGCGATACTGATCACAACCGCGCCCTTCTGCGCCAGTTTCTTCCCGTCATACATGGGAACGCTGGTCATACCTCCGCTGAAACCGCCGCCGTAGATCCAGACGATAACCGGGTACTTCTCACGGACGCTTCTGGCGGGAGTCCAGACGTTAAGATACAGGCAGTCTTCACTGACGCTCACTGGTGCGCCCATCATCTTGGCCATCCCGGTGTCCTGCACACAGCCGGGGGCGAAGGCTTCGGCCATCCTGATGCCGGGCCAACCCTTGACTGGCTGCGGCGCCTTCCAGCGCAACTCGCCAACCGGAGGAGCGGCAAATGGAATGCCTTTGAAGATGGAAATTCCGTCCTCGACGATCCCCTGTACCTTTCCGCCGGTTACTTTCGCGGTCTTGATCTGTGGGAATGCGAGCGGTCCGAGCGACAGTACGGCCATAATCAGAAGTGCGACTCTCATTGCTAAACCTCCATGATTCGTTTGAGGAGCGATTATACAACGCGCCGCATCCCGTTCAAGGTCGGACGTCCCTTCGGGACGGCCGACCTGGTATGGGCCCGTCAGCGGCAATCACTCATGGGTTCGCTGTCGATCTCGTGTACTTTGCCGTCGCGTATCTCCACTTTCGCGCAACTTCCGACGGTCAGGTTTCCTTCCGTTTCATCGAATTCCGTATTCGCATCCGTTTTAAAAACACGTTCTCCGATCACCCATTCACCCTGAAGCGTATCGGCCGGACGCGATTTGATTATGCCGCGGATCTCGGAACGCCTGTCATCATCGCGCCCGCGCTCTGCAAATACCCCGCTCGCGGGCAGACAAACGGCCGCCGCCGCAAGGAATATAACAAATATCCTACCTGCTGACCGTGAATGCATCGGATTTCTCCCCTTTCCCCTCTACCCCGCTCAACAGATAGATTATAGCAGCCGCTCTCAGGGATTTTAGTGACAGGAGCCGAAAGCCTTTGATAGTTTATATGGATGGGCGCCAGGTCAAGGCCTTGCGCAATCGGTACCGGACGCCTTCTACCACACGTGTCATCTGGAGGGAAAAATGAAAGAACGTTATACCATTCTTTTCTGTATTCTGCTCTGTATGCCCTTAATCCCGTCTCCGCTCGAAGCGGCCATCAAAGATCCGGTGCGAACCAAGAGCGGTCTCGTTTCAGGCGTGCCGGGGAATGATCCTTCCATAACAGTCTTCAAGTTTATTCCCTATGCGGCCCCGCCCACGGGCAACCTGCGCTGGCGTCCGCCGCAACCGCCTTCGCCCTGGCAGGGGGACCGCAAGTCTTTCAGTTTCGGACCGAGCTGCATTCAGAACCTCGTGGATGAGCGAAAACCATGGACACGGGAATTCATGACCCAGGGAGAAATCAGCGAAGACTGTCTTTCACTGAACGTCTGGACGCCGGCAAAATCGCCGTCCGAACGGCACCCGGTATTCGTCTACATTCATGGCGGCGCGTTCTCTGAAGGCTCCGGAGGCGTTCCGGTTTACGATGGAGAAGGGCTTGCCAAAAAGGGACTGGTGGTGGTGACGGCCAATTACCGCCTGGGCGTCTTAGGGTTCCTGGCTCATCCCGAACTGTCCAATGAGAGCAGCCACGGAGCGTCAGGCAACTACGGCCTTCTTGACCAGATCGCGGTCCTCCGCTGGGTAAAGGAGAACATATCCGGGTTCGGAGGAGATCCGAAACGCGTCACCATAGCAGGACAATCAGCCGGCGGCATTGCAGTCCACAGCCTGATAGCTTCACCGCTGGCCAAAGGACTGTTCCACAGGGCAATCATCCAAAGCGGAGGCTCGGGAGTCGATCCCGGCGGCTTCACCTTCCAACCGCGCGACCGCAAGACCGCCGAAGCCGACGGCGTGAAGTTCGCCGAGTCTCTGAAGGTTTACTCCATCGCACAACTGCGTGAGAAATCCCCGCAGGAACTGATCGCGCAGGCTGACGGCGAATCGATGTTTCGTTTTGCTCCGATCATCGACGGGTATGTCTTGCCGGTCTCGCCCCAGGATGCAGTCGCTTTTGGAGAGTACAATGACGTTCCTGTTCTGACCGGCATCAATGCGGGTGAGTTGGGAGGACTGATCCCGGACGAAAGCCCCGTGACGGTGGACTCATTCGTCGAGCACGCGCGGAAGGAGTACGGTGCGATGGCGGATGAATTCCTCAAGCTCTATCCGGCCGAAGGCGATGACGACGTTAGGTCTGCCCGGCCCCAAAGCCGCCGCGACCGTTCGCTCGCATCGCTCTACCTCTGGGCGAAAGGACGCGCAAGTACATCGAAGACTCCGTCCTTCATCTACTTCTGGGACCACGCACTGCCCGGTCCTGACGCAGAGCGCTTCGGGGCGTTCCACAGCTCAGAGATCCCGTATGTCATGAACACGCTTTACATGTCCGACCGGCCGTTCGTCGATGCCGACAGGAGTATCGCCGACATGATGTCGACCTACTGGAGGAACTTCGCAGTAACCGGAGATCCGAACGGCGAAGAGCTCCCGAGCTGGGCCCCGGTCGGAGACAGTCCCGAGGTGATGGGACTGGGCGACAAGACAGGAGCGATCCCGCTGGCGCCGGGAAAATTCTCGTTTTTCACGAAATTCCTGCGCAGATGAAGGCCGGCAGCCGAGTCAGGCAGATAGCACAAAGAATTCGGGGGCAGGCCTCCCTCTTTTGTGCTATCAAATGACAGTCATGCGTATCGGGATTGTCCATACGGCAGGGTCACCCTGCCGCTGCGCCGAATCGGTAACCGAGGGGCTCCTCGCGCTGAATCATGAACCCGTCACGGTCGATTCGGAAGAAATCGAGCTTCATGCTTCGCGCCTGGCGGAAGAATGTGATCTCGTCATCGATCATACCGATACCTATCTTGGCCGGGGCTTGTGCCGGCCGCTGGTCAGGGTTCTCCTCGAACACGCCGGTGCCCGCATTGCCGGATCGCCTGCAATCGTGTGCTTTCTCGCCGATAACAAAGCCGCATCCAAGAAACGTCTCGCGGAATCGGGTATTCCGGTTCCTCCGGGAATAGTAGTACATTCGCCCGAGTGGACTCTGCCCGGATGGCTTTCGCTTCCTCTCGTGCTCAAACCGGCATTCGAACACATGAGCCGCGGCTTGACTATTGCAGGAACGAAGGAAGAGGCTTATCAGGCCGCCGACCGCCTGATGCAACAGTTCCGGCAGCCTGTGCTGGTCGAATCGTACATCGCCGGGCGAGACCTTGCGGTGTCTCTCGTTGCCGGCCCGGAAGGACTGCAGGTACTCCCGATTCTCGAATGGACGATCGGTGCAGACATCCTCAGCGAAGAGTTCAAGCTCTTGAACCCTGTGCAACAGCCGCACCGGGCAATCCGGGCCGAGCTTTCAAACGACTTGCAGCATGAGTTGGAGGAACTGTCGCGGCAGGCTTTCATTGCGCTCGGACTCAGGGACTATACGCGCTTCGATCTCAGGCTTTCGCCGAATGGAAGCCCGTATTTCCTTGAGGCCAATACCACCCCAAGCCTGGAACCTCTCGAAGCCCTCGCGCTATCGGCAAAATGGAACGGACTCGAATACGCCCAAATGGTCGAACGGCTTCTTGCGGCGGCTCAAAGCCGTTACCGGAACCAAGGTGCAGCCGATGCGGAAACGGTTCGTTTTGAGCTTCCTTCGGGACCGGTGTACTTGAAGAGTGCAGGCGGCGTCGCCGCCCCCGCGCAATCGACCATAGAGCTGGCGGCACTGCTCGACGTCCGTCCCGGCGAAGAAGTGCTGGAACTGGGATGCGGTTCAGGCCTTCTGTCGATCGCGGCAGCAAAGATGGGAGCCCGTCGCGTCGTTGCCGTCGATCTGAATAACGCGGCGCTGGAAGCCACTGCGGCGAACTCCCGCCTCAACGGAGTTGAACGAATCGTCGAATTGAGGGCAGGATCATGGTATGAAGCTTTGGGAACCGCACCACAGCGGTTTGACCTGATAATCGCGACCCCGCCCCAGACTCCCGGTCCCGTCGCGTTCGGACCGAAGTATGGCGGGCCGGACGGCACCAGGCCTCTGTTCAGGGTGATTCGGAAGGCGCCCGATTTCCTGAAGCCCGGGCAAGGGAGGCTGTGGCTCGTGGCTATCACGCTGGCGAATCCGCGTGCCCTCCGGAACGAACTGCAGAAACGGTTCTCCGAGGCGGTAGTGGTGCGTGAGACAGAACGGCCCTTTGAAGCGGGAGAGTACGAAGCGATGCACGGAGGGCTCTTCGATTATCTCTGCACCCTCCGCGACTCAAACACTTCCGAATTCGAGTATCACGAAGACGGCCGGGGCTCTTTCCGGAATCTGCTGATACGCGCGTCCGGACCGCGGCAACCATGAAGCGGCTTATTGTAAACGCGGACGATCTTGGCGCCGACGAAGCCAGGAACAGGGGCATATTCGAAGCGATCGATGCAGGTGTGGTGACAAGCGTTTCCCTGCTAGCCAACGGCCCGTCATTTGAAGATGCCGCACGAAGAATTCGCAATCTCGATCCCGGCCGTATCTCCCCTGGATTGCATTTCAACCTGTCCGAGGGCGTGCCCGTTGCAGCCGGATTGAAGCTGTTGACCGGATCCGACGGACGCTTTCCTGGAAAAGGAGCGGCGCAGCAGCTCCTGACACAGCAGCAGGGCCCCGAACTCGAGGCCGAGATACAACGGGAACTGTCGGCCCAGATCACGGCTTTGCGGGACAGAGGAATAAAGCCGAACCACCTCGACGGACATCAACACGTCCACATCCTTCCGGCAGCTGTGCGGCCGGTGATAGAAGTCATGCGGGAGCACGGCATCACCTGGATCAGAATCCCGTCGGAACGTGCCGGGTGTTTCAGACACGAATCCGTTTCGCCGGCGCTTGCCGAAGAAGCGCGTTTCTTCGCCGGACATGCCGAGGCGGCAAGGGCATTGCTGCCGGGATCCGGGGTCTGTTCAACCGACCACTTCTACGGCCTATATTTCAAGGGAAGGCTGCCGGCTTTCCGCTGGCTCGAATTCCTTGACTCGATTCCGCCGGGACTCTCCGAGTTGATGGTTCATCCCGGCCGCACGGCTGCCGGTCCCGTGTTCGGACCCTTTTCCGCCTTCTCCACCCGCGACAGAGAATCGGAACTGGAGGCCCTGACAGACGGCCGATTTCGCCGGGCGGTTTCCGAAACGGGCATCGAGATCGTCCCTTTTCCAGAGGCCCCGATTTGAACTCAATGCGCATCCTGATCCTGACACCCTCACGGTTTCCCGGTACAACCGGAAATGCCATCACAACAGAGCGCTGGCGCAGGTCTCTCACTGCCGCCGGAGCGGTGGTCGAAGTCCTGTCTTCTTCGGAACTGGAATCATCGGAGTTTGCAGAACACCTGCGGAGTTTCCGGCCCGATGTGATCCACATCCACCACGCATTCAGGACTGCGGTCCTGGTATTGGATCCGTTGATAAGGCCGCAGATTGAAACTCTGCCGCTCGTGGTCTCGCCCGGCGGGACGGACATCAACCTGGATATCGGGATGGCGGAAAGGAAGGAGACCGTGCTCTCCGTCCTTAATATGGCTCGGATCATACTCGTTCAGGGCGGTGACACCGCGCAAAGCGTGTGGCGGAATCTCCCTGATCGCTCTGCATCGATTGTGCATGTGGCCAAGGCATTCAGCTGGTTCGGAAACGAAGACTGTGAACTCAGGAAGGCGGCAAACTGCAGCGACAAGGATGTACTCTTTTTTCTGCCCGCAGGAATTCGGCCGGTGAAAGGCAACCTTGAATGCCTCGCCGCCATGGAAAGGGTTTTTGAAACGCGGCCCAATGTAAGGTTCGTGAATGCAGGCCCCGCCATCGACGCCGCCTATGCGGCAAAATTTGAGCGCAAGGTGAACGAGCTTGCGGCATTTGCACGCTGGATTCGCGCCATCCCCCCAGCCGCAATGCGGTCCGGATATGAAGCATCAGACGTCGTGGTTAACGCATCCTTTTCGGAAGGGCTGTCGAATTCGGTGCTGGAGGCGCTTGCAGCCGAGCGTCCTGTTCTCGCATCGGATGTACCGGGAAACCGGCAGCCGCTGCAGGGAGAAGACGGACCCCCGGCCGGGCTGCTCTTCGATCCGCGAAATCCCGACGACTTTGTCGCGAAAGCAATTGCGCTTGTCGATGATGATGAGCTCAGGAGAAGGCTCGCGCAAGCGGCCGGCATGCGCCGAAACGCGATCCCCACTCCAGAAGCCGAAGCCGCAGGATTGCTCGCAGCATACAAGGCGGCCATGGGTTCGTAATCTGCCGCAACAGCAGTACGGAAAAAGATGATTGATCTGTTTCGAAAGTACGTGCCGGACTATCTCAGGCTGTTGAAGCTGGCGACGCCGCTGGTGTTGACGCAGGCAGGACAGATGTCCGTCCAGCTCATCGACAACGCCATGATCGGGCGAGTCGGCACAGTTGACCTTGCGGCGGCGTCATTCGCCAACAATATCTACGTAGTCATCATGTTGTTCGGCCTCGGGATATTCCTGGGAGTCACCCCGCTGGTGGGCCGAGCCCGCGGCGCCGGCGACCAACGACGCGTGGCGTCGATCATGAAGAGCGGATTTGCACTCTCCGGCCTCGTGATTCCGGCAATGGCGCTTGCGTCATGGGCATTGAGCTGGGCCATGCCGCATATGGGGCAGACCGATGAAGTGGTCCGGCTGGCCGTCCCTTACTACCGCACACTTGTGATTTCCCTCATCCCGCTCCTTCTTTTCGCGCTGTTGAAGCAGATCGGCGAAGGATTGGGTAATACCCTGGCGGCCATGCTGGCGACAATCGTGGCGAATCTCGTCAACGTCGGCCTCAACTATGTCCTGATCTTCGGGAAACTGGGCTTTCCGGAACTGGGCCTTCTTGGCGCGGGCTACGCAACCATAGTCTCGCGCCTGGTCGCGCCGGTGCTCCTCTACATAGTGTTCATGTATCTCTCCCCGATCAGGCGCTATTTCACCCTGATGCGCGCAGTCCGCGCCGCCAGGGAAGAGCTGGTCAAGATCTTCACTGTCGGGTTGCCCATTGCCGGCCAGATGGTCCTCGAAGTCTCGGCGTTTGCTTTCAGCGGTGTCATGATGGGCTGGCTGGGAGATGTGCCGCTTGCATCACACCAAATTGCGATGGGACTCGCCACGTTCACGTTCATGCTCGGCAACGGGGTGGCGCAGGCGGCTACAATCCAGATAAGCTTTCAGCTCGGCAATCGTGACTTCCGTGAGGTTAAACTGATTTCCTATGCGGCGGCTCAGATCGTGATCGCCTACATGGGACTCTGCGGCCTGGGATTCCTGCTGCTTCGGCACCAGCTGCCTTATCTGTTCACCAACGATCTGCGCGTCATCGCCCAGAGTGCTTCCCTGCTGGCCGTTGCAGCCCTCTTCCAGTTGTTCGACGGCCTGCAGATTGTCTGCATCGGCATATTGCGCGGCTTCGCCGACGTGAGAGCACCCATGTTCATCTCGGGATTCTCGTACATCGCGATCGGGTTGTCGGTCAGCTACCTTTGTGCTTTTACAACCGGACTGGGGCCGGAGGGGATCTGGTATGGATTCGTCGCGGGACTGATCGCCGCAGGCGTATTGTTGTCTTTACGAATCAGGGCGAGGATCCGCGGACTCGAAGCCGTTTCCGCAGCGGTGCCCGGTGTAAAGCTTTCCTTTGAGTAAACGGCTTTGCCGCGATTTTTGACAGATGTTGAGTCCGGTTGCGTCCGATATTTCTATTGCGGATACGCAATCGGAAAGGAGCGGCGGTTATGGGCATCTGGAACAAGTTGCGCGGCGAGCTGATAGACATCATCCAGTGGATAGACGACACAAACGACTCTATCGTCTATCGCTTCGAGCGGTATAACCACCAGATAAAGTACGGCGCCCAGCTGACGGTCAGAGAGGGACAGACGGCTGTCTTTGTGAACGAAGGTAGAATCGCCGACGTTTTTCGTCCGGGGATGTACACGCTGGAGACCGCTAACCTTCCGATTCTGTCCACGCTTCAGGGCTGGAAATACGGTTTCAACAGCCCCTTCATGGCCGAAATCTATTTCTGTTCGATGCGGCAGTTTACCGATCTGAAATGGGGGACGATGAACCCGATCCTGCTGCGCGATGCGGAATTCGGACCGGTGCGGCTGCGCGCCTTCGGCACGTATGCGATCAAAGTCAGCAACCCGCCCGTCCTGATAAGAGAGATCGTGGGAACGGACGGACATTTCACAATTGATGAAATCGTCAGCCAGCTCAGAAACATCATCGTTTCACGGTTTGCCGAGATCATGGGAAAGAGCCGGATTCCGGTCCTCGAGATGGCGGCCAATTACAGTGAACTGGGTGAGTTTCTCACCAGGCGCATCGCCACCGAATTTCTTTCATACGGACTCGAACTGACGAAACTTCTGGTCGAGAACATCTCGCTGCCGCCTGCTGTTGAAGAGGCGCTCGACAAACGCACCAGCATGGGCGTCGTCGGAAACCTGTCGGCATACACGCAGTTCAACATCGCCGATTCCATCCCCGTTGCGGCAGACAATCCGGGTGGACTCGCAGCTGCAGGCGCGGGCATCGGGTTGGGGATGGCCATGGCCGGGCCTATCGGACAGGAACAGGCACGTTCCCTGCCGGGTGCGGCGGCCGCTTACTTCGTCGCGGTCGAGGGAAGACAGACCGGACCATTCGACATAACCACATTATCGAATCAGGCTGCGTCCGGCCGTTTGACCCGCCAGTCTCTGGTCTGGACACAGGGAATGCCGCAGTGGATGCGCGCAGGAGATGTTCCGGAGCTTGCTGAAGTGTTTGCATCGATACCGCCTCCGCTCCCTCCGGAAGAGTGAAGGACTTAAACCGGATTGACGCTCCGGACCACTTCGCCGAGGATTGCAACCGCTTCCTTCAATTGACGGTCTGAAAGATAGGGTGCCGGTCCGAGGCGCAACGCGTCTCCCCGGTAGTCCGTATGCACGCCTCGCTCGAAGAGCGCCCGGCATATTTCACGCGCCGCCGGGGTGCGAAGCACGAGAAAGCCGCCGATGGCATTGAGCGGGACGTTCCTGTTTCTGGAGATAGCCGACGGAGCGAGATCGAGCGCGTCGAAAGCTTCCGCCAGAACACCGACCTGGTGCTGACCGACCTTGCGCAACAACCGCGGCGTCAAGCCATGAGTCTGAAAAAAATCGAAGACTGCAGCTGCCCGGTAGTGGCTCGTCGGATCGTAGGTTGATCCCGCGAATCTCGCGGGACCGCGGCCGTATTGAACCGTTTTCCCGGCATCTTCCTCCAGCAGATCGAACTCGCTGAACCAGCCGGTAACCAGGGGACGCATGCGGCAATGCGCAGGAATGCGCAGAAAGCAATTTCCTTCTCCCAACTGGCAGTACTTGTAGCCGCCGCCGACGATAAATGCATCGTTGAGCCGATCATCACGGAGCGAAAAGGGGACCGCATTGAGTGAATGGTAGGCATCCACAAGAAGCTCTGCTCCAGTTTCGCGGCATTTACGAAATACGTCCCCCAGACCTTGGACGATTTCTCCGGTCTGGAAGAAGACTGATGAAACCATTACGGCGGCGGTTCGATCGTTCACGGCGTTGATAAGCCGTTCGGAAACAGCCGCGGCGGGCACCGACTCCACCCTTACTACCTCGATTCCCTCTTCGGCAATCCGAGCGAGTTGCCGTCTGAGGCTGTGAAATTCTCCGTCGGTGGTGACAATCCGAGGCCGCGACACCAGCGGCAATCCGGAAAGAAAGCGGACCACAAGCTCGTGTGTATTCGCCCCGAGTGCGATGTCGCCGTCGACGTTGTCGAGCAGCCGCGCGAATCCTCTGCGCACCCGTTCCGCCATTTTGAAGGCTCTGTCCCACTTGCAGTCGAGATACTCGGCGGCGTCCAGCCAGGCCTGCTGCTGTCCGTCAAATCCACAGTCGGGCCATGCCTGGTGAGAGTGACCGGTCAGGAGCAACCGTTCGCCGACACGGAAACGCGAATAGAACTGAGCGAGCGGATTTGGGTCCTGGAAGAGAAGTTCCGGAAAAAAGATCATCGCCCGAACTCGGATCGGATAGCCCATAGATCCGGGAATGCCGGTTGGAGCAGAGTGGTCTTAAGATAGTCGATCCCGGTGGAACCTCCGGTACCCTGCTTCCGGCCGATGATACGCTCGACCATCTTGTAATGCCGGTAGCGCCACTCCTGGAAGCCCTCGTCGAAATCGGTCAGCAGCTCGCAGAGATTGGCCATATCCGCATCCTTCGAATAGACGTCAAGAAGGACCGACTGCACCTGCCGCGACGGAGCAACCGGGCGGCGGAAATCCCGGGTGAGCACATGCGACGGTATCGGGTAGCCGCATTGCGAGAGATAGTGCAGAAAGTGATCCCATAGGGTCGGTCCTTCGAAGCGTTTCTCCAGGCGCACGCGTGAGGGAGAACCTTCGGGGAAACTTTCCATCACCTCAGGCCGCTTCTTGCCAAGCGCAAACTCGAGTTCACGGAACTGACCCGACTGGAAACCGCTGGCGTTGCCCAGCAGGCTGCGAAACGTCAGGAACTGCGCAGCAGTCATGGTTTCGAGAATGTCCATCTGCGACACCAGCACCTTGAGAATCGATACCGTACGTTTCAGGGTCGAATGAGCGACCGCGCGTTCGCGCAGTTCAAGGCACATCCCAAGGCGGTCGACCTCATGGAGGATCTCCTTGAACCACAACTCGCAGGTCTGGTGCATCACGATGAAGAGCATTTCATCATGCGCCCTGCCGTGAGATTGCGGCCGCTGCAGATTCAGAAGTTCATCAAGGTTGAGGTAGGTCGAGTATGTAAGTGCCATTTGTCGCTCCGTCTCTTCTACTATTATCGCAGCGGCGGGCGAAAATGGAACCTCACTCCAGGCGCAATGCCGTCATGGGATCGACGCGCGTTGCACGCCACGCGGGCAGCGAGATTGCGGCGAACGTGACCACTACAACCAGCAGCGATATACCGGCATACACGGAAGGATCGTGCGGCTGCACTTCAAACAACAGACTGACAAGCACGCGCGCAGCACCGCCTGCACCCAACAGGCCGAGCACAAGTCCGAGCAGGGTCAGTCTTCCCCCCTCGCGCAGCACCAGGCTGAACACCTTTCCGATGCCGGCGCCCAGCGCTATCCGAACACCGATTTCCCGATGCCGTTGTGCCACCAGGTAAGCCATAACGCCGTAAATTCCCACAACCGCCAGGCAAAGCGCGAGAGCGGCAAGGAGCCCTACCAGAAATGCTGAAACCCTCGCGGTTGCAGTATTCTCCCTCAGAACTGCTTCGAGCGTCGTGAATCTGACCGGCACATCGGGCGACAGCTCGTGCGCTTTGCGCCGCATGGCTTCAACGAGCGCCGCCGGCTCGCGCGCGGATTGCACCACAAGATTCATCCTGGTTGTGAAAGACGGATGCTGCGTGTGCGGCATGTAAATAGCGGGCAATGCAGGGCCCGCCGGTCCGTATTGATGAATGTTTCCTACGACACCGACGATACGCATACCTTGAAAGGAGCGTTCGTTCAAACCACAGAAAATGGTGCGGCCGACAGGATCCTGGTTCGGGTAGGACAGCCGTGCCAGTTCTTCATTTATGATGGCAACCGAGGGACCGTGATATGCATCGGAGTCGGCAAAGTCGCGGCCTCGAATCAGCGGAACCCCCAGGGTTTGAAAAGTCCCGGGCGCTACCTCCACATACGCCGTCTTCCTCGTCATCTCCGGGGTTGTTGTTCCTGGACGAGGCCGGTGATTGACGACGTGTCCTCCGTAGCTCCAGGCATCATCACCCGGGAGCGAACGAATTGCTCCCACCGCGGTCACTCCGGGGAGCGCGGCGACCTCGGCCCGCAGTCGGCTGAAGAACCGCGTCGCCTCTATTGAATCCTCCCACCTGCCGCTCGGATACGAAGCCGTCATCACCAGCACGTTTTCAGGGCGAAACCCAAGATCCACGGATTGCAGCCGATAAAAGCTTTTGGCCAGAAGGCCGCCGGCAGCCAGCAGCACCACCGAAAGCGCAATCTCGCCCACCACCAGCAAAGCACGCAGACGGCCTGTGCCGGCGCTGCCGATGATTCGTCCGCCGGACTGATTGAGTCGGCAGGCATGCCAGGCCGGCACACATGAGAACAGCATGATGGTAAGGATTGAAAGTCCGATGCAAAACGCAAGAATCGGACCGTCAAGTGGGAGATCTCCCAGTTCGCGAATCTCGCTTGACGCCAGTGCCAACAGGATTCGTCTGGCCGCATAAGCAGTCAACAGTGAGAGAATCGTCACCGGTACCGCCAGCACAATGCTTTCGGCCATCAGCTGCAGCCACAGGTGTGCTCTTGATGCTCCAAGCGCCAGCCGCATGGACATTTCCTGGCTGCGCGCCGTAGTGCGCACCAGCACAATCCCTGCCAGATTCACGCATGCAATCAACAGAATCGTTCCCACTGCGCCGAACAGTATCAGGAGTGACGGACGGACATCACCCACCAGGTGGTCCCGCAGCGGCGTCAACACCACATCAATTCCGCGGTTTTCCGTTGGAAATCGCTTTCCGACCTCTGCAGCAATCATGCTCATCTGCGCCTGCGCAGCTTCAATGCTGATCTTGGGCTTGAGACGTCCGACAGCGCGGAAGTTGCGCGCACCGCGGCTCATGCCGTAGACCGACGCATTCATCGGGATCCAGATCTCAGTCTTGTCCGGATAGCTGAACTGTCCCGGCAACACTCCAATTACAGTCAGGGGGGCAGAGGAAACATGCAGCGTGCGCCCCAGGATATTGGGATCCGCGCCACAGCGGCTGCGCCAGTAACTGTCGCTTATCACAGCTACTCCGGCGCGGAAGGACGAGGAGGGGAAATCCTCAATACGGAACAATCGCCCCCGAGCGGCGCGCAGCTGAAAAACATCGAAGAATTGCGGAGACACCATCGTCGCGTCGGCATATTCGGATACGGCTCCGGCCCTGGTAGGAACCGGAGACTTTCCGTACAGCGCCATGGCGGCAAATGTCGTGTTCTGCGAAACGTAGTCCTGGAAATCCGCAGCGGAAACCAGCAGAAGCTCGTTTCGCGGTTTGTACGCAGCGGCGACCTCAACAATGCTATCGGCATCCCGGTAAGGCAACGGGCGGATCAACAACTCGTGCACCACGCTGAATACAGCCGTATTGGCGCCCACGCCAAGGACCATAATGAGAATCGCCGCCGCAACAAAACCCGGGCTTTTCCACAGCGATCGCAATCCGAAGAGCAGATTCCGGCCGAAACGCTCGAACCACGTCCACCCCCACATCTCCCTTGTGACCTCTGCTATCAGGGTGCGATTTCCGAATTCCCTTTGCGCCTCCAGCTCGGCCCGCTCGGGCGTCGCGCCGCGTTCGATCAGGTCATGCTTCAGCATCGCAAGGTGCGCCTCAATCTCCAGCCTGATTTCACTGTCACGTTTCCGCCAGCGCGACCAGCGGCGCCATGGACTCATCTTCATGCCGGGTTTCCGTCGTATTTCATGAGGTCCGCGATTGCTGTCGTCATCCGGTTCCAGCGCTCTTCAGAAGCGGACAGGTGTTTGCGCCCTGCAGCAGTCAGGGTGTAATACTTGGCGCGCTGCTTGTTCTCAGACTGCCGCCATTCCGATTTCACCCAGCCCTGTTTCTCCAGCCGGTGCAACGCCGGATAGAGAGAGCCGGTTTCCACCTGCAGTACATCTCCCGAGCCCGAACGAATGAACTGGCTGATGCCGTAGCCGTGCTGCGGACCCCACCTGAGTGTCTGCAGAATCAACATGTCCAGCGTTCCCTGCAACAATTCGATACGGTTTTTGTAGCTTTCTTTTTTCAGCATGTAGCGAGTCTACATCCATGGATGTAGACAGTCAACATGGTTTGTCGATTTTTCTTTCAAAGAAAGCGGGCGGTAAAATTGGGCCGATGATTTCATGATGGTGTGATATAGAATCTGCAGCAGCACCGGGCCACCCCGGTTTCAAAGGGAGGGAAAAGGCAGATGGCGAGAGAATTCAGAATGTATATTGACGGCGCATGGGTTACGGCGCTGGACGGCGATTCTTACGACGATTTCAACCCTTATACCGGGGAAGTGTTTGCGCGCGTCCCTGCCGGCAGACGGGCGGACGCAAAGCGGGCCGTTGAAGCAGCTGCGGCAGCTTTTCCCGCATGGTCGCACTCGCTTCCGTCAGAGCGCCAGAGCCTGTTCCTGAAAGCGGCCGATATTCTCGAAAAGAAGAAGGACGAAATCATCGGCTTTCTTGCGGAGGAAACGGGCTGCACCTTCGGATTTGCATCGTTCCAGGCTGCTTTCACGCCCGGATTGCTGCGTGAAGCAGCGGCCCAGGTCCACCAGGCCAACGGCGAAATCATCCCGTCCGACCTGCCGGACGCGTTCTACATGGCCATACGTCAGCCGGTGGGCGTTGTGGCCGGCATAGGTCCCTGGAATGCTCCTTTGATCCTGTCGCTCCGCTCCATCTGCATGCCGATAGCCTATGGGAATACGGCAGTACTGAAGCCTTCGACGGAAGCCTCGATATCAGGCGGGATCGTGATCGCCCAGGTTTTTCACGAGGCCGGCTTCCCCAAAGGAGTGTTGAATGTAGTCACCAATGGACCCGGAAGGAGTGCGGAAATCGGGGATGAGCTCATCGAGAATCCGAAGGTCCGCCGCATCAACATGACCGGTTCGTCCGCCGTCGGGCGGCAGCTTGCCGAAAAGGCCGGCCGCCATCTGAAGCGCGTTGCGCTGGAATTGGGCGGCCAGAATCCCATGATCATCCTGCGGGACGCCGATATCGATTACGCCGTCAACGCAGCGGCTTTCGGCGCGTTTCTCCACCAGGGACAGATATGCATGTCTACGCGCCGGATACTCATAGAAAAGCCGATCGCGGCATCCTTTACCGAACGATTTGTCAGGAAAGTCTCAGGTTTGAAGGTGGGGAACCCGAAGGATCCCGAGACAATTGTCGGACCCATCATCAACAGATCCCAACTGGAAGACATAAGAAAGAACGTTGAAGCGGCTGTCCGGGACGGCGCCCGCGTGCTGTGCGGCGCCAAAATGGAAGGGCTCTGCTACTACCCGACCGTGCTGAGCGGCGTCAAGAGGGGTACTCCGTTCAGCTATGAAGAAACCTTCGGCCCGGTGGTTTCGATCACTGAAGTGGAGAATGAAGAACAGGCGATCGAGATCGCGAATGAAACTTCCTATGGGCTCTCAGCCTCGGTCATCACCCGCGATTTCAATAAGGGCCTCGCGATAGCGGAACGTATAGAGTCCGGCATCGTCCACATAAACGATCAGACGGTGCACGATGAACCGCAGGTTCCATTCGGCGGCATCAAGGACAGCGGCTGGGGCAGGTTCGGTGGTCGAGCCGGCCTGGAGGAATTCACCGAGCTGCGCTGGATCAGCATGCAGCGCTCGCCGCGCCGCTATCCGTTCTAGTCGAAAGCTGTACGGGTTGATGCAGTGATCCGGGACAGCCTTTCTAAGACTGCAACGCGGAGAAGTCGGAGGGACCGACGAGTCTTACGTTCATCCTGAGCATCGCTTCCTGAATGGCCTTGCCGTAGTTGCCGGCGACCAGTATGTGGTGGCAGCCCGCGATCTTCTGAACGAAGGCCCCCACGTCCCTCATTCTTACTTCCAGGTGATTTGAACAATATCTGCGCATCTTCGCCATGTCTCCGGTCGCATTCTCGAAGGAAGGGCGATCGGTATCCCTGACCCTGGAAATGGTCTTGCCGGGCCACAGCACGAATTCTCTCAGATCCTTGGTGAACCCGCCCATGCTGACGTCCAGGCCTGCCGGGAACTGGACTTCCGGGGTAGCGCCTCTTCCGGTCCCATGATAATCACGGATTCTGTAAGGAAGTGCCTGCGCATCCGGGCCCATCAGTTTCGTAGGCGCAACACAATGGCGCAGCACCGCGGTCGACTTCGGTTCATCAACTGCAGAGACATTGCAGAAATAAGACGGCTTGCCGCTGATCTGCTGGAAAACCATGGAAGAGAGCATTCCGGTCACTTCCGCTTCACACGGAACGGCAAATCCTTCGTCCCGCAACCTGGTAAACGGAAGGCATGGATAGGGCAGCGTCGGGTTGTTGTTGAAGGAGAAGCTGAGGCAATCGATTGAGATTCCGTCCAATCCCTCCTTTTCGAGGAGGGAGCGCAATACGAAATAGAGCCTGCTGGATTCGAGAATAGCTCTATCGGAAGCCTCGACTACTTCGACCGCTTCCTTCTTCCATCTTTCCATCTCCTTCTTGGCGGCAGCTTCATCGACACTTGCCAGGAGCTCTTTCAATTCCTCAATCGGCCTGTACTGCAACTTCACGCCTGTGCGGCTGTAGACGTAATCCTCGTTGAGGGTGCGCGCAGGAACGCTCGTCGAGTCAAACGGCCGGCCGAAGATGAGTGCCCGCTTCCCTTCAAGCATTCTGGGCCTTGAGGCTATTCTGATCAGTTCGCGCGCGTGTGCTTCAGAATTGGCCAGCATGGCGTTGATGCCCTGGGCCCGGAACTGCGCCGCGACATCCGCTTCAAGCATGATCAGGTCGAAATTGACGGGGTACAGTATGACGGGAATATCCAGGCCGCTCATCGCCGCACCGACATTGCCGGAAGAGGTGGTCACCTGCGGCATGACCATTACCACTATGTCCGCGGCTTTCAACTGTGCTGCGGGCACGGTTTCCGGAGCTCGCTGGAGATTGACCTGAAAAGGAGATACGGTGAACTCAAAATCCTTTATCGCGCGGATTTTGTTCACGAGCGGCTCATACCGTTGCGGAGAGTCGGTCAGGAACAGAACGGTCCTCTTTGTCCCTTCAGGGCTCGGCCTGAAGGAACCCCTGAGATCGTCCTGTTTTGCAAATCCGGAGCCGGGAAGAGTTGCCGCCATGCCGGCCAGCGTAGTCACTTTGATAAAGTCACGTCTTCGAAAATTCATCCCTTTCGCATCGTTTTCCATATTATGAATAACCCCTTTCGTGAAGAACGGTATTATAGCTTCCATGCCGGCCCAACAGCATACCATTGTTCGCAAAAAAAGCTGTCGGACTCACTATTTGTTATTGGTGGATGGTTATTGGTTTTTTTTCTTTTGGGTCTGATTCGTAATTCCGGTTAATGCGTCAGAGCGAAAGAGCCCTTGAAGGGCAAAACACGTGGAGATCAGGCATGTCTATACGCGACCATATCTCGAGACTGTTCCCGTTTGCACTGACTTTTGCTTGTCTCTTTTTGGCATACGAAAGACCCAACCAGAAAGTAACCTTCATCGCAGCAGCCGATCGGGATTGCCCGGGGCGTGGCGATTGCCAGAAGAAGAAATCGGAAGGCGACAACACCATCGGAAACTCAAAATGACGGAGAGAACGGATAACCGAGCTCTTTCTCCAAACCGCCGTCAGGTTTCACCGGAATTCCTCCCTGTGGCTCGCCGACCGCTGAAGGCTGACCGTCTCCTTCAACGCTGAGACCACGATGTCACCGACAACCGCCAGATCCTCCGCCGAAAAAGCGAGAGCGGCGTTGTCGGAAAAAAGAAACTGCGCGTTCGGCGGGAACTCTTCATCTCCTGCCCTCAGAATAAGCCTGATTCTCAATTCCGGTAGAAACGGCAGCTCGGCAGCGGCATCGCCCGAACCCACGCCGGTGCCTGCGAGGTATCGGGCCGCCATGGAGAATTCCACGAGGCGGGCTCCAAACGTCACTGCCAGCCTCCTGACGCAACGCGCATCGAAATTGCGCGCATAGACTTCTCCCCATGGGAGCTCACGGTACGAGAGAAATCTCCCAGTCGAAGGCACGCAGCTTCCTCCAATCAGATACCGGATTATCAGAATCCGCGCGGCGGCTCCATACAAAGCTCCCGGACAACGGGAAGCATCAACGGGAGTGAGCGAAAACACGGGCCATCTGACTCTGAGCGTCTGACCAAGAACCGTCAGCGAAAACAGGCCGTCTTCGCGGGTGAAAGCAACCATGCACCGCCGGGATACGTCCGCCGGATCGAGAGCTGCGAACTTCGCCTTGTAGTGCTCAAGAGGAACCCGGTCCTTCTGATTCTTCATTGCTTCACCGACGGGAAGAGCGCAGTATCGGTGTGAGGAAGAAAACACGCGGCCGTAAATGCGTCCATGTAGCCGGGTTGCGTGCTCAATTCCAGGTACGTCATGCTCTTGGAAAGCTCCTTCAAACGGAGCGCGGCCGCTTCGGAAACGAGCATCGCATAGGCTCCTGCCAGCGAGGAATTCCCGACATAGCCATACTTTTCGAGAGGCAGGTCGGGAAACATTCCTATCCTGACTGCATTTCCTATATTGATGCCGCTTCCAATCCCGCCGGCAACCGCGACACGCTCCACATCGGCTGAAGAAAAGCCGAGCGACCCGAGCAGCGTAACGACCGCGGAAAAGATTGCACCCTTCGCTCGCATGAAATTGTCTATGTCCACTTCCGTAATCGATACTTCCCGCCCCGTCGCGGTTTCTGAAGGCTGGGCGAGGATAAACGGCTGATGCCGAATTCATCAGACCTGATCCGCTCGTGTTCCCGGACAAACCTGCCCCTTGCATCGATTGCACCTGCACCGAACAGTTCCGCGATGACGTCGATGATTCCGGAGCCGCAGAGGCCGACGGGTTTCTGACCGCCGATCACAGTCATTGAGGGCTCGAGCGTACCTCTGTCGCTCGTACAGGCCTCGATTGCCCCATCAGTGGCACGCATGCCGCAACTGATGTCGCCCCCCTCGAACGCCGGCCCTGCCGAACATGCGCAGGCGACCAAAAATTCGTTGTTCCCGAACACGATTTCTCCATTGGTCCCGAGATCTATCAGCAACGAAAGTTCCGGCCGGTTCCACATCATTGAAGCAAGAGTGCCGGCGGTGATATCTCCGCCCACATAGCTTCCGATATTCGGAGCAAGTTGCAGCACGGC
>JAAYAM010000362.1 GCA_012719355.1 Acidobacteriota bacterium
AGTAGGTAAGACCAATACAATCGCCCCCGCCAGGACTGCGAGACACAAACCGAACAGCTGGGATCTTTTCATCAGGAATTCCAATCAAAGGACCCGACTATAGTTTCGTTCCAAGCGTATTGTCAAGGCTTGCGCCTGCAGGGCATCCGGCAGCTTGAGACGACTTGCCATCGGGTGGTATCTTCCCGCCGGGGGCCCGGCGGGAACGTTCCGGGCCGGCAAGCAGCTGCCGGTTCCTGGTTCATGGATGGGAGAAATGCCGGCAGCGGATCATCGAGGTAATGGTATAAATAGGGGTTATGCATACAGGATTGAGGTGGGGATTTGTCTTCCTGTCGGGGAAGTCAGATCTTTCCGAAGAAGAAAGGCTCAAGGTGGTCCGCGTTGCGGCGGACATGTATTTCCGCGGGGAGAAAGAGCGGCAGATCTCGATCGACCGATATCGCGGATTGGTTTCTACCAAAAACGAGTGGTCGGCTCTCGGCTGCTTTTCCGGCCAAGTGTTTCGTGCCGAGATCTGGCCTGAAGATGGGGGAGAAAAAGGCAATCTGAGCTTTCTCATCAGCGAACAAACGTACGGAACAGGTACCACCTTTTCCATGAACTGAGAACGGCATGACAGGCACCGACAGCAAGGCAGGGCAGGACCGGGTTCATCGGCGTTACGGCGAATCTGAGGAGTCTCCGGCGAAACCCTGGACTTGAAGTCCCGCCCTGAGCCTGAGCCCATATGGATATGTGTTATTTTGGAATTGGCCGTGCAAGAGAGTCATTATTGATCAATAAGCTTGAGCGACAGGCCGGCTGCCGCTGCATCGAGGGCGCGGCAAGATTGCCTAAGTTGCCGTCAGGCTGCCGGAGAAATACAAAAGCAACCGAATCTTTCGGATGTTCCTGTTGAAACGACACCGCAACCGCTGCCTCACATTCGACCACAAAGCGGTTACTCCAAGTCGCCCCTTTTCTCCTGATGGGCACAATTCGGAGCCTATGAATCGATGATCCGAAACCGTACCCGATGGAATCGACCGCCAGCGAGATAACCGAGTTGTTCGTGCTTGTCCAATCCGTGATGCCACAGCCGGTGACGCTAAGGCTCATCTGATAGGCTATCTGGGGTTCTACAATGGCATCAGGTCGCATCAATCACTTGACGATAGGGCTCCAGATGCGGTTTATTATGGCAGTGCCACTGCCAAAGAGCCAGCGGCATAGACTGAAACTGACTGAGGCGCCTCGCCTCGGCCTGCAGCTTCGGCTCGGCAGCTCAGTCACAACCCATACAAGGCTACACTTAATCCCTGTGAAACGTCCAAAAACTACCGGAGCCACAGCTGTGAACAATCTGGAAGCAACAGAAGAGATTCGTGCAAGCCACGAATGCGTGCCGTTTTTTGACTACAAAACGAAGACAATATTCTTCACGATCTGCTCCTGGAACTCCTTGGCTTACGCCATTACCCTCTGGAAATCACTTACTAAATTCAACGGTCCTGTCACATTCTATGCAGCAATCTGTGATGCAGCGGATGGGTTCGATTACCTTTCATTACCTTTTCCTGTGGTTCTGATTGAAAAGCTCGGAATCCCGTCGCTTGACTCGATGGCAGACAGATACAACATCACGGAATTAAGTAGAGCTATCAAACCCTTTGTCTTCACCTACCTTTTTGAAAAGCACTCCGATTCAGTCGTCGTTTACATGGATCCCGATATTCTGGTCACAAGCAGGCTGGAAGAACTTCGTAAGCTCCTGGCCGAAGGGGCAGACTGTGTTTTGACTCCGCATATTCTGGAACCCAATGAATTCGCGGCCTTCAACGAGAAGCAGATGCTGGTTTACGGAATCTACAATCTTGGCTTCTGTGCCTTGAGAGCAACCCCCAAGGTCCGGCGAATTGTTTCATGGTGGGGCCGCATGCTGGAAAAGGATTGCGTTATCGGTCCGTCGAATCGGCTCTTTGTTGATCAGAAATGGGCGGATCTCTTGCCGGCTTTTGTTGAAAGAACCAGCATTCTTCATCACTGTGGCTACAATGTTGCCTATTGGAATCTTGCACAGAGACGTGTTCGGCAGACGGAGAAAGGTTGGGTTGTCGATAATCAGCCTCTACGTTTCTTGCATTTCAGCGGAAATCGTATCAGCGATTCTGTGTTGTTTTCTCGACACAGCCAGGATTGGGCGCTCAATTTCGGCGACACGCCGTTGCTTTTTGAGGAATACGTCAATTGTGTCAAATCGAACGGCCACGATTACTACAGGCAGATTCCATATGGCTTCAACTTGAATGGAGAAGCCGGAGTAAATCTGGAAGCGACAGAATCCGAGCAATCCGAACCTCTATCTTCCTGCAATCTCCGCGGTTTAGGATCCCAGCAAACAGACGGTCTGCTACCACCGATTCAACTCCTGCGCGTATCCTCGTTCTCGTCTTTTCAAGAGATAAAGAATCAGATGAGCGAAACGTTCCTGGAGCGCACCCAGTGCGAGATCGACTCGATTCCCTCAGATGAATCCGTGTTCTACTTACCTGGTTTCTGCGTCGTTTGCGGGAAAATGTCCAGTTTTCAGGTAAGTTACACGTATTCAACTCAGAAGCTCCCAAACGGACATCAGATACCGAACTGGCGTGAGCATCTGAATTGCACTCACTGTGGCTTTGTTAATAGGATGCGGGCCTTCTTTCATATTTTCTTTCAAGAAGGGACCCCGTCCATAGATGATTGCATTTATATTACAGAACAATCAACTGCTGCTTACCGGTGGTTGGCTCGGTTCTTTCCTAATTTGACCGGCAGCGAAT
>JAAYAM010000057.1 GCA_012719355.1 Acidobacteriota bacterium
GGAGGCACTTTGATTCCGTATTCGTTGCATACTTCGTATGCCTCCGGTTCAAGAAGACTGACTCGTCCTTTCTTCACCGCATTCGAGATGATTTCTGCGGACCGGCTCGTCGAAGCCGGCTGGTATTTCGCCGCCGCAACCTCCGCGGAACGGGTCTTGCGGTAGGCGGCATAATTTGCCATGTTTCCGGCAACCCTGGCGAGCATATCGGTGTATTCGTAGGTAGGCATGCCGGCATCCTCGAGACCCTGCCTGACATCGCGTGCAAACTCTCCAAAGGTCACCGCGTTCAGGAATGTCTTTCCTGGCTGTTTCTCCCGGCAGGCTTCGCCTACTTCCTTTACGAGAAGCTTCTGATCGAGGAATGCGCTGGGTGCCAGGATCTGCAGTACCATATCAATGTTCTTATCCTGGAAAAGAATCTGCAGGACCTGGTTGTGAAGCTTCTCATAATGAGCCGCTGTCAAATCGACATATCCGTCCGGATGTCCGATATTCGCCATTGGAGCGCAGATGCTCCTGAGCGCCTTCTCAGTTTCGGGCGACAGCTTAGCCAGCTCGAGTTCGTTTGTCGCGGAGATCTCGTCGATGCAGATCGTCCCGGGCCCACCCATGTGGGTGAGAATGGACACTCGGTTTCCCTGGGGCACCGGCTGCTTGGCGAAAGCTCTCACGGTATCGTAGAACTCCAGTATGGTCCTGGCGCGGATGATGCCCGCCTGCTTGAAAGCCCCTTCGTAGATCGCATCGGATCCGGCAACGGAACCAGTGTGGGACAACGCCGCCTTCGAACCGACCTCGCTCTTTCCGGTTTTCATGACGACAACGGGCTTTACCCTGGTTACTTCGCGGGCAATTTCGAAGAACTCCCTTGGGTTGGAAAACCCTTCCATGTAAAGGGCGACCACGCGTGTCGATTCGTCGTCTTTGAGATAGTTCAGCAGTTCACCCATGGTTACGTCCGCCATGTTGCCGATCGAAGCGAATTTGCTGACGCCGATCAGGCGCAGTCTCTCGGCCCAGAACAGAAAGGAATTGGCAAAGGCGCCGCTCTGGGTGAGGATGCTCACTCCGCCCTGCGGATAGGTCCCGATATCGAAGTTCGTGTTGAATCCGCTGTACGCATCGAAAACCCCGACGCAGTTGGGGCCGATAAGCCTGATAGAGGCCGACCTCAGAGTCTTGACAAGATCGTGTTCCCGCTGCTTCCCTTCGGGCGTGCCCAGCTCTCCAAATCCCGCCGACATGCACACAGCCGCGGTCACATCATCATGCTGCCGTTTTCTCTGAACCAGTTCATCAGCCACTTTCATCGTGAGTTCCGCCGAGACCAGCAGGACGCATAGATCGACCGGTTCGGGGATTTCGAGCATGTTCTTGTAGCAGCGGAACCCGAGAATGGATTCCTCGCGCGGGTTGATCGGGAAAACCTTCCCCTTGTATCCCATGGACACAAGATTCTTGAGCGCAGTATTCCCCACTTTCTTGGGATCAGAGGACGCTCCGACTATGGCCACACTTCTCGGTCTAAAGAATGCGTCTAACGAAGAAATCTTTCCCATACGTCTTCTCCCATCTCAGTCATGTTGAGCGTCTCTGGCCGTGTGAAAACACTTGGGGCGCTTTCGCGTCGAGGGCATTAAAACCGCTTTGGTGATTTCCTGCGGATCACGAGGGTTCAGCGCGATGTCCAACACATCGACATCTGCGGGCTACTTGAAGAGACCCCCTGCCTTGCATTGTCCCCGAGTTCCGGGCCGGCAGCGCCGCTGGAGATCCGGCTCGTATCTGCGTTCCGCAGCGTCAGAGTCTCTCGAGAATCGATTCTTTTCCTACATTTTATTAAAACCAGATGAAACCGAAAACCTAACCTGTATCATTGTCTGAAACCGGGTTTTACGTTATCAATATGTCCATTTGGGTGTCAACCATTTTTGGTTTCATCTAACAAAATATAGTTCCAGAGTGCGGCATTTCGTGCTTGACTACGATTCTCGGTCTCTCCTATGCTAGACCGCGAAATCTGATTTCAACCTGCGTATCTGCGACCAGTTATCCGCGCGGTTTTTCAGATTTCGGAATTGAGTTGAAGAGCGGGTAAGGGGCAGGCCACAAGGAGGCGAATCCTCCCCCCGGATAGTCGCCATTGGATTAATTCCCCATGTTTACCAGCGTGACTTTTTCAGGACCGGCAGTGTGTTATAGAACTGCCTCGAATATTGGGAAGCGGTCATGCAGTGACGGTCTCAGACAATGATGCAATTGTGATGGAAGAAGATATTATTCGTGTTTGCACAAGATGTATGACCGGAACCAAAGCCCCGAAGAGCTTCGCATTTCCATCTGCGTTACCCAAAAATCCTCAAGGGAAAGATCTTAATCGAGAGAGTCGCGGAAATTTTTCGAAAGGAGCTGGAAATGTTCAACAATGTATATGTTCCTTATAAAGGATACTGGAGCTCACCCTTCTGCGCATGGCAGGGATCGTTCCAGAATCAGAATGCCGTTGACCTGGCTGCTGCCACTGCCAAACGGTTCTTTGAAATACGCGGAATTTCGCCTGACATTTTCGACGGCATCGTTTTCGGCGCGACGATTCCCCAGAAGAACTGGTTTTTTGATGCTCCCAATTTCGCCATGCTGATGGGCAACCCGAGTATCAGCGGTCCCCGCGTGGCCCAGGCGTGCGCCACCTCCACCGTCTCGATCAAAACCGCCGCGGCATACATTCAGTCCGGAGCCAACAACAACGTGCTCGTAGCCACATGCGACCGGTCGTCCAACGGTCCTAACCTGTTCTGGCCGAATCCCGCAGGGCTCGGGGGAAAGCCGGAGTATGAGAGCTGGATGGTAGACGGTTTTAATATGGATCCGACAGCCGGGGTCGGCCCGGCAGGGACTGCCAATCTTGTTGCCAAAGAGCGCGGCATCACCAGGGAAGAATCCGACGCTCTGGTTCTTTCCCGCTACCAGAAATACGTGATGTCGACGGAGAACGAGCGCGCATTCCAGAAGCGCTTCATGATTCCGGTGGAAGTCAGAGTTTCCAGGAAAAAGACCATCCTTGTTGAAGGGGACGAAGGGATCATTCCCTCCACAGCGGAGGGGCTCGCAGCTCTGAGACCGGCGTCCCCGGATTCCATCCTGACCTTCGGCGCACAGACCCACGCGGCCGATGGGAATGCCGGCATGATTGTCACTACCAAGGAGAAAGCGGACGAGCTTTCCGTTGACAAATCCGTGACCATACAGCTTCTCTCTTTCGGATTTGCACGCGTCAAGAAGGCGCACATGCCCGAAGCTCCCGTGCCGGCTTCTATGAATGCATTGGAAAAGGCGGGCATTAAGGTGTCTGATCTTGCCGCCGTCAAGACCCACAATCCATTTTCCGTGAACGATATCGTCATGAGAAAAGAGATGGGGATCGACGACAAGATATTCAACAACTATGGATGCTCTCTGATTTATGGACACCCCCAGGGTCCCACGGTCATGCGGTTGGCCATTGAGATGATCGAGGAACTGGTTCTGAAAGGCGGCGGTTACGGGCTCGTGGCCGGATGTGCAGCAGGCGACTCAGGCGCCGCTCTGGTCTTTAAGGTGAACTAACACAGAAGGTATCTGCAGGAGACATCAAATGACGAAAAACGACCTGTATCCAAGTTTTTATAACCCGTTTCTCATCCGTACCAGCCGCTCCATACCCGATGAAATGGCGGTTATCGGTGCCGGAAACATCGGGGCAGACATCGCCTACTTTTTCCGGACGGCCTTCCCGGAGAAGAAACTCTATTGCGTAGACGTGGTCGAAGACGCCCTCAAGAAAGCGAAGGAGCGTTTTGAAGGCTACGCAAGAAAGGGAGTAGAGAAGAAGAAGCTTCGCACCGAGCAGGTGGAAAAGATTCTGGGCAACATCGTATATACCACCGATTACAGTGTTCTTAAGAACTGCACGCTGGTAATTGAAGCGGCGACTGAGAATGTCGAGCTGAAGAAGAAGATCTTTTCACAGCTCGAGTCGATTGTAGCGCCTGACGCGATCCTGACGTCAAACACAAGCGGAATTCCGGCCGAGCAGATCTTCTCGCATTTGCAGCACCCGGAAAGGACCGCCATCACGCACTTCTTCGCCCCGGCCTGGTACAGCATGGGCGTCGAGGTCATCGGCTGGGATCGTGCAGACAAGAGCACGGTCGATTTCCTCCTCTGGTTCATGGCTACTTCGGGAAAGACTCCGGTATCGGCCAAGAACACCTTCTCGTTCCTCCTCAATCGACTGTTCGAAACCTGGGCAAGCGAAGCCGCCTGGCTGCTTGACAAGGCGACCAGCAAGGAAATCGACAGGGTGAGCGAGGAGTTTCTCGGCGCCGGGCCCTTCTTCGTGACGGGCGTAGGCGGCGGAAACCCGCTGACATATGCATCGCAGACACGCAGGATGGCTGAAAGGCCGGCCTACGCGCCGCGCAAGATACTTCTGTCGGTCGACAAATGGGCCTTTAACAAGCCGGGCACCAAGGTTGACGTCGATCCTGAACTGGCTGAGTGGATCAGGATGCGGTTCCTGGGCGCGGTCTTCTCTCAGGCCTTTGATATCGCGGACCGGAACATCGGAACCAGCACCGACCTCAATTTCGGAAGCGTGATCGCTCTGGCCTATAAGAAAGGCGTTTTCGATCTGATGGTCGATCTGGGCGCCGACAAGGTCAAAGAGATCATGAAGAAGTTCGATGCCGAACGTCCCGGCTGGCCGCAGCCCACA
>JAAYAM010000363.1 GCA_012719355.1 Acidobacteriota bacterium
AAAAGGAACTCATCGCCATAAAGGATCTCGAAAGGGAATTGGGTAAGACACTTCTGGCATTCACCTGCCACAAGGTGGATCCCGCTGAAATCAACGACGAACAGCTGGCGAAACTCCAGAAAGTTGAGAACGAGCTCGGGATTTCTCTTGTCGCTGTGCAAAGGTGATGCAGCAGAAATTCCGTCGGCACCCCCCTGTCGCGGAGGTGGGAAATGACGACGGCTATCGCCTTGTTAATCGTCCTTCTCGCTTCACTGTCGCCCGCTGAGGACCGCCGCCTGGGAGATCGGACGCGGGATGGACGCATGTCCCCGCTTCTGGACAACCTGGGTGATTACCAGAGGCTGATAACGACCGATTCACCGGATGCCCAGAGGTTCTTTAACCAGGGGCTCACACTCATCTACGCTTTCAATCACGCGGAGGCCCTCCGATCATTCAAGGAGGTTGTCCGCAATGATCCCGAATGTGCCATGGGCTACTGGGGGCAGGCACTCGCCCTTGCTCCGAATATCAACGATTCGGCCATCGGCCCGGACCGGGAACAGCAGGGATACGAAGCAATCCGACAGGCGCTACGATTCAGAGAAGGTACTAAAGACGTCGAGAAAGGTCTCATCGAAGCGCTTGCCGTTCGATTCTCAGGCTCACCCGAACCCGACCGCGATAAATTGAATCTGGCCTACGCGCAGGCGATGAAGGAACTCCACTCGCGCTTCCCATCCGATCCCGATGTTGCGACCCTGTACGCGGATGCCGTCTTGAACACACGACCATGGAACTACTGGTCCAGAGACGGCAAACCGTACCCGGAGATCCCTGAAGCTGTCGAAGCCCTAGAAAAAGCGATACGGGATCACCCCGACCATCCGGGCGCTCACCACATTTACATCCATGCGGTCGAGGCGTCGGATAATCCCGACCGCGCCGAGCCGAGCGCCGACAAGCTCGGCAGCCTTGTCCCCGGCGCGGGACACCTCGTCCACATGCCCTCTCATATCTACATCCGAGTCGGCCGCTATGCGGAAGCTTCAGAAGCAAACGTCAAAGCGATCACCGCTGACGAGGATTACATCACGCAGTGCCGTGCGCAGGGCATCTATCCGGCCGGGTACTATCCTCACAATATTCACTTTCTGTTCGCCACCCTCTCGATGGAAGGGCGCAGCAGTGAGGCGTTGGCGGCCGCCTCGAAGGTTTCGGAAATCCACGGACATGAGCATCTGCAGGAACCGGGATTCGGTTTTCCTCACCTGCTCCGGACGATGCCTCTTTTCGGAATGGTTCGCTTCGGTAAATGGGAGGAAATCCTTCGGCAGCCTGCACCAGGTAAAGAAGCGCCGTTCGGCAAGGTTGTATTCCATTTTGCCCGTGGGCTCGCTCTCATCTTTGCTAAGAACGACGTCAATTCTGCAAGCAACGAACTCACGCAGCTACGCGCGGCTGCAAAGAATCCGGAACTCGAGAAGCTCAAGATTTTCGATCTGAACAACCTCGCAACCCTGAGTCTGATCGCCGAGCATGTCCTGGCGGCGGAACTGGCGGCGGCGGAGAAGAAGACTGCTGAAGCATTGAGGCTTGCCCGTCAAGCCGTCGCGATTGAAGACGGCATGCGCTACAGCGAGCCTCCCGACTGGCCGCTCCCTGCACGTCATTTCCTGGGCGCAATACTGATGGAAGCGGGAATGGCGAAAGAGGCGGAGGAAGTGTACCGCGAGGATCTGAAGTGGCACAGGCAGAACGGCTGGGGGTTGCGCGGTCTGGTCAACAGCCTCAATGCACGGGGCAAACAAAAGGAGGCCGCCGATGCGGAACAGCAGTTCCGCAAGGCCTGGGCAAGGGCGGATATTGAAATCACATCGTCACGTATGGGTGCGAGCCCGAAAACTCAAGGGAGGACGCAATGAAACAGAAAGATGCTGAGACATCAAAGCCCGTAAACGGGGTACAGGTGCAGCAGCTGTTTGAAACCATCGAATCAATCAAAGCCACCCCCGGTATCGCCAGGTTCAAGTTCAGAATCAGAAATGAATGGGTGGATGCCGGACACAACCGCTCGACAGTCAACGAATACTCAGGCGCCCAGCAGGAGCTGAACCGCCAGACCCCATTTGTTCTGGACGCCGATGAACCGCCGATTCTTCTTGGTAAAGACGCAGGTGCGAATCCGGTGGAATACCTGCTTCATGCACTTGCCGCCTGTGTCACGACATCAATGGTCTATCATGCGGCCGCCAGGGGGATCCGGATCGAGGAAGTGGAATCGAGAGTGGAAGGCGATATCGACCTGAGAGGATTTCTCGGTCTGGACAAGAGCATTCGAAACGGATTCCAGCAAATCAGGATGCACTTCAAAATAAAGACCGATGCTCCCGATGATCAGTTCAAGGTGCTTGAACAGCTCGGTCCGACCTTCTCTCCGGTCTTCGATTCCGTGACAAAGGGCGTTCCTGTGATCGTCAAGGCAGAGCGCGTGTAATCCTGATTTCTGTTCAAGGGAGGTGGAATGTCAATTTTCGAAGAAACGCCCTGGGCACCGCACATGCTCGGCATTCTCCGCATTGTCGCCGGATTGATGTTCTTTACCTTTGGCACAGGCAAGTTGTTCGGCTTCCCGTCCAGCGGAACAGAGGAGCCGATTGAACTGATGTCTCTGGTTGGTATTGCCGGGCTTCTGGAAGTGTTTGGCGGCCTGGCGATAGTACTGGGTGTCTTCACAAGACCGGTGGCTTTCATTCTTGCGGGTGAGATGGCGGTGGCTTATTTTTACGCCCATGCACCGCAATCGCTCTTTCCGTCGGTAAACGGCGGCACGCCGGCAGTGCTGTACTGCTTCCTGTTCCTTTACCTGATGGTTGCGGGCGCCGGAGAATGGAGCATCGACTCAATGCTCGCACGCAGGAAGCGCAGCTCCGTCTGATCAACCCCGGCCGCGCAGTTGCGTCCGGTAGAGTTTCCGGATTGCTGAGAAGAACTCCTGATAGGCAGTGCTTTTGTAGTCGGGGAAGGACCATGGGAATGCACGCCATTCTCCTTCCTGGAAATGCAGCGTGACCTCCGCGTAGATTCCACCCGAAACCAGGATTCTGTGGAAGAAGTTTTTTGTCGAGGCCAGCACTATCTTTGACTGCTCGAGGTAGCCCGGATCCAGGTTGACCGGACGAGGCACCTCAACATGTTTCTCCGCAAACGCCCCCTCGATTCCGTTGGTCGCGACCTTGATGCCGGCTATTTCGGAAGGTTCGATCAGGCGCGCGAAGCTCAGAAAGAAGCGGTAAATCGGGGTGCCCATCTCACTGTCGTAGTAGTCCGTAAAATCAAAGAGAAGCTGGCCGCTGCGGAAATCAACCGCTCCGAAGCGGCTCACGAGTTCCTCTTCAATCTCAGGAAGAAGCGAGGGAAGGGAAGTGAGTACTCCCACAAAAAGCTTGACCGGATCGGGAACGCGGATCTGCGCCATCGGCTCTCTCCGAAAGGATTCATTGGTAACGCGTCGGATCTGGAATCCCGGCTTCCTCGAACCCGCGCCGACGGAGAACGCATGAGTCGCAGGCGCCGCAGGCCAGTCCGGCAGGAGAAGGATCATAGCAGCTGTGCGTCAGCGAGAAATCGACTCCGGCCTCGCTCCCGGCTTTGATGATCGCGGCCTTACTCATGTGAAGAAGCGGCGCGTGAATCCTGTAACGAGACTTTCCCTCGACGCCTGCCCTTGTGGCAACGTTCGCCAGCCGCTCGAAGGCCTGCAGAAACTCAGGTCGGCAGTCAGGATACCCCGAATAATCGATGGCGTTCACTCCTATGACGATGTCTGCGGCGCCGAGTGTTTCACACCAGCCGAGAGCGAGACTGAGGAATATCGTGTTTCGTGCCGGGACGTACGTGACCGGGATTTCCGACGCGATACTCCCGGCGGGTCTCCCCTTCGGAACCTCAATATCTGCCGTAAGGGCGGAGCCGCCGAAGGCTCTCAGGTCTATCCGGATCACGATATGGTTGCTGATCCCGAGAGCTGCCACTACCCGTCTGGCGGCGTCCAGCTCACATCGATGCCGCTGCCCGTAATCAAAGGTCAATGCATGGATCTCGAACCCCTGGTTCCGGGCGAGTGCGATTGCGGTACTCGAATCCAACCCGCCGCTGGCAAGTGCTACTGCCGGTTTCATATATCTCCTCATCCTCACTGCTTCGAGGGATGTTAGAATAGTTCATTTTGGGAGTAAAGATGCTTCAGATCAAGGGGCTCGGGATAGCGTTCCGCGGAGAGTGGCTGTTCCGTTCGCTCGATTTCCAGATAAACGACAGTGACCGTATCGGCCTCGTGGGCGACAACGGAACCGGCAAATCCACGCTCATGAAAATTCTTGCCGGTCTGTGCCAGGCAGACGAAGGTGAAGTGATAGGGGCCCGCGATCTGACTTTCGGATATCTGCCGCAGGACGGGCTGTTTGCACGGGGACGATCGCTTCTCGAAGAAGTTCTTTCCGTATTTGGAACTCTGAGGCAGATGGAACAGGAGATCAGGCAACTGGAGCATGATCTCGCGGACATGAAGCATGAAGGGGCCGAATACGAGAGGAAGATGGATCGCTACTCGACCCTCTCTCAGGAATTCCGCCTCAGAGACGGCTACAGCATAGAGGCACGAGCCGGATCAGTCCTGCTCGGCCTTGGATTTCAGACGTCGGATTTCGACCGGCCATGCCAGGATTTCAGCGGAGGATGGCAGATGCGGATCGCGCTCGCCCGGCTGCTGTTGCAGCAGCCCAGCCTGCTCCTTCTCGATGAGCCTACCAACCATCTCGACCTGGAAGCCCGCAACTGGCTGGAGAGCTATCTTCAGGCCTATCCCCACGCGCTTGTTCTGGTTTCTCATGACCGGTTCTTTCTCGACTCCACAGTCCGCCGCATAATCGAGATCCGGAACCGGTCCGTGCACTTCTACAAATCGGATTATTCCGGGTTTCTGCGCCAGCGCGAGGAGAGGCTGGCGCAGCTCAGGGCCGAGTATGAAGCGCAGCAGCGTGAGATCGCTCGCATCAAAACCTTCGCCGACCGGTTCAGATACAAGGCGACTAAAGCGGCCCAAGTCCAGAGTCGCCTGAAGGACCTGGAGCGGATGGAGAAGATCGAACTCCCGCCTGAAGAAAAACCGATACGCCTCCGTTTCCCGGAAGGGCCGCGTACCGGCAGGATCGTCCTTGAACTTGAGGATGTAAGCGCGGGCTACGGATCCACCCCGGTGTTTGAGCACGTCAATTACATACTGGAAAAAGGGGAACGGGTCGCGCTTGTCGGACCGAACGGAGCCGGCAAATCTACCCTGATGAAGATTCTTGCGGGCCGACTTCCGCTGTTTGAAGGGACAAGAAAAGAGGGCCACAACGTGATCGTCTCCTATTTCTCGCAGGACCAGGATGACCTTCTAGCGTCGAATAGCACTGTCTGGGACGAAGTCTACTCCGTTGCGCCAAGTCATATCGTGCCGCAGCTGCGCACGCTGCTGGGATGCTTTCTCTTTTCCGGGGACGCCGTCGAAAAACCTGTCTCGGTCCTCAGCGGCGGCGAAAGGAGCAGGCTCGTGCTGTGCAAGCTCCTGCTTTCTCCCGCCAACTGCCTCCTGCTCGACGAACCGACGAACCATCTGGATATCCGCTCGAAGGATATCCTGATGGATTCGCTCAGGGAGTACGAAGGTACACTCGTATTCGTAAGCCACGACCGCTACTTTCTTGACGGCCTTGCTACGAAAGTGCTCGAAGTAGGCAACAGGACCGCAGTCGCATACCTGGGCAACTACGAGGATTATCTACTGAAGAAAGCGGAGCTCGAGCGTGCGCAGCCGCCCGGCATTACGGATGCGGTTTCTTCCCACGACTCGCCTCAGCAACAACAGCCGACAGGCAGAAAAAAGAAGGTGAATCCCTACAGAATCCAGCAGCTGGAATCACAGATCGAGCAGCTCGAAGGGCAGATCGACCTGCATGAAACCAGGATCGCCGTTCTGAACAGGATGCTCGCGTCAGAAGAGCTCTACCGCGACCATCAGCTGTTCCGTTCCACCATGGAAGAACACGAAAAGCTTCAGGGTGAACTGTCCGGATTCATGGAGCAGTGGGAGAATCTGCACGGCAGCCTCGAGGCGCTCAAGGATTGATTTTTCCTGTTCGTCCCTCAGGGTGAGATATGGTATCCTTCTAATTCACCGCTTTGGGATCCACAGTTATCGTAATAGAAATGCGTTGAAGCGGGACTTTAGATATAGGACCGCCTTTCTGATCCAACCCCCCAGGATGGATCAAGATAGAACTCGGAGAACCTGAAGGGACCACAAGCCTTCGGGGAGGAATCGACAGAGACTTCAGTTTCCGCAATGGAGAGCTGAATCCTGCTGTTGTTTTATTCAGGAAATAAGGAACTAGCCACTACCCTTAGGAGGGAAATGTCCAGGAAATACCGTCAACCCGGCTATCAGGACTCTGACCGGGAAAGAAGACCAAAACCACCTCCTCGACCGAAAGGTCCTGCGGGCAGAGTCGAGACTAAATTTCACCTGGTGACACGCTGCAACAATTGCGCCGCGGAGATCCAGGTGATGGAATCCGTCCGGCCTACGGACACGTGCAGGAACTGCGGCACCGATCTGCATACCTGCCGCAACTGTCTCAACTTCGATCCTTCTGCAAGAAACGAATGCACCAAAGCTGTAGATGTGCGCGTGTCGAACAAGAGTGCCAATAACCTCTGTCCTCTATTTGCGCCCAAGATTCTGATTGAGAAGCAGGGGAGCGGAGCGCCGCCTCCGAAAGTGAACAGTCACCGTCAGGCCTTCCTCGATCTTTTCAAGAAATAGTCGACGCGCGGGATCTCCGTTCCTGGTCGCCGAAACTACCGCGCCTGCTGTACAGGACGCAGTTCTGCGGATTTTTGCGCCTGCAATTCCTTGCGGTACAGCTTCAGGAAGTAATCGATAGTCTCGACACGGAGCCTGATCGACCCGGTCGGCCTGTTCTCATCGATATCCTTGAAAGCGAAGTAGGGAGTCCCGGACGTTTCAATTATCTTTTCGATCGTCGAGTAGATCGGCGCGTCATGGCCGCATTTGAAATTCGACAGTTCGACTGCGGCGAGGTTGGGATGCCTGGCGGTGAATTTGGCCGCCCAGACTTTATACGCGCTGTTGGCGGAGAAAGTGTGTTTCCAGACATCGCTCACATCCAGCGGATGATCGATGATTCCTTCCTTCACTTCATCGCCGAAGAGGCGTTCCAGCAGATCCTGATCCAGCGGGAGGGCTGCCTGTGAGAAAACCGGATAGCCGCGCTTCTGCAGTTCCTCCGGAATTCCCAGGTTGATTCCCGGGTCGTGATGGTAGGGGCGTCCGAGGAGTACAACCCCTACTCCTCCTTCTCGCTCGAGTTCATCGATTGTCTGCCTCGCTTTGCGCCTCAGGTCCGTCTCGTAACGGTCAAGCGCGGCAAGCCCTTCTTCGACGGCTTCCAGGTTCTCTTCTTTAGACAGCCTCAGGACGGGGCCCCAGACCTCGAACATCTGGCGGGCCAGGAGATGCGGCTTGGAGACATCCAGCAGAGGATTCAGATAGGTGATACCGTGCTCGCCGAAAAGATCCTGCTCCTTGGTGAACGCCGCGCGCACCACTTCCGGCGTCAGTGCAGTAGTCGGACAAGCGTTGCTCGCCCTAATGTTCACCAGCGGAGAGCGAAGTACGTCGAACATCGGAAAGAAGATGTAATGGAGCGGCTTCTTTCGGTGTTTTTCGTAGATCAGGTTATGGACGTGCGCCAGTCCGAGTTTGGAGGGATAGCACGGGTCGATGGAACCTCGTTTCGACCCTGCCCTGAACATCTCCTCGTTGGTGAAATCTGAGAAGACGACGTTCCCGCTCAGGAGTCCCAGGTTTTCGAAATAAACCTGAAACAGCGGGGCATATGAGAACATTCCCAGCACGCGCGGGATTCCCACCCGCACCTTCTCCCTCAGTTCCGTGAGCCTGCGCTTCCGCTCAGGCGCCCTCTTCTCGCTGTGGTACTTCCATATCTGGCGGCCGGCATACTCGAGAAAATTCGGATTCGCTTCCCGGGCGGCGTCCAGTTCGGCCTGGATCGCTTTCATGGCGCCCAGATCTTCCACCGCTCCTTTTTCGCAGGTCGCTACAATGAGCCTCCTCGTGCCGTCACCGTTTTCTGTTCCGATGTCGATGAACGTACGCAGGCAGTGGTTCTTGCAGAAGTTGCACCGCGTTTCTTCGCCTACCGTCGTCTGATACTTGATATGCCGTACCGCATCAAGGCCTATGAACGTGGTCTGTCTCCCCTGTTCCCACAGCGACATTGCTTCGAACGCAGCTCCGATCGCTCCCGCTTCGCCTGCATGTTTATGCACCGTGATCTCCGGCGTCAGCCCCGTCCCTTTGAACCGGTCGAGTATGAAATCGACCTGGGCCTTGACGGCGGCAAGATTATTCTGGGTGCCGCCCTGCAGGATGAAACGCGTTCCCAGTTCGGCCAGGTTGGGGATCTTGGCGATGTAGAGCCAGACATTTTTCGGCAGGACCGCCGCGAGGCCGGCCAGGATTTCATTCGGTTTCCAGCCCTGCCCCTGGAAGCTTGCGATGTCGGCCTGGAGGAAAACGGCGCATCCGTAAGGGAAAACCGGCATCTGCCGCGCCGTGAATGCAACTTCAGCGAACTGTTCGACCTTATAGCCGAATCCCTCTGAAATTGCCTGAAGGAAGTAGCCGTTTCCCGCCGAGCACTGGGTGTTGAGTTTGAAGTCCTTTACGCGGCCATCCTTGAGGATCATCAGCTTTATGTCCTGTCCGCCTACGTCGACGATTGCGTCCGGCGTTTCGTAGTAGAACAGGGCCGACTTCGTGTGCGCGACCGTCTCGACAAGCGCGACATCGGCGCAGATGACATCCCGCAGGGTGTCTTTCGCATATCCGGTCGTCGCCACTCCCAGGACTTCGATAGTGGCTCCCTGCTTCTCGACCTGAGCGCGCAGCTTTTCGAGAATCTCTATCGTGTCTTCAATGGGGTTGCCCTTCGAAAGCTGATACGCCCGCGCCATCACTTCTCCCTTTGGAGACAGGAGTACGGCTTTCGTCGACGTCGAACCGCCGTCAATGCCGATGAACCCTCTTGCCACATCCCCTGGATGGAAAACAGGAGGGGTGAAAGGCGGCGGCGCGTACTTCTTGAGGAACTCCTCCACCTCTTTTTCCGATCCGGCGAGCGCCGGCATTCCCTGTCCTCCCCTGTTCCTCCCCTCGAGCCGGCCCGCCTTGAGGTTTTCCAGCCGCGAGAGACCAAGGTAACGCCCGACTTCAACCTCTTCTTCTTTACCGAATTCGGCCGCTCCGAGTGCCCCGAAGTATTCAGCGTCCTGCGGGGCTCTTATCAGCTGCTCCGGTGTCGTTCCCGCGGGAATCCCGATGCCGCGTTCTTCCCACATCTGCGCGATGTTGTGCTGCCAGGCTTCGCGCATCCCGGGTATGAACGCGTTGGGGCCGCCGAGAAGGAGCACGTGCGGGAGGAGCGTGTGGCCGCGCGCCAGTACTTTCAGGTTCTGAAGCACGAAGGCTTCAAACAACGAAGCCATCAGCTCGTCCGGGGGAATGCCCTGTTTCTGCAGGCTGTTGATGTCGGTTTCGGCGAACACTCCGCATTTGCCTGCTACTGCATGAAGCCGGATGCCGGAATACCTCAGCTTTGACATGTCCTGCAAAGGAATTCCGAGCTTCTTGCTGATCTTGTCAATCACGGCGCCGGTTCCGCCGGCGCACTTGTCGTTCATCGACGGTATCTTCTTTACCCGGCCGGTGTCGGGTTCCTTCCTCAGGATCACGATCTTGGCGTCCTGTCCGCCGATCTCGACGAACGCGGATGCTTCCGGACAGCGCCGTTCTATCATGAGCGCCGCTGCAAGCACTTCCTGAACGAATTTCGCCCCGATCATGTCCGCCAGAGTGGTGCCGCCCGAACCTGTCATGAACACACGGCAGTTGTCCTGCGAAATCCCGGCCTCAGACTCCATCCGCTGCAGGAAGTCGAGCAGGGTGTCGAGCTGGCGCGTGTCATGCCTGCGGTAATCCTTCCAGAGGACGGCATCGGTTGCCGCATCGACAACAACCGCCTTGACGGTAGTGGATCCAACATCAATCCCGGCGCGAAACTTTGGTGCAAACACAGCGATCTCCTGTTCAGACAAAATCGTTTGACCTGCAGAACTCCACCGTCAGGCGGCCGAAAGCCCGGGACAGGCGAACCGGCGTTGAAGAGTCATGTAGTGCGGCCTGCCATAAGGTCGTTTACATGCAGTACGAAATTCGCAGCGACTCCCGCCACGCCCGGACGATGCGGAACCCGGTAGAAAGGCCTGCGCAATTCCTCGTGCCTGTCCACAAAGGTCCGTATCTCGGAAAGCTTCCTCCCTGTGCTGGAGAGTGCCGCCTGGAACTCCATTTTCGCTTTGGCTTTTGCTTCGCCCAGAGCCATCTGCACCCGGCTGTGGGCGTTGACCTCGCCTTCGCCCGATGTCTCAACCGGAAGATAAATCATGTCCTTGAACCGGCTGATCACGGCCGACTGAACTCCGTCGGACTGGGAAGAAGGGAGGCAGCCGAAAGGCTTAAGGCTGAGGACCATATGACAGAGCTTGTGCTTGTGGTAGTAAATGTTCTTTCCCACCTCGAGGTAACCTTCTCCTCCGCGGGCGAGCGGCTTGTAGAAGGGGCTGGCCAGATTCGCCAGCTGCATCTGAGGCACAAGCCTGTGGGCTGCGTCGCCCAGCGCCTTGATCACCTGGTGGTACAAGCCCGTATACAGCCGTTCTCCGAGCGTGAGCAGAGCGCGTTTCTTCTGAAAACTCATCTCGTTTCGGAAACGCTGCCCCAGATCCCATCGTGCAGGTTCTCTGCATTCAGAATCGAGTCCGCGCTTGGGATACAACTGCATCTTTGCGTGCGCCAAAAGATATGCGATCCAGGTTCCGATCGCTTCGGGCTGCACCTGCGCGCCTTCCCGCTCCAGGAATTCGAACATCCTGTAATTGCCGCTGCTCTCGGTGGTCTGGGCCCAGAATTCACCTATGATCTTTACGATCGGCCGCAGCCGCGTGCGATCTATCGCAATGCCGTCAATCCGCTTGCGGCAGCGCTCCAGGACCTCCATAAATTCCTTTCCGCGTAAATGGCATCTCATTTTGAAAAGAGCG
>JAAYAM010000364.1 GCA_012719355.1 Acidobacteriota bacterium
CATAAACGATGACATGGTCCAGGTGCCCGTCGGCATCAAGGTCGACTGGCAGAACATGCGCGTGGCGATGCCCGTTGCTCAGCGGCTTGCCTTGTTCGTCACGGCCCGTCAACTCCGGGCATTGAACGCGCTGTCCTCGGGCCAAACGACTGACGATGGCGGAGTGCAGCAATTCCGCCTGCGGCAGTGTTCGTGCGCACGGCGGCAGCGCCGACCGATTTCCGCTGGGAGTGCTCAGCGCCAATAACATCATGGACACTCGGCTTACCCTTGGTCGAATTCGCCGTTCCGGCGTCGAGACCTCCGGGATGCCGCGACGCCAATACAGTACTCGCTGAGATCCAGGCGGTTGGGACCAGCGATGCTGTTTCCACCAAGCCGTGTCCTTCATAAGACAATCGAGCAGATCTTTCGGGTATGATGTCATCGCCTCGTGTCGTTCCCTTCGCCGTCTCGCCGAGGATTTCTGCTTTTCTTCAGGGATCCGGTCAGTCATTGCCGTCCGCCACTTCGCGTAGATCTTTGGCGGAAGCGGAGCCATGAGAGATACCTGTTCCCACTGTCCACCCGGGTGAATTCCGTCGCGGTGGGGAAACGCGTCGAAGTCGTTCGAAGCAGGCGGTTTTGATGTGACCAATTCCGCTTCGACCCAGCTTTCGCTTCGACCAAGGTAACTCAGGCACTGGGTGAGTTGTCCGAGTACTTGCAGTTCCTCCTCGGTGAGTTCACAGTTCCAGTGAATCTCTAGAGATTCCTCACCCACGTTGGCCCACGTATCGAAGACCAGCGTAGTCTTTTCGCGTCCCTTGTCGAGCGATCCGATAGGCATGAAGTGGCGGCTATGTGCTGCGCTGACTGTTGGAAGACGATACGAAGGCAGTATCGCTGCCAGTTTTTCCAGCAGTCTTTGAGCAGGCGGTGGAATCTCGTTCCATTTCTGTGTCGTGAAACCGCAGGCGATCAGTGCACGCATCAATCGCCAGGGGCTGGGCGGCCATTCAACTTGGCCCTCGTTTACATGATGGCCCCACGGGGTAGCATGGTAACGCCCGCCGGGGAAGCGCAGTCGTAGAGTAGGCACGGTAAGCTCCTAATCGGCTGAAGGTTCGTCGCTATCAGTTTCCTCATCCATCTCGGCGTTCTCTTCAGGCTCCTTCCCCTTCCTCAGTTCGTCGTCAAAGGCCACCATCGTATGAGTCATGAATTCCCTGCAATTATCGACAGCGATCGCCACAGCCGCTTCGAGCTCGCCCAATGAAGGCAATTTGAACCCTTCCGGGCGTGAGGCAACGACATTCTTGCGGTCCAATGGCTCCAAGTCGCAGGCCGTTCGCAGCCGTAGGTCACCATCGACAAGTCTTCGTACACGATGCAAGGCGAGCAAAACAAGCAAGGGTTCGACATTCTGTTCCAGGCCATACCCGCGGATCTGAGCCAAGTCGAGGTTAATGTGGCATTCGATTCGTTTCGCGACGAATTCATCGCGGGCGAACGGAACATTTCCAAAGCCCCTCTTTGTCTCACCCGAAGGATTAACGTGATCGTTCTTGACTCCTCCTGAAGCCACCACCTCTACATCTGACGCTTCAATAAAGGCAGACAAGGCTCGGGAAACCCGCAATCGGCCGCCAGCCAAATCCTTCTTGGCGAGAAAAACACCGTGAATCAGGCTGCCGACGTCATATTTCAGCAATACCTGGGCCAGCTTCTTTCGATCGATTGGGCCTTCCTCAAGTCCCCCAAGGTCGGCCTTGAGTTTATCAAAGAAGCTACGATCCTTGCTCTCGAGCAGGTATGGACTGTTAATCCGGTGAGCTTCCAGCATAGAATCTGTAAGGAACGCTCCTTTGCGAGTAACTGTGACATGGCTAATTCCATCAAGCGCAGGAATCGGTTTATTTGTTGAACTGTCCCAGCAGGTCATTTCAAATCGGTTGGCCATGCTTTGCGCACTCTCGACCAACAGTTTCGGGCCGTCCGTCGTTTGATAGGTAGCTGCCCCAAGGTTGGGAAAACCAGTAGGTTGAAAACGGTCGCCCTGGACAGGGCGCAACGGTACGGTGAACAACAATCTGTTGACTTGATTCAGTGATTTCAAATCAGGCATGGGTTAATCCTTTCATGGAAGGGTCCAAGATAGCGGCGGCCCGCCGGGCGCCGCCAAGGTTAATTGGGAAAACGAGTGCCGCTGCCCATCGCCGGGCTGTTCTGCGGTCCGTGATACCCGCTTGCAGCGGCGGACGAAGTCCGGCGGAGCGAAGCCGCATGAGAGCGAGACTCGTCGCACCCGCACCATCTCCGGCCAGCAGGCGTGTGACGATAGCAGGTTCCATCGGAATATCTTTGTCTGGGGTCACCGGCCAAGGCAGGCAGGCTAGCCGCAGCGCCAGCCAAGCCTCTTCCGGGTTCTCAGACGAGCGACTGTGTCGTGGACAGTAATCGCAAGACCAGCTATTCCAATGGATGGCCATGAATGCACGAGCCAAATCAAGCAACCTGCCAGCGTCGACCGTGCCAGTCAGAAACATCGCAAGATCACCGAAACCTGCGCTGCACCCGTCAGCCGCTACGAGCGGAAGACGTCGTTTGCCTTTCGCCGCCGCTTCGATCATCCGACGCTGGATAATGGCGGCCAAATCGGCCAGAGGGTCTCTGCCCAACATCACCACCCTTGGATCGTCGGCAAGATGCTTGTCGGAAATCCGAAATCGTCGTGTGCCCGGTTCAAGCGGAAGCCAGTGGTGTCGAACCGGGTCAGACGGACGACCTTCGTGAGAATAGGCGGCTGCGGCGCTTCCCAGTGAAAGGGCAAGCCGCACTTCGGCAGTGCCGTCGTCTATCGCCTGAACCCATTCAGGGCGCAGTGACGGGATGGGACCTGCCTCAATCGCGGTTCCGGATGCTTGAAGTGCTTCTATTGCCACTGCTGCTCGCAGAATCGACTGCCAGCGGTCAGCGGACGGATCATGCGTGAGTGCCGCAAATACCGCGTCGGCCAGTCGTCGTTCTGTTTGAATAAGGCGTTCTGGAGTGTTCTTATTCCTCACTTGACGCTGTAGGCTGTCCAACCATGGTGCCAGGTCGTCAATCAAGTGGACTTGCGGGTGCTGGCGAACCTTGATACGACCCAATGGGACGGCCAACGTGGACTGTCCATTACGTTCGAGATATCCGTAGCGGGTGAAGGCGTTGATCCCGCGCACAACTCCGAGTCGGCTGATGGCGCGCGCGGCGTCAACCGGACGATTGGCCGTCTGGCGGTCGATTTGAATTCGTGCCTCTGCGAACATATCTGAGACTTCCGATATCATCGCGGGGCGAGACCAAAGCGGCATCCACTGTTCTCCTCGCTGGGCGTTTTCAGCGCCGGATGAAGCGTATCCCGCAGTATGGGAACGAACGGCAAATGGAGCACTTGCGCGGGTGATCTCATTAGTATGGAGGCATCTCGTCGCGCGTGAGCTCAAAACGACCGATCCTTCCATCATCAATACAAAATCCCAGGGATTGATCAGGCTGTCTCCCATCGACCCGGTTGAGCTATTCGCCCCGCCGGCAGCTCCGGGCTGAAACTGACCGATCGCTCTGACCGCCAGCTTGTTTACGAGATCGGACCAAAGAGAGTTTATGAGCAGTTCGACAGTTTCGGAGTTTGGCTTCCCGTCTTTAGATTTCAGATCAAAGAGCTCTCCAAGCCTCTGCATGAAGTTATTGGTGAAGTCGAAGTTACCGTCATTTCCCCCGGTGCCAAGCAAGGACGGCCAATAGGTTTTTCCATTTTCGTCAAGAACAACCGCAGCTGACAACCATTCCGCCTGGGGACCGCGCCATGCACGCCGGCAGTCTGGTATAAAAGTCGCCTTGAGGGACTTAAACCGTCGATCCGCTTCCGCGAGCAGGCGTCGATAACCGCGGCTCGCTTTGAGCTTCTGAGCTTCGGTTTTGGTAGGTGGCTTGGATCCTTTTGCAACCAAGGATTGAATTGCGGCGATCTCCGCAGTCAGTTCCTCTCGCTCTCGCTCGATAAGCTCCAGTTTTTCCATCTGCATCTTGATTTGTTCTAAACACGAGCGGAATGCAGCGCTCTTTTCCAGTAGCTGGCGTTGCTCTTCCGACTGGAACTGCTTGTTAGTCTTGGTGCGATCTTTGATGGCACGTATCGCACCATCCGCACGCGTCAGTTCGTCCAAAAGCAAACGAGATTGAGCCACACCGGATCGAAAACGTTGGAACCGAAGCGCTACGGAGTTCTCCAAAGGCGCAAGACCTGGATCGTCTTCTTTGAAGTAACCACATCCCTTATTCCAAGGGGAAAGGAGGGGTGACGGCTCATAGCGCTGCAAGAAAAACGCCTGCAGTTCCTCGTGTGAAAGCTTCGTCAGCAGACAGAAATGCTCGTCTTGCCACCAGCCACGGGCATCCTTGTCACACTGCTCGGCAACCAGACGCAGAATACCCAGTGCCTTGAGGTAACTTGCCAGAGGGGTTGGTGAACACCCTTTGAGATGATGAATATGAATTGTCATGCGGTTACCTCCTCGAGCAAAGCAGGATCAGCTGTATTCATCCGAGAAGCGCGAACGTCGGCTGCGCGGAGCAATGCTTCCAGATATGCCAGGAGTGCGGGTCCGTAACGATCAAACAACTGCAAACACCGCTCCCGCCAGCTTGCGCCTGTGCGCGTAGACAGACCCAGCGCGGCTGGTTCCAACGTCAGCGACAAAGCCGGTACCGGCATGGGAGGTGAATCAATCATCACTTCAGAGAGACGGTCACCTTCCCGTACACCTCGAATTGGCAGACCGCGACCGTCTCGATCTCGGTATTCCTGGTCCTTCGGTGATGCATGCAGAGCGGCTCGAACCTTGCCGTGGTGACTGGCGACCAGATATGCCAGCAGATCGAACGTTTCGGCAGAGCAGTTGATGACTTGCTGAACTGATTGCGGTGGAGGCAAGTCAGCACGGTTTTGCGTCACCTGAACGCCGATGGTCGCGAATGCTTCCGACCATCGACCCAGCAGCGCGGGGTGCTCGGGGGCATAGTTTTCCAGGATCGCGAACAACGCCAGTGCACTGGCAAGTTCATGACGAAATGCCGGACGGTTCTCTCCGCCGTTCGGAAAACGATACGTGCCGGGCGGACGCAGCCATGCACCCTCCGGGGCTTTGGCCACATCTTGCCTGAACGGCCGGTCAGGGCCGCCCATAGCGCCTTGAAACGCCGGATGCGATTTTCCCAGATCGTGCCAAATTCCGGCGAGCACCAGGATATCTCGCAGTTCCACCGGCAATCCGATTGATCCGGCAATATCCCGCACGGCGTTCGCCACTTCGGAGCCGTGGCACCCAATGGTTTTCCATTCGCTGATGCTCAGTGATTCGGTGTCCTGCTGGTTGTCAGATTCATCAAGAGCCTGAAGCTCGGGCGACTTTTCCGAAATCGGAATAGGGGGTACTTCGCCGGTTGCACCGGGATCAAACCCCAAGTCCGTTCGATAGCCGCCACAAGCCGCCGCCACGCACACTATGCGACCCGGAATCACGCTGGCGCGACTCGCTTTCACCCATTCGCCGTCAATCCAGTCCCATATCCAAGCGCGCATTCCCTTTCGGAGTCTTGGCTTGTGATTGGTCTTAGTCTCCTCCCCACAAAGCCAGTCCCGCGCCTTCAGGAACGGCACGGCGCAGATTTCCTGCCTTTCCGGGCGGTGATTTTTCGATGGGTGCTCTGTCGCTTCCAGGTTGAGCCAAAACACTTGCACGTCACGTTCATCACCGGAACGGATGAAACGACTTATGTCCAAATCAGCGCCGGTGAGGTCGGGCGTCGTATCGAACAGTTCGTCGAATTCCCGCCGCAGCAACAGGTGTGATGGTGCATAGGGATAGAGCTTTTCGCGGCCCTCTCTATCCAGCGATTCCTCATATGACTCCAGATTGGCAATCCCCACATCCTGTAGACCCTGCAGCGATTCCCATGCGCTCGTCAGTTCGCCTGGAGAATATGGTGCCGCCGTTCTCTCGTCCCGTCCCCGATCAACCACGATAACCTGCCCGTTTCCGCTATAACGGGCACAGCGGCCGAATCGCTGAACGAGACTGGGCCACGGGGCGAGTTCTGTGATCACGCAGTCAGCCGAGATGTCGACACCAGCTTCAACAACTTGAGTCGCGACGATAATGCGGTCTACCCCAGACTTGCATGCCTCTCGACAGAGGAAACGTTCTAGCCAGCCGTCACGCTCAGCAGGGCGGAAGCGGCTGTGAACCAGTTCAATGCCGTCTTTGCGTCCGGCCGCCTGTAATGCGGCGAAGGTATCGCACGCTCGATCGACCGTATTGCAGACGACCATCGTTATGTGCCCATATTCACCGGGCGGCATCGTCGCATGTTTCTCCAGGATATGCCGGGCGAAGGCATGGGCGTTCGTGCCGGGTATCGTTTCGAGGGTTAACGTTTTGCGGACGTTCCATAGCCCATCCTTCCTTCGTGCGGGTGGGACGGAGCACGGATCGCGAACCCAGTCCGGGTGATACTCGGCAGTGTCGACTGTTCTGAGCCATTGTGGCTGAAGCGTCGCGCTCATCCACCACGTATAGCAGGGGCGAACCCCCTTTCTGCTGTCCTGGTCCCGGAAAGCCTGAAGTTGTGCCGAAGTCGCTAAGCCAACGTCCATGAGTTGGACTTCATCCATAATCCATAGGCAGTCGTGATTCAGCAGACCGAACTCAACAGGCCAGCGAGCCCGCGAACTGGAATAGCCTCTATTTAGTACGCGGGACAGCAGCATGTCTTGTGTGCCGATGATCACCGCAGTTTTCTCGGGATGAAGAAACCACTCGCCCGTATCCTCTCCACCCATGAGCACATAGACTCCCGGACGCTGGTCCTGCGGCACCTGTGCCACAATCGTGCGCGCCACATGCTCTGTCTGCTCCACGAGTGTGCGCATTGGCAGACACCAGATGAGCCGGCGCGGCCAGCAATCGTCTCTTCGTTCAACGCGATGAAACAACCACGTGCCCAAAACTCCTTCCGTTTTTCCCAGGCCTGTGGGAATCCGTATCAGTCGATTACGACAAGTAGCGTCTCCGCCGATTTCGGCCTGCCAATCACGGGGAGAGGAATGCCCCGTCACCTTAGTGAACCACTCCCTGAATTCTGCTAATTCGTTCATCTGACTCTCCATTGTTCGCCAGCTGAGTTTTGGCAGCCTTCGGCCTTTTCGCTTACACAGAGAGCGAAGCTCCACGTGTCGGGGGAACGTACTGCAAAGTCCTCCGTACCTGATCAGCTGCTCCAATTAACGCGCGAGTCGAATACTAATGGCCTGGAGTGACATCCGAGGTCATCTACTAATACAAGAACGAAAAACCACGGCGTTCGTCTACCCGGAAAATCATGAATGCAAATTGGAAAACAGATGAGGCCAGTCTAAAGCGAAGACAGAGTGATTGCAACTTCATGGAGGAAGGCGATACTCGAAGGCGGGAGCCGCACGGGATCGGAGTCCCGTGCGGCGGTACAGCAACTTACGAAGCCATGAGGCAATATCAGCCGGTGACGACCTGGCGGGCGAACTTCTCCGCCTCCTCCAGATAGCGGTCAGGAACTCCTGTCGTTCCCCCTCCACCAACTCCGACGGCCCGCAGAATCTGACTCTCGCCAAACGCCATGGAGCGCGACAGGAAATCCACGTACTTCCGGGGTACTTCCGCGAACAGCTCCTCGGCAGGCGCCCCCTGCGTTACCATCAACACAAGCTTCTTTCCCGCGGGAACCCGTGACGCATTGCGCTCGGTCCGGTAATTCGGCTTCATATATGAATAGGTCCGGTCAATGAAACACTTCACCTGTCCCGGAACATCCGAACAGTAAATGGGCATCGCCAGCACTACGGCATCAGCCCCTTTCAACGATTCCAGCACAGGAGCAAGCTCATCCTCCTGCACGCATTTCTCTGCGGTCGTCTTGCAGGCCATGCATCCCTGGCATCCGCGGTAATTGAGATCGTTCAGCACGATCTTTTCCACCGTCGCCCCCAGGGATTCGGCCGTCTCGGCGAACCGGCCAATCAACGCCGCGCCGTTGCTCTCAGGGCGCGGGCTTCCAATAAGACAGCTGATCTTCATTATGCCCTCCTGCTGTTTACAGCGTTGCCGCCACCTCTTCAACGATCTCACTGTCCTTGCGATTGAAAAGCGTCTCGCTCAAACGGCCCCAATTGGGCTGGAACAAAGCCTTGTCCATGCTCTTCAACTCCGGAGATATCTCCGGTTTGAAGTCCATCATCCCGAGAATGTCCCGCTCCAGATCCACCCCTGGCGCTATCTCAACCAAAACCAGTTTCCCGTTCTCCAGGATGAAGACGCCGCGCTCGGTGACGAATGGAATCGGCTTTCCCCTGCGTTTTGCATAGTCGCCGCTCAGCGTGATCTGTTCCACCGCCTTGACGAACTTCTTCCCTGTCCCTTCCTTGGTGATCTTCAGTTCGCCGTTCTCCACCACCTCTTCCGAACCGAGCGAGAACATCCCGCAGAACACCACCTTCTTTGAACTCTGGGTTATGTTGATGAACCCGCCCGGGCCCGCCACACGCTTGCCGAACCGGCTGACGTTGACGTTGCCTTTCTCGTCCACCTGCGCGAGTCCGACAAAGGCTACGTCCAGTCCGCCACCGTCGTAGTAGTCGAACATCGAGGCGTGCTCGATCATTGCCTCGGCATTCAGCGCTCCGCCGAAATCCAGCCCGATGGTCGGAACGCCGCCGAAAACGCCAAGTTCCGTCGTCGTGGTCACTTCACCCGTCAGTCCCTCTTCTGCGATTACGCTGGGAATCACCGCCGGGATCCCTACTCCCAGGTTGATGATGTTGCCCGCCAACAGCTCCATGGCCGCTCGCCGCCCTATGATCTTGCGCGCATCGAGTGGAAGGGCCGGAATGCCGGTCAGCGGCACCCTGATCTGTCCCGCCAGGGCAGGATTGAAGTACGTTTGCTGGGTCTGATGGTGATTCTCCGGTTTTGCAATCACGACATAGTCGACCAGCGTTCCCGGAACCTTCACGTTCTTCGGATTAAGGGTGTTCTTCATTGCCAGATTGTGCGCCTGTGCGATGACTATGCCGCCGCTGTTCTTCGCCGCCATCGCCAGCGGCAGGGCTTCCATAATCACCGATTCGTTGTCCATGGTCAGGTTGCCGTTTTCATCAGCCACAGTCCCTCTGATCAGGGCAACGTCTATCGGGAACGGCTTGTACAGGAGCTGCTCCTGTCCCTCGATCTCGATGACTTTCACGAGATCTTCATGCGTGATTGACGTGATCTTTCCCCCGTCGATCCTCGGGTCGACAAAGGTTCCCAGTCCCACGGACGTGATTACGCCGATTTTCTTTCCCGCGATCGCCCGCCACAGCTGGCAGATCACGCCCTGCGGGAGCAGGTAGCATTCGATCTTGTTCTGTTCAATCAGCTTGATCATGTTGGCCGAGGTCAGCGTGTGGCCGCAAATCAGCCTCTTCGTCAGACCCTCGTGCCCGAGATGTGTCGAACCTCTCTTTTTGTAGTCACCGCAGGTGCAGCTGTGAACCAACGTTATGTTCCGCGGGTGACCTGTCTGCAGAAACCGTTCTTCAATGGCAATCGCTACTTCTTCAGCCCACCCTGCCAATCCCTGGGTGCTTGCCCCAACGGTTGCTCCATCTTTTATCAGTTTGGCTGCTTCCGGGGCGGTGATGATTTTCGACATAATTCCACCTTCTCCTCATCCTCAGTGGGGATGTCCGAAGTCCCACCGGAGTCTAAAAGCAATTTCAGCCGCTGCGACGCACGGCGCGGCGGCGAATCAGCTGGGCAAAACGGAGTACAGTAATTCTCTCTCCCGGACGGGCTCCTAGCATAGCTCCATCAGGTGCGATGTCACAACTGTTTTGGTAGAGTTTGAGAATGGTGCGTGTCGCCTCTATTCCGCCCTGGTTTGGCCCCAGGCACAGGAACAAAAGCCGGATCAAGGAGACGCGGGTTGCGGCACCCGCGTCCGCATGGAAGCGCAGACGCAGCATCATCCCGCAATGGCGGACTGGATCCGCTGGTCTGCGCTATTTCTGAGAGCAGCTAGACCGCACCTTCTTCTTCGTCGGTCCGGTCCCTGAAGTCAGCGAGATAATCGTAATCATCATCTTCGTAGAGGTCATCTTCGAGACCGCCGAAGACCTGGCCCCCGACACGCTCCCGGATCGGGCCCTTCCTGTAGCCCATTTCGGTCTTCGGGCCATAGTTCGATTTTCGCTTGCGTGCAGGCTTAGCGTCAGCGCCAAAGCTCCGGCGACGGCTTTCCGTTCGAGATGTGCGCCCGGTCTCCATGGGGTTTCCGGAAAAATCCGAACCTTGCTGCGCGGGTCTGGCTACTGAAGGCCTTGGATTGAAGCCGGGTCGAGGTGCGGTCATTCCTGCCGGCCGCATCGGATTTCCGGATCTAGGGCCGGAATCGGAACGGTTTTCTCGCGCACGGGCTTCATTGATCGTTATGTTCCGTCCTTTGAACGGGCGGTTGTTCAGAGTGCGGCTCGCTTCCTCGGCGTGAGCCGGGTCGCTGAACTCGACGAATGCAAATCCGCGACGCTTTCCCGTCTCTCGATCTACGGGAATGATCACGGTCGAAAGCGGTCCGACGGGGGCGAAGAATTCCCTCAGATCCGGTTCAGTCGTATCGTAGGGAAGATTCCCCACAAACAAACGTACAGGCATTGTTCTCCCTTTTAAAACCCCGAAAACACATACAGCGCCTCCGCGCCATAAGGGGCGTTTTGTCTGATTGTCATGCGTATTGAGCCGGGGTCATGTTGTGTGAATAGCGCTGTTTCTAAAGTAAACCTCAGCAGCCAATTGAAAGCACCCTTCAGGTTCCTACACCAACTGCATATGCCACAATTGTATACCAGATATTTTCGAAATGTCAGCCGGAATTGCAAGTAGATAATGAAAGATTTGTCCGGCCTCGATCCGAAGGTACCTCATTCTTCGGCAGAATCAAAATAATGATTATAGTAAATCCTCTGTTCGGGATTCCTGATCCTGCCCGACTGCAGACTCTCGAAAATCGTACGGGCCGCGCTGTCGATCGTCTGCGCAGGCTTGAATCCGAGCGCCCGATTCAGCTTCAGGAACGAGACCCGATAGTCGCGGGCGTCGAGATTCGAGTTGTCCCTCGATATCGGTATACCCCCGAGAGCCGCACCGATCTTTTCAGCCACTTCATCTATCTGGTAGTTCTGGTCGTCCGACCCGACGTTGAAGATCTGGTTCCCTACCGTCGCCAGATTGGCTTCCAGACACCTCACATAGACCTCGGCCGCATCCTCGACCCCAAGAAGCGGCCTCCACTGCTTTCCGCCGAAGACCTGAATCCTCCCGTTTGCGAACGATTTCATACTCATGGTGTTGACCACGAGGTCGAAACGCATCCGCGGCGAATAACCGTACAGGGTCCCCATCCTCAGGATCGTGGGGCTGAAGTACTCGTCCCCCATGCCAAGAATGATCTTCTCCGATTCGATCTTGGTGCGCGCGTAGAGGGAAACCGGATTGAGGGAAGCTTCCTCGTCCAGCAGGTCCGAGCCGATACCATAGACGCTGCAGGTGGACGCGTAGATAAACCTGTTGATGTGGTGAAGCTTGCTCGCTGAGGCGAGCGCCTGGGCCGCCAGCACATTGGTCTCGATAGTTTCCGTCGGCCTCACCTTCGATGCGGGGTCGCCCACAATAGCCGCCAGAAGCACTACGGCGTCCGTCTCAGCCAGCGAACTGACGCAGGTGTGTATGTTGCGCAGGTCCCCTTCGAGTATCTCGAGATTCTCATTATTCGCAAGACATTCCAAAGAACGCCTCCCGTAGATGAAGCTGTCGAGTATCCTGACGCGGAAGCCGCGGTCAAGGAGCTTCCCTGTCAGGACGCTTCCCAGGTAGCCTGCCCCCCCGACAACCAGCACGCGCCGGGAAGGCTCAGTCGGAATAGACTCGATCTTCGATCCGTGCAGTCGGCCGAGATCCTCCAGCGAGATTACGTCGAGCACCTTCCTGTCGCTTCCGACCACCGGCAGATAACGGATGCCGTAGAGCTGCATGTCCGAGACCATGCTGCCGGCCTGCTTGCGGTTCCTGAGAGATTTCTCAGTCAGCTTGTACGTGTGCTTGTAAGGATAGGCGCCGACTTCCTCCTCGCCGTGGGCGCCGCTGATCAGCAGGCGGCGCAGGTCGGAAATAACGAGCGAGCCGAGGTATGAACCGGCTTCATCAGTCACGAAGGCGCTGTCAAAAGGGCTCTGCTCAATGAGTTGAATCGCTTTCTGGATTGAGACGCTCCGTTTCACCAATACTATAGGGTATTTCATTTCCATCCTGATTCTTGTTCAATTCAGCGCGGGCATTTGATGTTGAAAGAGGGTTGACGTTCCTGTGCATGCCTCCCGGCTATGGGATCCGGTTGATAAACCATTCGACATACACCCGCATCGCTTCCTCGTACTCGAGTGACGGGGTCCATCCAAGAAGCCGGCGCGCCTTCTCCGACGAGATAAACCGCCCCTTGAAGTTTCCTTTTCTGTCCTCAACAAACGTGATTTGCGCCTTCTTTCCCAGAATGTCTTCGAGCGTCCTGACGATCTGGAGAACCGTGATTCTCTTCTTGCCGTTAAGGTTGAATACCTGGTTTTCCGCCGCCTCGCTGAGGCACGCCACATTTCCTCTCGCGAGGTCCTTGACATAGATGAACTGCCGCGACTGGCTTCCATCGCCATGAATCGTGATCGGCTCTCCCTTCAAGATTCTGCGGATGAAAATCGGAGTCACGGTCTCGGGACGCGCCCTTTCCCCGAAGGGGATCCCGTATCTCATTATCGTGTAATTCACCCCGTAGAGACTCTGGTAATTCCGGCAGAACAATTCCGACGCGATCTTGGACGACGTGTAGATATGATCAGGGTTTGCCGTGTAGGGGGTGTCCTCTGTGATGCATTCCTCCCCTTCTTCCGGGATGGAGCCATAGATCCACTCGGTCGATGCCAGAATCACGCGTCCGGCCGAGCAACGGCGAGCTGCTTCGAGCACCGACAGCGTCGCATTGGCGGTTATGTCGTTCGAAAAGCGCGGGCTTTCGAAGAAACGGTTCACGTTCGCTTCGGCGGCCAGCATATAAATGATGTCCCCGCCTTTGAGCACCTGCGTCAGACGGTCGACATCGCGCGTATCTCCTCTGACAAACGCGCAGTCCTGGCCGTGGCGAGGGGCTTCCAGATCATAGATCAGCACCTCGTGCCCCTGCTCGAGCAACAGATCAACAACGTGAGATCCGATGAACCCGGATCCGCCTGCAACAACTGTCTTCATCTGGAGTTCTCCCGGGAAAAACCGTCGAAAATCCCTTCCACACATATTCCAGCCGCCTTCGGTTTGTGGCATAGCTTCATCGTTCCCGGCATACAGGTCAAGAAAAAAGACGCAGCAGCGGAACACTAAGAACTCACAACGGCAGTCGGTTTCATGTATTCTGTACACCGAATTCCAGACAGGAGAGCTACTATGATTCGCGTATCGGTTCTGTATCCCAAAGGCGCCAAGTTTGATTTCGACTACTACGTCAAACGTCACATGCAACTTGTTCACAAGCTGCTTGATCCGTACGGGCTGGTGAAGACCGAGGTGGACAGGAGCCTTGGAGACGATTCTCCGTTTATGGCTGCAGGGCACCTGTACTTCAACACTGCGGAGGACATGCAGAAGGGACTGCAGGCACACGATCCCGAGCTTGCCGCAGACGGAGTCAATTACACTGATGTGAAACCCCAGTTCCAGGTCAGCGAGATCATCGCATAGCCAGCTACCCGTTCGGCAATCACGGAGCGTACCTGAAGAGATACTCGACGATTCCGTTCTTCATCCTGAAAGACTCGTCAGGACTGAACCCCGGCATTGCGGCCGCAAGGGTGCGAGGCTGGTGTCTCGGGCACAAACGTGTCGCGGTGCTGCCGTTCTCATACTCGAGGTGCGATTCGTCGGCGATCTTGTAGACCGTGATCTGATCCGGCATCTGTTTCTGGTCATAGATCATGGCGAACAGAAGCGCTTCCGGCCCGCAGAAGCGGGCCAGATGCCGGGCCAGGCTTGAAACCGACGAGATGTCGAGGTAGTTGAGCAGATCCCATGCCAGGATGACGTTGTAAGTGCGCTCCGGTAGGCCCAGGATTTGCCCCCAGTCAGGCTCCGGCTCTGCTTCTTCGGCAGCGCCCGAATCCGGCAGCGGGAGACTCGATCTCAGATCCGCTATGTAAATGGACGGTTGGAACCGTGACCAGAAATCGAGATTCCGGTTCCGTACCGGGCCGAGTTCCAGTATGTCACAGGCGCCGACATCCTGGATCCTGCGGCACAACGCCTGCAATCCAAGAGATGTATGAAAGGCCGGTTCATTCCGAGGTGTCCAAATCATGCCTGGCCTTGGTTGATCTATGAGCTCTTGGCTGCGGTTGCAACTTTGTCCTGAGGCGCGGTAGCCGGCTTTTCCTTCGGGCTCATATCGATGCTTCCCTTGAAGTTCGAGCCGTCTTCCAAAGCGACCCGAGGCGCGACAATGTTTCCCCTGACGGTGCCGGCCTGGCGCAGAATCAGCTGCTCTTCTCCATAAAGGTTCCCTTCAACCGTCCCCTCCACGGTAATGATCTTGCCGAAAACGTCTCCTTTGATGCGTCCGTTCTTGCCGATAGTGACGCAGTGGCGGCGAAGCTCGATCTTCCCTTCGAGCTTTCCTTCTATCAACAGATCCTCTTCACCGCTCAGATCGCCTTTAATCGAAATGGTTGAGCCTATTGTGGCGTAATCCTTGGCCTGTGGGTAGCTGGCTTTGGGTGCCGGAGCAGTTGAAGGCTGGGTGGCAGGGGTTGCCTGGGGCCGAAATTCCTCCGGCTCTGGTGATTTCTTCCACATATGTGATCACTCCTATTCAGGAAAAAGCATCCGCCAGATGATTGTTTTACCCCTCCAGGGCGAACCATCATTACGGCGGAGCGCTTGGGAAATCGCACGAGCAAAACGAATGGCAGCAGTATAGCCCGGGAAGTTTTTCCAGTTCAAGCATGCCGGGCTAATACTATAAGGAAATAGGATCGTTATTCGTGATCAGGAGCACAAATGGAAAGAAACAGCGGGGGTGCCGGGAAAAGCCGTCTTCCCGGCACCCGCGTCTTCCTATCGGCGATAGACACCATATTCCTTCACGGCGGACAACATCGCCCGGAGGTTCTCCAGCTTCGGATCATCAGCGACGCAGCCCGCAGCGAGGATGTACCCGCCCCCCCTGCCGCAGTCAGTGATCAGTTTGCGGCAGTTTTCTTTCACCGCTTCAGGAGTGCCGGTGACCATCAGGGATGAAGGGACATTTCCCACGATACAGAAATTGTCTCCCAGGATCTTCTTGGCTCTCACCATGTCCGTCTGGTCGAACCACCACGCCACTGTCCCCTTGGGGAAATCGGTGATTGATTCCAGCCGGGAGTTGTATCCTCCTTCGGCGAACATCATGCAGATGATTCCTTCATTGATAAGCGCGTCCATGACCTTCTTGAGCGACGGCCAGTAGAACGTGTCGAACTGCTTCGGGGACATCCATCCGTCCGCCCCCTTGTGCAGCGGGAAGAAGACCGACAGGCAGTTCGAAATCACCGGATTGTGCAGAATCGAGTGGATGATGATCGGGGTCATCACGTCGATGGCTTCCAGCAGCTTGTCCGGATGGCGGAACATGTCCATCACGATTCCTTTTGTTCCGCGCATCGTATCCCCAATGGCGTCAAACGGCGCGACGTTAAGAATGCCTATCGGGGAAGGGAAGCCATGCGCCGGACCGGATCTCATCAGCTTTGCGCTGATTTCGTTCCTCCTCTGGAGGTCTTTGCCCGCATCGATCAGCTTCTGGAAAGTCTCCTGTACCTGCGGGAGGGCCAGCGGCATAAGTTGCGCCGTCGGGATTTCCAGAATATCGGTCAGGGGAGTCAGGGCGCGGAAGCCGTCGAACGTACCGAAAAGTCTGGGGAGATATGTTCTCAGCCAGTAATCGGACGGGTCCCGGATGAGGTCGTCGTATTCCGACACCTTCATATACTCCCCTTCGCAATACTGGTAGTTGGGAGCGTCTTTTGAGAGGCCGTGACCCGGCCAGGCATAAAGCTTGTAGTCGAGAATTTCCATCGCCCTTCCGGGAGCCACAAACGGAAATGAGTAATGGTCCAGTTCTTCCGAATATTTCTCGTTAAACTCGTTGCATGCCTTGATCGCCTTCTCGATGTCGTACATTGCTTCGTGCATGCTGACACCGGCCATAATCAGGGGGAGGTTGCCCACGGGGAGGCTGAGGGGCACCCGGTCGGGTTCGGTGATATTGAAAGCGTCGACGTATCGCTTTGCCCGGATTTTGTAGGCTTCTGCCGCCTGCGGGCTGACAAACTCGATATCAGGATTGAGAAATCTGTTGATTCGGTATTCTCTCTTCTGCGCGGGAGTAAGTTGCGACCAGTTATCAGGGTAACCCATGTCGTTTGCCATTGTCGGAGACTCCTTTGTCGGTACCGTTTTTCGATGAGACCCTGTGATTATAAACGGCCTTCGGGATTACCCATACTGAAGAATGCGCGCCGGAATGATCCCGTGCCGCCGGCGGCGCATCAAACGACATAGCCCCTTCTTGTGACAGATTTGTTCTGCTGGTACAAAGGATCAGACATGCGACACCGGCTCTTGATTCTTTCTTTCGGCCTCATCATTCTGCTCAACGGCGTCTCGGCCGACACCGCCAAGTCTTCCGACGACGATCAGACCATTAGGGTAAAAGTTGACATGGTTTCACTTCCGGTCGTCGTTACCACCCGGGACGGCAGAAGAGTCATTGATCTTTCGAAGGAGGATTTTCAGGTTTTCGAGAACGGAGTAGAGCAGGTAATCGCCGGCTTTTCGGGGACGGACGAGCCCCTGGCGGTTGCCCTCATGCTTGATACGAGCGGAAGCACCGAAAAAGAACTCGCCCGGATTCAGAACGCGGCCATAGATTTTACCCGGGAGCTCCACCCGGACGATGAAGTGGCAGTCCTCTCTTTTTCAAATGAAGTAGTGCTCCAGCAGGACTTCAGCATCGACCGTAGAAGGAACGAGTACGGCATCAAGAAGACCCGTCCCGGCGGGAGTACGGTCCTGTACGAAGCCGTCTGGCTTGCACTCGAGGAAGTGCTCGAACCGAAAACTGAGCGCAAGGCCCTCGTTATCTTCAGCGACGGCGTAGACACCGACAGTTCCCGAGCGAACAGGCAGGAGACGGTCGACCTGGCGAAGGAGACTCGTGCCACAATTTACAGCGTCTTCTATGATACTTCCCTCACTCGCTACCGGACAGGCGGCGTCACTCCCGGCGGTTTGCCCGGACAGACCTTTCCTCCCATCATCAGTTTTCCTCCATACCCCGGACCCGGTTCCAGTCCCCGGACTACACCCGCAGAGGCCGAAAGGGGGAGAAGATATCTTCAGGAACTTGCAGAATACAGCGGAGGTCTGGTGTTCGACGGCAAGGACGATCTTCGCTATGCCTTCGAACAGGTGGCAAAGGAGCTGGCGAGCCAGTACAGCATCGGGTACTATCCCGGCAATCTGAAGGGGGACGGTAAGTTTCGCAAGATAGAGGTGAAAGTAAGAAGACCGGACCTCGTCGCCCGCACCAAAGCGGGTTATTACGACAAGAAGGTGAAAAACAGATAGTACCGGGGAAGGTTCCGCCGGAGTTCAGTGGATGGTCTCGGGCCCTTCTTCATCGCCGTCTTCAAATTCCCCCTCTTCCCCTAGGCCGCATTCCATCTCATCCATTTCCGGCGGAGGGGGCGCGTAACGAATCCAGCGTCCAAGTTCGCCGACTGCTCTCGTCCATTCTTCCAGCGCCTGTTCGAATATTCTGGCGAGATGAACGAGCTGGTTACCGATTCCTTTTTCGGTCTGACGGCGGGCCGGATCATCCCAGACGCGCGGCAACCTGACTATTCTGAATGCAGACAACGACAATGCATCCAGCGAAAGCGCGCCGGCAGAGTTGCACCGGACTTCTATCTTAACGTCTTCTCTCCCGCCGCTGATCGATACGATCCTACCCTTGCGCTCCCGGACCTCGGTGAACAGCCGGTCCATTTTCTCGCCGACAGCGTAAGTCCATGAACCCAAAGTGTGCGGGTCGGGCAAAGGAGTGGTCGATCCGTAAGGGAGTGCGGCCTGCAGAACGAAGTCGACGCGCATCCAGCGGTTCTCTGTCTTTGCCGGGATTTCCTTCTTCCCGACGAGGTCAATCAGCAGGTCTTCTTCGGTTGTGTATGCGCGCGCCGAATCAACCGGACTCCAGTCGAAAGCTATCCTGGCCGAGATCTGGAAGGGTTCGGCGCCCGGCTGTCCCGTCTGCCAGAGGTAGACCTGCCAGCGTCGTTCTGTGCTGGCGACGTCGACAGTCTCCAGAGGACGGCTGAAATTCCGTGCTGCTAGCCTGACCTGGTAAAGCGCTTCCTGGAGCTGGTCACGAAACTCGTCGTAGCGCATCTTCCGTTCTCCCCAAGTTTGCCTTGATCAACCACGCGATAGTAACAACATGAACCAACAGATGGCAAACGGGAAATCCAGCGAGAGATTTTTCTGCGCTATGTGAATTGCCGGGTGATTCCAAGCTTCTTCATGCGAGCCTGGAGTGTGGTCCGTTTGAGTCCGAGGCGGGTTGCGGCCCCGCGCGGGCCGGAAATCAGGCCGTTGGTTTCCCTGAGGGTTCTGATGATTCTCTCTCGTTCAGCTTCGTCTCCATTGACCGGTTTCGGACGGGAGTCGGTTTCAGGCATCGCCAGTTCCAGAATCCTGCCTCGCGACAGGATGACCGATCTTTCAATGACGTTCTGAAGTTCCCGAATGTTTCCCGGCCAGTCGTAACGGGTGAGGGTATCGATGGCGGAGGATGGAATCGAATCGATCTTCCGCCCCATGCGCTGAGCGTATTTCTGGATGAAATAGCGGGTCAGAAGCGGGATATCGTCGCGTCTCTCCCGCAACGGCGGGACTACCAGCGGAAATACGTGGAGGCGATAGTACAAATCGCTTCGGAACTCCCCAGCATCGACCATGGCCTTCAGGTTGCGGTTGCTCGCCGCTACGAACCGTACATTCACCCGTATTGTCCGGTTTCCTCCCAGCCTTTCGAATTCCTGCTCCTGGATGGCGCGCAGGAGCTTTGCCTGGAGCTCGAGCGGGATTTCTCCGATTTCGTCGAGGAAGAGCGTCCCCTGGTGTGCGAGTTCGAAACGTCCGACTCTCCGGGCAAGCGCACCGGTAAAAGCCCCTTTTTCATGGCCGAAAAGCTCGCTTTCGAGCAGGCTTGAAGGGATGGCTGCGCAGTTCACCTTTATGAAACTGTTTTGGCTGCGGCCGCTGTGCTGGTGAATTGAACGCGCCACGAGCTCTTTCCCGGTACCGGTCTCTCCCAGAATAAGGACCGTTGCTTCAGTGGGACCGACGATCTGTATGTTCTTGAGCACCGACTGAAATGCCGGCGACTGGCCGAGCATTTCTCCGAAATTTCTGTCAAAGCGGATTTCGTCTTCGAGATACAGCTTCTCGACTGAGAGTCTCTCCTTCATTTCGGCGAGTTCGCGGTAGGCCAGCGAGTTTTCCAGCGCTATCGCGATCTGGCGCGCGACCTGGACCAGCAGTTCAACATCGTCGTCGTTGAACTTTTCTCCGCCGGTCCGCGCCAGTTCGAGCGTCCCCAGAGTTGCGTTGGGCGAAATCAACGGAATGGAGCACGAAAAACGGAGGCCCGCATCGACAAAGCGCCTGTAGGTGGAAGACGGAAAGCGTTCGAAATCAATTTCATCGGTCACAACCGGTTTCCCGGTAGCGAGCGCTTCCGCAGAAGGGATTCCCTCAGGATTTCCGCGCGTCCGCTCAAATTCCCAGGTCAGGTTTTCCCGAAATCGATAGTTGCTCAGCAGGAGTTCACCGGTCTTTGTGTCGAGAAGCGTCATCGCGACCACGTCGAAGGCCACCACTTTGCGAAGCTGCTCCGAGATGGCCGAGAAGAGCTCGTCGGGCGAAAGCTTTGATACCAGGGCATTGGTCAGGTCGAACAGGAGCTGAAGACGGTCCCGCTCGCGCAGGTATCGCTGCCTGGTAATGTGTGAGTCGATCGTAACGGCAAACTCCGAAGCGACCCGGTGAATGAATTCCAGTTCCCCGCGGTCGGCGTCGAAAGGGTTCGAGAATCCCAGGGCCAGTACCCCCAGACGATGTTCACCTGTCGTCAGCGGGACCAGCACGAACGAAGACAGACCGTAATGCCTGGCCGGTTCGAACAGTTCCGACCAGCGTGTCTCCTGATCGAGGCGCGGGACTACAAGCGGTTTCTGGCTTTTCCAGACCCAGCCGGCAGGATGATCATATCCCGTGAAGCTGCGGTTGACCTTCTCGGGGCTTCCTTTGCCCGACAGGTCGAGACCGTAGAGACGAAAACCATCAGCCCCGGAGTCGTGCAGAAGGAGGCCGAGTATGTCGAAACTTATGATCCGCCGGAGCGAGTCCGACAGAGCATGGCAAAGACCGTCCAGATCCGCATGCCCGGAGATCGACTGGGAGAGCTCAACCAGAGCCTTGTAAAGCGCCGATTTGTCACTGCTCATAGTAGAGCATGATACAACTATTCGAGTTCGGATTGCATGACCCCTTGGCCGCCTGCCGCCGGGTCGTTCCGTCCGGCCGTGTCCGGGACAGCTAATCGAAGCTGCCGGTGGCGCCGCGGAAGCCGTTGGCGGCCTGTTTCAGCATCCACTTGATCGCGCGACTTGCGCGGTAGCAATACGCGAGATTGTGGTTGAGAGTCGAAAAACAATGAGGCTGGCATTCACGCTTCAGATCCGCCAGCCCCCGAGGCTCGAAATTGGGCCTTCCCACGGTTCCCCAGTTTCGTGTCGCCGAATACATCGGGAAACAGGGTGCAAGCGTCCCATCTGTCCGTATCACGATCGAATTCTGGCCGGCGCGGCAGTCCCATTCCTGAAGCTTGCCACGCATGAAATCTTTCATCTGTTCCAGCCGGCGCACCGAATTGACCATCTTGTAGCCCGCCCTGTTCTTGCTCATCAGCCAGTCGATCAGGGCGTCGATCTTCGGCCAGTCCTCTTCCGTTATAAACGTGCTGTTGCCGTCAAGGTAGCGATAATGCGGCTGCTCGATCATCGGCGACTCGTTGATATGGTAATCGGTGGCTATGCCGGAGTCGTATGCGATTTCCGTCAGCTGCTTGACGTCCTCGATGTTGATACGGGTGATATTGATGTTGAAGAAGACACTGAAGCCGTACACGTACTGCTTCTTGATCAGGTACTTGAAATAGGGAAGGATCGGATTCAGAGCTTTCGGGAGTTCCTTCCGTTCGTCCACCGAATCGACCGCCAGATTGACGGTAGCGACTCCCGAGTCCCCGAGCCTGTCGATCACCTCCTCCCGCATCAGCCGCCCATTGGTGGGGACATAAACCCAAAATCCCTTCTTCGCCGCATAATGAACGACCTTATGGACAAAGCGCGGCCGAAGGAGCACTTCTCCGCCCATCAGCGCGAGAACCCTGCATCCGGTCTCGTGCAGCCAATCAATCGACCTGCGTGCCACGTCTTCCGTCATGCCTGGAACCTGGTTGTTGAAGGCCCAGCAGTAATGGCACTCAATGTTGCATTTCCATTCTGTGAACAGGTAAGAGATGATCGGATGGAAATCACCGGGCAAAACCCTTGATCTGATGTACGGGTAGAGCCATCCTCGGAACGCTCTCCTCAGGATGAAGGGAGTGATGCGGGTGCGATAGTGCTTCCCATCCTGCGGCAGGAATTTGGGATCCGGTTCGACCTCGCCACGCAGTTCCGGAAACTGGGGGAACACCGGTTCCGGCAGTTTCAGTTCCCCCGGCTGCGGAGTTGGATTCTCCGGCTCCCTGTCACGTACGAGTGAATCGTGAACCCGATCATCAAGTCGATAGCGCAATTCAGTCTTCTGTTGTTGTCTCACTGGTGTTCGGTTCTCCTTCCACTGTAGATGGTTTCGCCTTGCCGGCCCCTCCGGTCGTGTGCCGATAGTTCGGACTTCCTTGCCGGCCC
>JAAYAM010000058.1 GCA_012719355.1 Acidobacteriota bacterium
GACCGGGACAAAGAGTTGGAGACAGCGGGGACGTTGCTGCGGCGACTGATGGTAAGGCGCTGGTACTCATTCATCCACATGCAGATTCGGGTTTCTGCGAAAATATCGAGGATCATCACCGTCTCAGAATGTTCGAAACGGGATATCAGCAAATCATTCATGGTGCCGACGGAACGGTTCCGCGTAGTTCCAAACGGGATCAATACGGATTTCTTTCATCCTCTGGAAGGGGTGCGAAGGGCGGAGGACCTCATACTGGTGACGAATAGCGCGGACACGCCCCTCAAAGGGCTTCGTTATCTCCTTGAAGCGGTCTCGCGGATTCGGCGCCAAAGACCGGTCCGGCTTGTCGTAATCGGTGAACCAAAAAGGAATGGGGCAATCGAACGCCTGGTCGGAGAACTATCGCTGTCAGATGTGGTCCGCTTTACGGGCCGGATCGCTGATCATGAATTTGCCAGACATTATGCAGAAGCAACGATGGCCGTCATTCCTTCACTCTATGAGGGCTTTGGAATGCCAGCTGGCGAGGCCATGGCCTGTGGCGTTCCTGTAGTCAGCACGACAGGCGGAGCCCTTCCCGAAGTGGTGGGAGACGCCGGGATCTTGGTGCCGCCTGCTGACACATCTGCCTTGCAAAGCGCCATCACCGCTCTCCTCAATGATCCGGACAAGCGCGCAAGGCTCGGCCATGCCGGATTGAAGCGGGTCAGTCATTCGCTGACCTGGCGCCATGCCGCCGAAAAAACAGTCGATGTTTACCGTGAGGCCATCGATGCTTACGGTTGACTTCGCAAAGATTCCGTTCAGGGCGGGTATGCGCGTTCTCGATGCTGGATGCGGCAGCGGACGACATGTCTGCGAGTCGTACCGAATCCAAGGTATCGATGTCGCTGGCGTAGACCTGAACCTGAACGACCTATTCAAAGCCAAAGGATATCTGGCCCTGATGGCCCAAGAGCAGGAAGGTCTCTGGCTTCTGGCCCAAGCCGACTTGACAAGGCTTCCCTTTGCGGAGAGCAGCTTCGATGTGGTTATCTGTTCCGAGGTTCTGGAGCATATCGAGGACAGCCGGAGTGCTGTATCGGAACTGGTGCGAGTTCTCAAACCCGGGGGAGATCTGATCGTGACAGTCCCGCGTTTCTGGCCGGAACGCATCTGTTGGGCAATTTCAAGTTCCTATCATCAGGAACCCGGGGGTCATATCAGGATATTCAAGAAACACGAATTGTTGGAACTTCTCGAAGCGGCCGGAGTGCAATGTCGGCAGATCGTCTACCGGCACGGTCTTCACACGCCCTACTGGTGGCTAAAGTGCATGGTAGGGCACAAAAACGAGACTTTTCCTCTGGTCAGGGCTTACCGAAAGTTTCTCGAATGGGACATCATCAGACATCCGCCCCTGACGGCCTGGATGGATCGAATTTTGAGTCCATTGATCGGAAAGAGCATTGTTTTCTATTTAATAAAAAGGTGCCAATGATGGAATTTCCCGTATCGCAGGACGTCGGAACAGATGGATTCGACATCGATATCGTCGCGGATTTCATTTCATGTCTGCAGAAACCAAACGGTGAAATTCCTTGGTCCGCTGGAGGCAAGACTGATCCCTGGGACCACGTGGAAAGCGCCATGGGACTCAGCGTTGCGGGCCGCATAATTCAGTCGGAATTGGCCTACCAATGGCTTGCCCAGACTCAGTTGGCGGATGGGAGTTGGTGGTCGGCCACGCGTGACGGCATTCCGGAAGACCGGACTCGCGACAGCAATCTCGCTTCATACATCGCTGTTGGCGTTTACCAGCATTTTTTGATCACCGGTGATCAAACGTTTCTGCGCCGCTTTTGGAAAACGATCGAAGCGGGAATTGACTATGCGGTCGGCATGCAGGCCCATACCGGTGAGATCCACTGGGCCAAAAACAGCGAGGGGATCGTTGACCCCATGGCGCTGCTCACCGGTTCCAGCTCGGTGTACATGAGCCTCAAGTGCGC
>JAAYAM010000365.1 GCA_012719355.1 Acidobacteriota bacterium
AAAACAAACTCCTCTCCATTCCTGTGTCCTGGAGAAGCTGACATATGGCTGTGCCGTGCAAACACTCGCGATTTTCACTCAGACATGAACTCGATTTCTTTCGACCTATCATGCCTTACGTGATTCGAGTCACGGTTTTTCCTGCGGCTCTTGTCGATACTCTCCGATACAAACAGAAGGGAAACATGATGAGAAGGCGGAATCTTATAAAACACCATCCAATTGCCTGTCTCCTGATCCTCCTGCTGTGCGGCTGCGCACAGGCTTTCGCCGCGGAAGTAACGCTGGCCTGGGACCCGAGTCCTTCGGCAGGAGTTACGGGATACAAGCTCCATGTGGGGAGCAGCTCGCGCAATTACGGCGCTCCCATTACCATAGGTAACAAGACTCAGTACACGGTGACCGGACTCTCCGCCGGAACCTACTTCTTTGCCGTCACAGCCTATGACGCAGACGGCAACGAAAGCGGATTTTCCAACGAAGTGTCGGAAACCATTGCCAATACTCGTACCTGCAACATCAACGGCGACAGTTCCGTCAATATCCTCGATCTGCAGATGCTGGCCAATGTCATTATCGGAGCGGGCCAGAGCTCAAGCACTTATGACCTGAACAGCGACGGACGTGTGGATGTGCTGGATCTCCAAATCCTGAACAACGTGATCCTCGGTCTCAGGAGCTGCCCATGACTTTAAGAAATACTTTATCCCCATACCTGAAACCAGTGCGCCACCGCACTCATTTGCAGTACCTGTTCTGCTTTGTTCTCATTTCTTTTCTCGCCGCTTTCTTCCCCGCGACCGATGCCTTCGCCCAGACAGCACGGGTGACCGTAGGAACGGCTTCAGGCCTGCCCGGTACAACCGTCAATGTCTCGGTAGGGTTTACGGCGGGCGCCACCCCGGTGAGCATGCTGCAGTTTGACCTGCTCTATTCAGCTCCTCTTTCATACAGCTCCGTTGCCACTGGTCAGGCAGCAGCCAATGCAGGGAAAAGCGCGGTTGGAAACCAGATTGCCGGAGGTTCCCGCATCGTGGTGTTCGGATTGAACCAGACCGGAATCGGCAGCGGTTCGGTCGCCGTGGTGCAATTCAACATCGCGGGTGTTGCACCGGCCGGCCCGGCAACCATCGCTATCACGGGACTCGTCGCCTCCGACCCGAACGCCAATCCAGTCCAGGTCTCGGGCGTCAACGGCGCCGTCACAGTTCTCCCTCCGCCCGACACCACGCCGCCGGTAATCAGCGGAGTGTCGAGCTCGAATATCACGAGCAACAGCGCGCGAATCACCTGGACTACGAATGAAGCATCCGACACCCAGGTGGAATACGGCAAGACCACGTCATACGGCAGCAGCACAACGCTGAACGGTTCGATGGTGACGTCGCATTCCCATACGCTGTCGGGACTGAGCGCAAACACGACCTATCACTACCGCGTAAAGTCGAAAGACGCGGCAGGTAACCTGGCGACTTCGCCTGATTACACCTTCAAGACCGCAGCAGCCCCCGACACCAC
>JAAYAM010000366.1 GCA_012719355.1 Acidobacteriota bacterium
CGATTACAGACGGTTCAACGGGAATCCTTTTCCAGCGACAGGAGCCATCAGTACTGCAAGAAGCCATCGATCGGTTTATGCGATGGGATTATGATCCGGCCCTGCTGCGCGCAAATGCAGAGCGTTTCTCATCCAGCCGTTTCAGGCAGGAAATCCGAAGTTTTATCAGTAGCAGGCTGGCAGCCCATCGAGCCCGCCGGCGGCAGAGCGTGCCCGGCGAAGTTTTTCAAGACCAGCACGACCACAGATCAGTCAGGGGAATCACAGGTTTTTTGAAACGCACCATTGATATCATGTTCTCCTCCCTCGGGCTTCTCCTGACGGGACTCCCGATGTTGGTGCTTGCCTGGCTGATCCGCCGGGAATCACCGGGCCCCGGTTTTTTCTCTCAGATCAGGCTGGGACTGAAAGGAAAACGGTTCGCAATTTACAAACTGCGCACCATGTTTGCCGACGCCGAAGACGATTCCTTCCCGAGGTGGACAGTTCAGAATTATCCACGATGCACGCGGCTGGGAAACGTGCTGAGACGCTGGGGACTCGACGAACTCCCGCAGCTGTGGAACGTGCTGAAGGGGGATATGAGCATTGTCGGTCCCCGGCCCGAGAGGCCCACGTTTCATGCGATCTTTGCCAGGCACCTCGCCGGCTACGACTCCAGGCTCGCTGTCAAAGGAGGAATAACCGGACTCGCCCAGATCCGCGGATGGCGCGGCGACACATCAATCGTCGAAAGACTTAATTGCGACCTGGAATATCTGAAACACTGGTCCCTCTGGAGTGATCTCCTGATACTGCTGAAGACGCCCGTTTCTCTGCTGAACTCTACCAAGGAGCATGCCCCGGGCTGGGGCATTGAGATCCCCGGCGCCGCGCCGGCAGTTACACCCGAGACAGAAGAAGTGGCCGTCCATTCGTCCGCGCTCCCATGAGCAGACCAAACGTCGTAAACCTTCTCGGTCGAATTGTCTTCTGCATTCTGGCAACCGCATCACTTCAGGCCCAGACAGCCACAAGCGAGTTGTCAGGGACCATGCTCGAAGGAGGCGTTCCGCTTTCCGGCGTTGTAGTCGAACTGCGGTCCGGAAGACTGCAGATCGGACAAACCACCGGACCAGACGGAGGATTCCGGTTCTGCTGCCTCGCTCCCGGCAACTATTCCTTGACGTTCAAAGGTGAAGGCATCCCGGGAGGTGAGTTGCCGGTTTTGCTGTTGCCCGGCCAAACTCACCATCTGGAGGGAATCCTGCTCCGCAGCGCAGATCAGCCATGGCTGCTGCGCGAAATAGAGCGGCATGAAACGAGCGCCTACGATTCATCCCGCACCTACAGCAGCGGCGAGATGCAGCGTCTGCCGACAACGCTGCATCTCTGGACGGTAATGGCAAACATCGAAGTCTCTATGACGCCGGAACGCTTCGATGTTGCGGGCCTGCATGCCGCCGACGCAATGCTCTTCGGAGCCCGCGGGGACTCGTGGTCGCAGAACAGGATTCTCCTCAACGGGTTTGAAGTCCCGCACGGTGACGGTTCAGATACAGCTTTTGTTCCGGACCTCGCTTCAACCGGGAGTCTCACCTACGCTCCGGGGCCATCGAAGTCGGCGCGCCCCGGCGCAGAAATCTTCCTGCAGTCACGTCTTCCATCCGAGGTTTTTCAAGGAGAAGTGCAGGCGTTTTTCCAGGGTGCCGCGTTACAGGGCAGTAATGTCACCTCTCGGCTGAGGGATTTCGGGATCACGGAGCCTGATGAGCGATATCGACATGCCTTACGGGGGAATATCCAGATCGGGGGGCGGCTCACACAAGAGTGGCAGTTCTCAGCATCGGCCGGGAGGCTGCAGAACAGCCGGAGGATCCGCAACCATCTTCTCCCGGTCCGGTCCGAACGTACTACGATCGTTGCACAGGCGGTCGGTGATCTGTCCAGCTCCGATCGACTCGTGCTGCAATGGACCGGGCAGACAGGACGCCAACCCGAATCAGGTTCGAGTCCGCAGATCAGTCGCGAAGCGTCGCATGACGCCCGGCAATCCTTCAACCAGGCACAGGCAACCTGGACGCGCATGCTGTCGCCGCGAACCTCCATTTCAGCGGGAGCCTCCTTCTCGGCAGGAAGACTCGACGCAGGGCTCCAGCCGGGCGCAGGAGCCAGCCGCGAAAACATGTTTCCCGGCTTTGTCGACGTCCCTCTCGTTCCTTCAGCTGAAAGCGGAAGGCCGATAGTCGAACAACTGAACAACGTCTTCACCGGTTCAGCCCCGATTGCTTCCTCGACACGCCTGCGCCAGGTCCAGCTGTTGCTGAATATGAACACAACAAGTCGTACTGGGGCATTGACGCACCGTATCAGCGCAGGGATCGATTCCCTTCTCTCACGGAACACGCTGCGGTCTTCCGCATTTGAAGACATCAACCTCCGGTTTTTTCGTGGAAATCCCGATTCGGTCATACGCCTGAATCAGGCGGATAACTCCAACAGCACCTC
>JAAYAM010000367.1 GCA_012719355.1 Acidobacteriota bacterium
TCCGGGCTATGCCGAGTTTCGGACTATGCCGAGTGAATCCGACATCCATTCGATAGCACCAAGGATCGGGCGGCTTACCATGGGCTTCGGGCCGAGTTCTACTCGGTATATCCTTAGTGAGCAACTACAGGGATTTTAGGAAATGCAATAACCGGTCGGTGGCCCTGAAACGACCAGGTTTGCCGTTGATTGGTGTTGTCTTCGCTAGAGCTTTCTCTTTTAAGGCCAAATCAGCATCTAAGTAAATCTGGGTAGTTTCGACCGATTCGTGCCCAAGCCAGAGTGCAATTACGGAACGATCCACTCCCGCTTGAAGCAATTCCATGGCAGCGGCGTGCCGCAGGACATGAGGTGATACCCGCTTTTGGCGAAGCGAAGGGCATTTTTCACGCGCGACAGCAACATGCTTGGCGAGCAGATATTGTACCCCATCCGCGCTGAGCTTATTTCCACGCGCACTCGGAAAAACAATATCGGGACTGCTTCTAGTGGGTTCTCGCAGCCAGGCTCTTAATACTTTGACTGTTTGCTTCGTCAGGGGCGTACTGCGCTCTTTCCGCCCCTTCCCCGTGCATCGCACATAAGCCACCGCGTCCAAGTGCAAGTCTTCTCGACGTAAGCCTGTCATTTCGGAAAGACGCAGACCGGTCTGGATGGCCAGCATGAGAAACGCGTGATCACGGCGACCTCCCCACTTCGTCTGATCAGGAGCAGCCAGTAATGCATCGATCTCCGGACGTGTCAAAAACCGAACCAGAGTGCGGCTATACCGCTTGCGCGGAATGGCCAAGATCCGCTGAATCTGTGCAGAGTGCGCGGGCTCCTGATAGGCAACAAAGTGAAAAAAAGACCGAATGGCCGTAAGCCGCAAGTTTCGGCTCCGGGCAGAATTGCCACGGCTTTTCTCCAGGTCCTCAAGAAACGCGGCAATCAGTGGAGCATCGATGTCTTCGATCTTCAGGCATGACGGCTCCTTATGCAACTGCTTTTGGATAAACTCCAATAACAACTGGAAAGTGACATTGTAGGAAGCGACAGTATGGGGACTGACCTGTTTCTGGTTCATCAGTTGCTGGATAAAAAAGGATTCTAACAGAACAGGAAAGCTTGATCTGGAGATCATGATTGGCCCTCCCATCTTTGCTCCAACAGAGCGGTGGCGAGCCCCATTAATTCGGGACACAGTGAGAGATACCAGTAGGTGTCGGTCACCTGAGCATGTCCTAAGAAGGTCGACAGGATAGGCAGGCATCGTTCGACGTCTTGGCCGCAACGATACCACGACACGAGCGTCACTACAGCAAATCGATGGCGGAAGTCATGGAGACGCGGACCATGGCAATCCGATGGACTGCGCAGCCCGATCTGACGCGATAGCTTATGAAACGTCTCGCGTACGATAGAGCCTTTTAGTCGTGTCCCGCGGTTGTTAACCAAGAAATACCGATCAGCACTCCTGCCCAGGAGATGGTCACGCCGTTCGGCGTATTCGGCCAGCACACGCTGGGTTGATGCATGGAAGGGTACTATGCGGGATTTATTAAACTTGGTCTGCCGAATAGTTAGCAGGCACCGATCTGTATCGACATCTGAATCCTTTAACGAAAAAGCCTCACTGATGCGCAATCCGCTGACGGCCAATATTCCAAAGAGACAGTAGTAGGTCCAGCGGCGCAAGCCGTCAATGGGAGGCAAGTTGAGAGCTGCTTCCATAAGTTTTCGGATCTCTTCGTCGCTGTAAAGATAAGGTTGATGTCTGCGGGACTGGCGTGGAAGTAGCCCCACAGGAGGGATCTCCGTGGATGGGTCGGTGGCGCTCCAGAATCGTGCGAACCCGCGCACAACACTGAGTCGTTTGGCCCAATAAGCAAGCTTGGTGCCGCCCGGCTGCTGTGACCATTCGAGTGCCAGCATTATGGTGATACGCTTCGTTCCGCTCCGCTCCAGAAAGGATACAAACGCAGGAAGCAGTACTTCGGCATCGTGTAGTTGGTATCCCAGGGCCTTGCGCATCGCCAAGTATTCGTTGACGGCATTATGGAGGGTGCTCATGCCTCACCTCCTGGCCACGCAGGTGCCAATCTCCGTAACGCTGCCAAATCCACCTTCGCATAAATGGCAGTTGTGTTTGGATCATGGTGTCGTAAAATTTCTCCGATTTCGGCAAGCGATGCGCCCTGCTGTAACATTCGAGTTGCCAAAGAATGACGGAGCACATGAGCCCCTTTGCGCGGCGAGTCGATCCCTGCTCGAGCGATGGCCCGCCTAACAATAGCGCCAATTGTACTTGCGCTGATAAACTCCCGCCGGGGCGCCTGTGCACGTATGAATACAAACCGGCTGGGACATCTCGGTCGACTTTTTTGCAGGTACGTGACAATTGCCGCACCGACATCGGCGGGCAATGGAAGCTGTGACCGGAAACCTCCTTTGCCAAAAACCGTAATTCGACCTTCCTCCCAGTCGATGTCTTCGAGTTTCAGAAAAGCCACCTCGCTGGCTCGAAGACCCAATCGGGCGAGTAACAGCAGGACCGCGTAATCGCGGATTCCATTAGCAGATTGTCGATCACAGCTTTTCAATACAAGCCTCACCTGGTCGCTTTCTAGATATTTGGGAATTTCAGAAAGCGGCCAACAGGCCACGCCCGGCACGCAAGCTGCTAAATCTGAATTCAACTCTCCGTGATACCGTAAATAGCGGAAGAACGAACGAAGCGCTGTTGTCATTACCTTGGCGGATTTGCTGCTGAGGTTTTGAGCTCGACGCCTTACAAATCCGGTGACATGTTGCGCGCGCAGTCTGGCAAGATCGATTGTGCGCGAAGAACCGAACCGCTCATTCAGGAACTCTCTTGCGAAGCGTGTTTGATTGTAAATAGTCAACGGCGATAACGCCCGCTCCTGTCGTAGATAGACTCGGAAACTATCCACTATCCTCTGAATGGGCGTATCAATCGCGGTGGACGGCTGGAAAGAAATAACTCTCATGTCGCGCAATAGATCAATCAGACGATTGAGCGCTGCCGAATCTTCCGTCCTTTTCTGAAAATGCTGATACCGGCACTTAAGATACCGGTCGACCAGTTTGGGACTGACATGCGCAGCACTATATCCTTTGTCGTCAAGCCATCTGCTGAGGTCGGCTATCAGCCGCACTTGTAGACCGGCTGATTTACTTGCATAGCCTTGGTCGTGGAGAATCTTCAGATAGGAATTGATATAGCAGCTGAGCGGACCTATATGTATTCGCGATAAGGTCTTGGGGCAAAAGTCAAAATCGTTCATAGGGTTTCTCCTTTCCGGGACATATCGGCAGGAAAAATCCCTTTGTGCTATGCCGATTCCGCGTTCAGGAAACCCTGTTGATCCCAAAGCACAAACAGTTCACTCGGCATAGTCCGAAACTCGGCATAGCCCGGATTATTCCGATCTCGGAATAATCCGGGAATCTCGACGCGACCTCGACAAAGCCGCGCCGGGCATGAGCGTTGCAATTGGACAGAATCACTTCAAATTCCCTGGGTACATTGCGCGACAACAGTCCATCGCACATTTGAA
>JAAYAM010000368.1 GCA_012719355.1 Acidobacteriota bacterium
GCTCCGGGCAGAGCTCCTACTGCGCGGACACCATCAACGAAACGGTGCTCTACGAGATTCGCCGCATTCTTACCATCATCAAACAGAAGCCGGAAGCGGCCCTGCTGGAGAAGGCGAAGGAAAACCACGGTGACGTGTACGAGGTGGCGTACAAGCAGGCGGAGAAGGATTTCTTTAAAGCCCACAAGCAGATGAACGCCCTGGAGGATCAGACCATGAAGTTCCTCACGGGGGAGAACACCGTGGACATCAGCATCGTGAACGCCATGATGCCAAAGTACAAGGAAAAGCTGGAAACCGCACAGCGCCGGATGGAAGAGGCCAAAGCCAAGATGGAAAAAGAAAAGGACGCAACGCAAACTGCCACCCAGGAAGTGGCTGACCTACTCTCCTGGGCGGACACCTTCGACGAGGCCAACGCAGAAACCAAGCACATGATCATTGCCCGGCTGGTGGAGCGGATCGAGATCAACCACGACTACGAAGTCCAGATCAAGTTCCGCATCAGCGTCGAGCAGTACATGCGGATCGCGGCATAAGGGCAGACAGAGAGACTCCCGCAGGCTGATAAGCCTTGCGGGAGTCTTTTGGGTTACTGGAACGAGGCGTCAATCAATGTACCATCAATGGCGTTGATTAAAGCATATTGTTCATATCCCTGTTGGGATGCCTCCTGATCTTGGTAAACAATCGCCCAGGTTGGGACAAACACCATGCCAGTTTCAGCATTGGCAGCACGCACAGGTTCATAAGTCAGAATAACTCGCAGGATTGTAACCGTTTGTTCATCCGTCCCATAACGTGACTGATTGATTTCTTTGTTGAATTTGGCAATTGCTTCTTCATGAGGAATCAGTTTTTTCTGGGACTCAACGGGTTCGCCCATATTAAACTGATTGCGAAGATGCGCAAATACGATACCACGGCTATTCACGAAGAACTGCAATCCGTAACGTCCTTCCGCATCTGAAGCATCGATCTGAGCAGGTCGATACACGAGATAGAATCCTTCCTCGCTTGCAGGGATGGCGCTATAGTCATAAGGCACCCGATCACTATTTGTCGTTAGTTTACCGTCTACAATGGCTTTTTCATAAATGGCACCCATGGTCTGAATACGGTCAAGACTCATGTCAAGCATATACTCACAAGTATAATGATTGCAATCAAGACCCAACTGCGTGATTAACGTTTCAGCTTGTCCCTGAGCATCTTCCAGTGAAATACCAGTCAGTTCAGTCTTCTCCAGATTAAATTCTCCACGATGACCTTCCCAATTCCTGACCCAGATAATCCGAACGATTGCACCTGAGTAAGACTCGGATTGGTGACTATCGTGATATTCATCATAAAACAGTGCTTCCGGAGCGGCAGACAGTATGGCATGATCATTGAACTCAATAAAGTCCGTTCCCGCACCGGTTGCAATGCCGTTCGCTTTGAACCATTCCGGATCAATGTCCTTCGTGAAATCTGTCTCGATGGCCTGATATACTGGCATCATGCCGGATTCCTGATACTCTGCTGAGGTAATCAGTTCATATCCACTGTCCGTCAGAACAGTCACATTCGATGTAGCAATATCAGGTGATTCACTTGGATTGCTCATAAAGACCGGGGTGCAGGAGATCGTCCAGGAGTGCCTCTGTTGTGTCCCATCGACGGGCATGCCCTTTTCATCAATTTGTTCAACAATGCTCTCCATCTGAATCTGATAAGTTGTTCCCTCGTTTACGACAAAGCCATCAGAAGCTTCAAAGGAGTAGGTCAACGATCCATCTTCGTTGGCAACATCATAAAACCCCATGGTTCCGGGCATCAGCATGGTTCCTTCATCGACGCCGATCTTCAATGGCATGGATTTAGCTGTCAGCATCCGCCCTCCGGTTTCTTTTGCTTTGGCGATGAGGGCCTGCGTTCCTTCATCCAGGGTAAAATCCTCCTCCTGAAGCATAGCTATTGCTTCAGCTGAATCCATTGGGAAGAGTATGTCCGTTTCGTGAACAGGACGTACTGTTCCAACACCATATAAGCCTCGATCCCGATAAACAATCTCATCAAGACTGATAACGACATCACCAAATGTCACGGATTCACCAATCTGCGCAATTTTCCCCTCCTGGAGTCGCGTGCCAAGTTCATGATTCCAATGCTGACCAAAGAACTCAGCTACCTGGGAAGAAAACAAAGCATATGCGGTTCCCATCACGGCAAGTGTTCCTACAATGCTCAATACCAGAGCAAGTGAAATTTTCCTTTTCACAGGTTCTTCTCCTTTCGCGTTTGCAAGAACCCGCTGCGTAAGCCATGGATCTTCCTGCACATGCGATAGAGAATTATTGACTGCTTTCTGGACTCTTTCCTGTTCCTCATGCAGGTTCATGATCATCACTTCCTTCCAAAGCAAAGCGCAGTTTTCTTCTTGCACGGTTTAGCCTGCTGCCGACGGCCTGCCGGGAAATGCCCAGGACATCGGCAGCTTCTTCATATGTCAATCCTTGTAGCCAACAGAGCAACGCCACTTCCCTCAGCTTAATTGGAAGATTCATGATTTCTTCTGTAATCTCGTCGTCTTCCTTGTCAGCCGGAGCCTGTCGCTCTGAAAGCTTATCCAGCGTAATGGAACGATCTACGTGCTTGAACCATCCTGTCCGATATACATTTTTGCAGCAATTGATCGCGATTCGCGTCAGCCATGTCTTCTTAGATGATTCGGCTCGAAATTTGTCCAGGTTCCGATACGCATTGATGAAAGTCTCCTGTACCGCATCCTTTGCTAATTCTTCATCATGGAGATACATGATGCACATTCGAAGCAGGGGAAGCTGGTACAGGGTTACCATGTGCTCAATTCTTTCTTCTTTACTGTCCGGGCCCTTGACAGTGTTCATGGCAACCTCACCACCTTTCACCTATTAGACACAAGGAAACCTGGAAAACGCAACATCAGAGAAAAATATTTTCGAGGTGGCTTTTTCGATGCCACCCCATTGTTATACACGATTTCCGGCCCTTAAGCCACACCGATTTCTATCACATCGTTCACCTCGACACAAAGCGCCTGTCACTTGAGCCACACCGACGCGTGTATCTCAAGAGGCAGGCGCTTTGTTATGCAGGACGGTGAACACCCTGGATTTTGAACACCCCCTCCGGGCAGGGGAGAAGAATGTATCGTTCGGAATTCATCTGTTTTTCGATGTGAACGGCGTGATGGATTCCGTTCATTTCGGCTCACCAAAATGAACATATCGGCTTCCTGAGAAAATGAAAAACCCTCGAAAACGTAGTGTTTTCAAGGGTTTGTGGTGGTCGCAACAGGACTCGAACCTGTGACCCCATCGATGTGAACGATGTGCTCTACCAACTGAGCCATGCGACCTTATTCCGAACTTTTTAGTCTTATCTGCTGAAATCGTTCGGCCATTTCAGCTTCCTGCGCATGTCGGTCTTGTCTACCAGTGGGCCGGTCACTTGAGATACTCATGAACCGGCAGTTTGATAACTTGACCAGTGGGTTCTACCAACTGAGCCATGCGACC
>JAAYAM010000369.1 GCA_012719355.1 Acidobacteriota bacterium
GGATGCGGCGGGTCATTTTCGCCCGGGAAGAGCCAACATTGTCAACACCCAACGTTCCCAGGATCTGACGGTAGAGTTCCAGGATTGAGCCTGAAGAGGCGGTGACGAACAGTACCCGGTATTCGGACGGATGAAGGCCGCCGATACAGTAGCGCAATGCGGTGGATTTTCCGCTGCCGATCTCACCGGTGACCAGCGCGATGGCTCCCAGCCGCAGGGCATAGTGGAAACGATCCTGCACCCCGGCAATCACGGGTGTCACCAGGATCTCCTGATGGGAGATATCCGAGACGAAAGGCTCTTTCTGCAAGGCGAAGTAGTGTCGATAGCTTTTTTCCATATCAACTCTCCCACAACCGGCCGCTCTGACAGGGTGCATTGGTTTCCGCCAGTTCGATCTGGTTGTTTTTGTCCCGCCGGACACGGCTGTTGACGTGCACGTCCAATTGGCGCAGCAGTCCATAGGACTGACCATCCGAGCGAATCTCTACCTGTTCGGGAGCATGTTCGTGGTAGAGGACTTCCACCCTCCGGCCGATCAGCGACACCGGCGCTTCGAACAGCCGTTTGTCCACTACCAGCGAACGATCCTTGTTGACCCGGCGGCGGACCATTTTGCGGAAATAATTGCTCAAGTCGTCCGGAGCGTTCCGCAGACACTGCATATTGGACGTAAAGCGCATAAAAGGACTTTGTCCGGTCGAGGAATGGGGTCGCCGATGGTATTGCTCATCAAGCCAAAGGGAGAAGGCGAGATTGATATCATCGAGGGTTTCTCCTTGAAAGAAGGGAAGAAACTGAGTCCGTATTGTTTTGAAAAATCTTTTAATTTTCCCTTTCCCCTGGGGCTGATATGGCCTGGCGTGAATCAATGCGATGCCCAGAGAAGCGGTAGAGAACTCTAGTTGGTGGGAGCGGAAGGCCGATCCGTTGTCGACATAGAGCTTTCTCGGCAGGCCTCTTTTCTGAAGCGCCCGGGAGAAGCTGTCCATGAAGGCGTCGATCCCCTCGGAAGTATAAAACTGACCATGAGGAACCAGCCGGGAATGATCATCAATGAAGGCGATCAAGTATGTCTTGCGCCGTTTATCGCTGCAATACAGCAACGGACCGTGCATGACATCTGACTGCCAAAGATCGTTGGGGGATTCCGCTTCGAACTTGCGCCGGTCCGAAGATGACGGTGCTTGTTTTTTCATCAGGTTGCAGCGATGGAGAAAACGATAGATGGTAGTCCGGCACAAGGGCGTTCCTTCCGGGACCAACTGCCGCTCTTGCAGGATTCGAATCAATGCCGGCACCGATGCCTCTGGTAGTTGTCGCCGCAGATCGATCAGGACCAGGCTTGTTTCTTCATCCAGTGCCCGGCCCCGGCCTTGATCGGAACGCTCCTGTGGGTAGAGGGATTCGAGCTTGCCGTTCCCTTCGTTGTAGAAACGGATCCAGCGTAAAATCGTCGATCGGCTCAGACGGGTGCGGCCGGACGAGGGAATGTGCCACTTGCGGGCGCACTTGTCCTGCAGCAGTTCCTCCCGTTCGCCCCGATCGAGGCGGGTGGCGCCAACGAAATCGGCGATGATGCCGTAGCGGAACACCGCCACTTCCTTCTTTTGTTCTTCAGTCATGGTGTTCTCCTTGAAAAAAGGTTCGAGGGAACCTTAAATCAAGCAGAACAGCCGTTCGCCGGCAGATGTCACTGGGGCGGCACTCGAAATCGAGGTATTCCCGGATCAGGCGAGACGAGCGACGGGAGTTTGCCCCTGAGAAAGCAGCGTCTCGAAACCGATCCAAAGGCCCAGATGCCAGGAAGCGGTCAAAAACGCATGCACCCGGCGTTTCAGATTGAAAATCCAGTGCTGAAGCCTGGA
>JAAYAM010000370.1 GCA_012719355.1 Acidobacteriota bacterium
AGCCAGGCACAGACGTGCGCCCGCCTTCCCATATATACGGGTTGAGTTTGAACTCCTCCCCAAAGAGCTCAAGAAAATCTAAGTAATGCAATTCATACTAGCGCAATTACAATTAGGCGAGTGGGATTCCTTGACTTTCCACCCATCAAAACAGCTGCGGCTGCTCCGCATCCGACGAGACATGAATCGCATCGGGTGAATTCTCCCTATGCTAGCCCCAGAAGGCAACGACCTGTGATCAAAACACGCACTGTTGAGCCGGATTTATGCAACCCAATTAATGTCAAGAATCAGAATCGCTACCCCGCAACCGGGCAGCTCAAGATATACGACCGCCAGCCAAGCCGAACGATGCATCAAAATGCAGGTTCAATAAAAAAGGCCATCAAGATCTATTGACGGATCCCACGTCGAACAAATATCCTCTGCTTCCGTTGCGCCGGTAATCATGCTGATTCAGGGTTAGAGCCTGCAAACAGCGGCCGGCAGTGCTGTTCTTTCTTCTCAATATCAGTCTGTAAAAACCAAACATGAGCGGGCTGGATCTCAAAAACCAGCCAGGAGGGGCGAAGCCTTGTCTGATGAATTTGATATAAGAGTCTTAACTCCAGACGGCACAGAGATCGAGCTTCCTTTCCAGGTCTTCAAGCAACTTAAGAAACTTCATCTGCTCGAGCGGGACCGCATAACCGGAAAACGAAGAATCAAGAAACAAGCATTAGAAGGCATGAATGCAGGGGATTGCCTCGCACATCTCTGTGCGATTGCCGACTGGCGCGCAGTTTATCGAGAAGAACGCCGGAATCCGGGGTACGTCATCGAAAACGGTAGACCTCCAGTCAGATCCACCAGCAGGCTGCGACGGTTTTGAATCAGGAAAACAATGATGGAAAATATCAATGACTCCCGGCAGAGAACCATTTCCCTACGGCCTTATCAGCAGGAGGCGCTCGCCGCAATCGCCGATGCCGAATCCAGACGTATTCGACGACAACTGGTCTCATTGCCGACCGGAACCGGCAAAACCGTGATCTTCGCGCATCTGCTTCAGCAGCGCAGTGAACGCGCTCTTGTCCTCGCTCATCGCGACGAGCTGATAGAGCAGGCAGCCTCGAAGATCCTCACGGTCGACCCCGCTGCCCGCGTTGGAATCTGTAAGGCCGAACGCGATGAGTGGCAACATCCAATCACCGTCGGATCGGTGCAGACGATATCGCGGTATCACCGGCTGCAGCGCATCCCCCAGGATCGCTACCAAACCATCATAATCGACGAGTGCCATCACGCCACGGCCGACAGCTACGGTCGCATACTCGAGTATTTCGGGGCATTCTCTCCGCGCGGACCGCTTGCAGTCGGATTCACCGCAACTCCCGAGCGTGCCGACGAACAGGAACTTGGCGAAATATTTGAGGAAATCATATACCGCCGCGATATCGAATCGATGATCCGGGAAGGCTATCTGAGCGACCTGCGCGCCGTGCAGGTCACGATAGCCATCGACTATGCTTCCCTGCACACCAGGGCCGGCGATTACGACGCGGAGGAGCTTGGCACCGCTCTTCAAAAAGCAAATGCGCCCGAGCATGTCGCTGCCGCATATCTGGAGCACGCGACAGGCCGCAAGGCGCTCGTGTTCACACCCACGATCACGCTTGCGCACTTGATGGCCGACGCATTTCTCAAACACGGCGTCGCAGCGGAAGCCTTGAGCGGGGAGACTCCCTCGGACGAACGCCGCGGTATTCTCCAGCGGTTCAAATCCGGCAAGACGATGGTCGTTGCCAACTGCGCTGTTCTGACCGAGGGTTACGACGAGCCCAGCATTGACTGCATCATCATGGCCAGGCCAACACAGAGCCGCCCGCTTTATATCCAGATGGTCGGTCGCGGAACACGGATCTTCCCCGGCAAAAGCAACTGCCTCATTCTCGACCTGGTTGGAGCAACCTCTCGGCACAAGCTGGTAACGGCTGCATCACTGCTCAAGGTCGAGCCTCATCGCCTGTCCGAGGCTGGTGCTGCCGAAGCCCTCAAGGAACAAGACTCCCCCAAACCACGAACTCCGGACATAGGTCCCTCCGGTGGGCGACGCGTCGCTCGAGAAGTAGCGCTGTTCGGTAGCGAGCGCCTGAGTGCATGGGAACCCTTCGATGACGGCTGCTGGAGAATGAATGTCACAAGGCATGCGATTGTCATCCGCCCAGACGGCGCAACGTGGACAGTTTGGGTTTCCCGCGGTGACGAATACCGCAATCTGGCTTCGGGACTCAGCCTCGAATATGCGCAAGGGGTCGGTGAGGATTACGCGCGGTCATTGCTCAAACAGATATTTGCGGATCAAAACGCCGGCTGGAGGAAGAAGCCGGCCACGCCTGCACAAATCGCAATGCTCCATAAATTCCGGATTCACACCTCCGGCTATCTGACGGCAGGAGAAGCTTCCGACATTATCTCCCAGACCATTGAAGCTCTCAAAAGGAGGCGAAGCGCATGACGACGGAGGCTCTTGAACTCGCACTGCAGCTCGCGCAGAAAGGAATCTCCATCATTCCGGTCCGGACAGACGGGTCCAAAGCTCCGGATGGTGAATGCCTTCCCAAAGGCGAAGACGGCAGGCCGACATGGACGCCATTTCAGCAGAAAATTGCTCCGGCCAAAAGTATACGTAACTGGTGGGGGAATGGTTGTCAATTAGCGATTGCGGCGATTTGCGGCGCGGTTTCCGGCAATCTCGAGGATCTGGATATAGATGCGCCGGAGTTGGCAACTCCCTGGCGGGAACTTGTCGAGCAGCATGAAGGTGGAGCCGACCTGCTCAAAAGACTCGTTATCGTCCGGACACCCTCCGGTGGCTGGCACTACATTTATCGATGCTCCGCTACCGTGGGCGGAAACCAAAGGCTCGCCCGCCGACCCGGAGATTCCGCGAAAGGCGAATCCAAAACCGTCATCCTGTTCGAAACGCGCGGCGAAGGCGGGTATTTCATTCTGCCCGGCTCCCCTCCAGGCTGCCACATTACAGGCCGTCCATACGTGCTGATGCAGGGCAGCCTGACAAACATTCCCGTCATCTCGCCCGAAGAGCGCGAAATACTACTGAGCTGCGCGCGAGCCTTCGATGCCATGCCGGCCAGAAAGGATTGCGCTGCAGGAACCGGCGCCGCAACCGGAAACAGGCCGGGAGATGATTTCAACCGTCGCGCGACATGGGATGAGATCCTTGTGCGGCATGGCTGGAAAAAAGTCTGCACGCGGGGCGAAGAAACCTACTGGCGCAGGCCCGGTAAATCGATTGGTGTTTCCGCGACTACAAATTGGAAAGGCCTCAACCTCCTGAAGGTCTTCTCAACCAGCACCGAATTCGAAACGGAAACCACCTATGACAAATTTGCTGCATATGCAGTGCTGAACCACAAGGGCGACTTCAAGGCAGCAGCGAAGGCATTAGCCGATGCCGGATATGGCGGATACGTCACGATGTCGGCGTCGGAACCGACACCTGATCCTGATGACGACGCGGTCAACCGCGAGGAACGCGCTGCAATTCAGGAGGAGGGCCGTCTGTCTTCATGCCCGGATGACCATTTCCTGACCCGGTGGATTGAGTACTCGGGCATGCGAACCGATGCCGCACGCGAATACCATGAAGCGGCCGCCCTGGTTCTTCTAGCCAGCGCCACGCCTAACGTGCGCGCCAGGCTCGCGCCTTATCCAAAGGGGCTGGCGACAAATCTATATGCGCTCGTCATCGGTGACAGCACGACCTCACGCAAATCCACAAGCCAGAGCTTCGCCCGGGACGCGCAGGGCCGCGCAATGGACCGCAGTTTGTGCGCCGATCACTTCTCACCGGAAGGATTCGTCGAGGTTCTGGCATCGCGGCCTCGCGACTGCACCACCCTGTACGTCGATGAGTTCGGGGAGATGCTGGCCAAGCTCCACCACGCGAAGTACATGGCGCAGCTTCGCGGCCTGTTCCTGACCGTCTATGCCGGTGACAGCTATACCTACAAGCGCCACAGCAAAACCGGGAAACATGGAGCCAAGATCGAAGATCAGGACCATGTCGAGGATCCGCACCTGTCGATCCTCGGCGCGACCACACCAGCCATATTCGATCAGCTGATGGAGCAGGACATTATCTCAGGGCTCCTGCCGCGGTTCGCAATTATCATGCCCGAGCATAAGCCGCCAAGACGTCCGTTCTATCAGACCTCGCCGGACATCGAGGACATGCGCCGCGAACTGATCATGTGGATCTGCCGACTTCATGAATGGGCCATGGGTGATGACACCCCCATTGTGCGTTTCCAGGATGGAGTTCTCGAATGTATCGACGACTACGCGGCCGCCTTGGAAAACGAGTGCTCCAGTCCGCAAATGACCGACACCGCACGTGCCATGCTGCAGCGCCTTACGCCCATGGCGGTCAAAGTCGCAATGCTTGTTGCAGCCGGACATCCGAACGTCCCTAATGGATCCCCGGTGCTGGAAGTTGCGCTGGCAGATACTGAGGCCGCGATCTCGATTATTCAGAGATGGCAGAACGATGCCTTGCGGTTCGCGGCTCGGATCGGCGAGAGCGATTTCGAGCGGACCCTGCAGCGATGCCTGCGGCTCGTCCAGGCAAAGGGTCTCGTCCGGCGCTGGACCATTGCCAGAACTGCGCATGTCGAGCGCAAGGTGCTCGACAGCATCCGGGACACACTCCTCGATCGCGACCTTATTAGCGTTGTGAAGCAGGATTCGAACAGTGGGCCGAGTCAGGAGGTCTGGAGGAAGAGGGCATCTTGATGCTTGTCTTAGATGGAGTTTTCCGGATCCCTATTTGATGACGATTCCCAACAGCAGTGCCAAATCTATTGCCTGTGCGGCGCTGAAGATAGCTCCACGCAGGTCTTCCGGCCGGACAATGAAGCCCTCGATTTCGGCGCCGCTCAGGTCTATCCCCTGAAGCCTGGCTCTGCTGAGATCCGCTTGGCGAAGTATCGCATTGCCGAAAATTGCGCTTTCAAAATTGACACCCCGGAGATCTGCCTCCGATAGATTGCACGACCTGAACTCCGAGCTGCGGATGCGGCTGTCGCTTAATTGCGCGTAGCGCAGATCGCAGTTTTCAATCAGCACGTCCTCCCAATGACACTCGCAGGCTCTCATCCCCGTCATACGGCAGTCGACGAACTCGACTCGGGCCGCTTCGAATCCCTGCAGAATCGCATTGGACAGATCGCATTTGATCAGCCGTACATCCCGCAACCGTAATTTGCCAACCCTGGAGTTTGCCAGGGATACATTGTCGAAGATTGAGTTCCAGGCCACCAGCGACTCAATTTTCCGCCCGGACAAGACAAGGTTCTGGACGAGGGATTCCTCAATTCGTTCGCCTGCGAACAAGGCTTCGGCATCAACACGAACCAGATCTTCGATGGCGGGCATTTTTTCCGGCAAAGCGCGCGGCACTGGTTCCCGCTTTTTCTGTTTCATGGGATCAGATTATAGGCCGGAAACTGTCCGTTGTTGTATCCTTCTGTAGAAAAGGCACTTATAAAACATGTCGCTCTTATCTCACTTATCACACTTATCTCTCTTGTCTCACTTATCACCTATATTTTTTCTCCGGGTATATATAAGACATGTGCGACAAGTGTGACAAGTGTGCAAAGTGCGTCAGGTGCGACAGCAGTCTTACGGAGATCTCAAAGTGACTTGCCTGCCCATCATGCCTCGCAAAAAACATCTTTTTTGCATTTAATAAAAATAGGCGCTTGCAATCCATTGACGGAGAACACCGCCAAAATGTATTGTGAGCGCGTGACTGTTTAGAGCAATTAGTTTCCTGATAAGCGCTCCCGACAGGAGCCCCAGGAGGCGCGACCTGGGATCAAAACACTCCCGCTGAGCCGGACAAAATAACAACACAATTATGCCCAAAATCAGAATAGCGAATCCCCAGCCGGGCTGCGCAAAGTATACGACTGCCAATCAGGCAGAGAGGTACCTTCGCCGCAAGGAAGCAGTGATCATTGACGGCATGCTGCATTTTCTGTCTCCAACCGAGCGGAGGCGAAAGCTGGCGCTAAATCCAATCATCCATTCCGAACGCCGTGCCAGTGATGTCTACATCCGCGGAATCGTGTGGTGGGATGGAAACGATCCCGGCGGGATGCATCGACCTGGTGAAGTGATTTCATAAGAGATGCCGTACGCCCCGAAACATCCATGCACTTACCCCGGCTGCGCGACGCTTGTTGATGCCGGTAACGGCAGATGCGAGAGGCATCGCATCCAGGAAAGGCGAGAATTGGACCGCCAGCGAGGTTCGCCGGCCGCAAGGGGCTACGGTTCCAGATGGCGCAAAGCAAGGAGGGAATTTCTCAGACAGAGTCCACTCTGCGCCCAGTGCTACGTCTTGGGAATACTGAGAGCCGCAACCGTTGTGGACCACGTTATCCCTCACAAAGGTGATTCCAAACTCTTCTGGAATCAATCGAACTGGCAGTCTCTCTGCAAACGTTGCCATGACAAAAAGACCGTTCAGGACGGCAGGTGGAAATAGATGCGTCTCCCATGTACGGCTATTGAAAAACTCCTCCGCCAGCAAAGGCGGATCATCAACAACCAACTTCTTTTGATTGAAAGGATTGAATCAATGTCCCAAGTGCTGGATCAGATTAAAGACTACGCAGCGAAAATCGACGAAGCAACCAACGCAATCGCCG
>JAAYAM010000377.1 GCA_012719355.1 Acidobacteriota bacterium
TCTGGAAACAGTGTCCAAACAAAAATGCCGGCCAATACAATTATCATGGTCAAGACAACAACGTGCTGCAGTCCTCTCCACCGTCGAGTACGTTCCGTGAGAATCACTCCTGCCGCACTCACACCCATAACCACTAATGCCACAAGGCCCATTTTCGACACGGTACTCAACGTTGCACCTACCGCAAGGATGCTCACTATTAGCAACAGCAAATAGTGCCGCCTCAGCCGGGCCCAAGGGATTGCAAAACAGAGGGGAAGCAGAATATAGGCGAGAACTATATTCGGATCATCATGCAAACCGGTACTACGAATTGTTCCCTGGTGACGGATGCTATTCTGTGAGAACAAAACAGCCGCTGAATGCACTGCGACAACCAAGAGCAGGCTTCCTGAAGCAACACGTGTAAGCCGCTCCTGCTTGCCAATACACATTCCGGCGACAAAACAAATGTACATACCAGCAATTGCGGTGGGCTCATACATGGCAACCGTACCAGACCAATAACTAAAAACATCGGTACCTGCCACATGCCCAAGCAATGCAAGTAGGCACATTCCGAGCATTAGGCGTGCAGCCCAAGTCTTAGTGCTGGAAAATGCTAAACTTGGATGCCGCAGCCACAGTAAGACTACGCATGGAAACACAAGGATGAAAGTGGGACGTAACCAGTCCGAACGGAACGGCCGTGTCAGGTCAAACCCGACACCAAGCACCATCCCAATGCTGACCAGAGCAGAAAGCCTTGAGTACGTTCGTGAGGACGATTCCGTGCTTGGCACGTGTGGTACGTAACTGATATGCTGCTTGCTCATGGCAAGGGAGTTTGAAGACTGGAATAGTCGGTCTCAGACACACCGGACCATTCAGCACTACAATCCAGAGCCTCTCTTAGAAACCTCATCGAAGATCGAATTCTCGGTTCCAGACGCTGTTTAACCTTTTTATAATCAATCGCGATCCCTGTCAGTCGATCGATTACACTGGCGTCGTATTCGCTAATCAGCCGCTCTTGTAAACCGGATGCTGCGAGGAGGGAGCGAAGTCGATCTGGTCGTTTCCCTTGCCAAGTAAGAAAAGGCCTCTCGAACTTTATCGCTGCGACAGTTCCGTGGAATGAATCCGTGCAGATGAACGCCGCGTTCCTCAGCAAGGTAAGCCACTCTAATGGACCCGCAGACAGCACAGATCGGTGCTCGGCCGTGACAGCATGTGCATCACCTATTACTATCACCGGAATTCCCAGGCGCTCTTTCATAGAACGCATAATTCTTGCGCCGAGCGAGATATGATCGCGCGAGATGAAGTATGCAGCAATGTAGTCCTGTTTGAAAGGTCGATCACGAAGCAGGCCACTGAAGTCATCGAGCAGGGTCGGATCGAGAACAATCGAGGGGCTGCGTCCTGAAAGTTCGTAAACTAACTCAGCGCTCATTTCATCTCGAACGGAAAGACTGTCAAACCTACGTAGCAATGGCCCCGCCAGTGTCAATGCATTCTGCGGCTGTTGACGGTCGCCAAAGCACGCCGCATAACTGATTCTTCGGCCTCGCGGGCTCTGCACAAAGTCCAAGAAATAAGCTGTGCCAGCGGCAGGCACGATGTGGAAGTTCCACAGCTGATCGCTTCCAACGATCACGGCATCCTGATCACCCGCGACCCTCACCAAATCCTGCACGGAAGCACATCGTTTGGTAAACGAAAGATTGCGTCTTTTGAATCTGTCGGAACGTACACGTCGCAGAGCCCGAGCCGGAAGCTGCCGCCCATATCGCACCCCCCACTGCTGCCACCAGTGCACGTAGTTTCCTGGAGGTGCCCAGTCGATGATCTGGACGTTGTGGCCGAGATTCCGAACCACTTTGCACAGGCAATATGCCTGCAGGAGTGATCCGTAATTGTAAGCCCAGTGAAAAGTCAAAATGCCGACATTCATAGAGTTGTCTTCTGGTTTATCTCCTGGGGCACAAGATACCTGTGCGGCAGAAATGATTTGGTTAGGTTTACTAATCCAATGCGGTCTGTTGGAGTCAGACCACCGAACCAGACAAGTATAGCGGCGATAGCCGTTAGTGCTCCCGTTGCTCTGCCCAGATCCCAGAGTGTCTCCAGAGGGGCAACCAAACGAACGCCTAAAGCTATAAACGTGACCACGGTCGCAATCAGGAATGGAGAGCAATACGCCTCACGCAAGTATGCGCGGAATGACATTTTAACTGTGCGGCAGACATACAGGGCCAGTATCGGTCGCCACACCAATTCCAGTGCCATAGTCGGGAGAACCGCCCCCAAAACGCCGAGACTTGTGTATTTTACCAGAATCCACGAGCTGACTATATTCAGTAGGGCGAGCACCATTCGAGCGTACGCCGCAAAAGCCGTGCGTTTCATTCCGAGCAACACCGCCCATTGCGTTCCACCTGCGAACGCGCATAGCTGCGTGATGGTCTGAATTGTCAGAACCGCTGTACAAACCATGTACTGATCGCCCAAGCCTTTACTGAGCCAGATCTTGCATAACGGTTGGGCGAAGGGAATCAAGATCGCACATGAGACGGCACCCATGAGCATTGTGTACTTTGTCCCACGGGACAGGATGGCGATCAGATCTCTCTTATCACCCTCAACATGGGCCTTTGTCGCCAATGGATGTAATTGGCCGGAGACCGTCATGACAACAGAGTACAGCACGCTCAAGATTTGCGTAGGAGGACGATACAGGGCAACACTAGCAGGACCAAGGCAGGTTGTCAGGATGAACGGATTGGCATGTGTGCTAATCTGCCCGCTCAGTTGCAGCACGGAGAACTGGCAGCCCAAGGCAAACAACTCTCTCAGGCCCGAGGAGCCGATCATCGCGATGCCGATTCGTAACCCGGTATGCACCTTCGCTGCGGCGCGCCACAAGAGCACCACACTGACGACATCGGTTGTAATGCAAACGACTGCCCAACCTACAATGCCTGCATTGGTACTGGCGAGCACAAGAAAGAGCCCGGCCGCGTCGCATAGCCGACGGACCGCGTCGATCTGGCTCGACTTGTCAAATCGATTGTGGCTGGCAAGCACGGCCTTCGCAGACGGCATCAAGAATGTGAAGAGCACATGTGCGGCACCGTATGTCTTGAGGAGGAAGACGCCGATGTGGTATAGGGATTGCGGAAGGCCGAAGGATCTTGCCAACTGCGGTGCCAGCAGAAACACCGTGGACGAAGCTATAAGACCCAATGCAAGATGCAACGCCAGCGCGGTCGAGAGCAGCTCCCGGTACTTGCCCTCATCTTTTCTCGCCAGTGATTCCGCAAGTTGCCTGCCAAGCGCGCCCGAAATACCTAAGTCCGCCAATGTGCAGACACCCGCGATTGCCAACACTACGGCGATCAGTCCATATCCGTCCTGGCCAAGTTTCGCAATCAAAAATGGTACGAGTACTAAACCAAGTACGGCACTGACTGTGGTGACGGTCCACTGGCTGACGGCGTTGATAGCAATTTGACGGGAACGGGACATGTGTTTATGGCAAGTGATGCACTGACCGATGCATGAACCTCAACGTAAGGCTGGCCGCCGTCCGAATGGCTTTTCTAAAGGCACGTCTTGGAAGGCTCAAAAAGGCAAGAATCTTCAGCACAAGGCTATCTCTGCGCGTGATCTCTCTGATTTCGGCAGTGAAGGTCTGCAGACCTGGGCCCGCTGCTTGCTGTGCCGCAAGAACGGTACGAGATGCCAGCATTCGTCTGTTTTCGGCTGCCTTACGGTATCGTGCTGTCACGCACCATTTCGGGGCGGGCTGAACTCGTGGGTGGAATTCGAGGGGACGATTCTCATTGAGCGACAACTGAAGCGCGGCGCCGTCCCGCTTAACGTGAAGGCAGCCTTGCTGACTACGAATCACATCGCGTATATCAA
>JAAYAM010000059.1 GCA_012719355.1 Acidobacteriota bacterium
AGGCCGTCCGCTTCTCGAGTTCCTTGTACACCAAACCGATCCCGATGAAGATCGCAATGAGCATTCCGAAAATGGAAATCGCCGCAATACCGAGATCCAGTATGACCTTCTCCTCGTTCCCGAGCGTCAGCTGCCCCAGGGCGATCGAGCTGAAGATCATGACAAGGGCGAACAGAATCAGGTTATAGAGAATTTTGTCGCGAACGTTTTCGCGAAACGTGTTCCGGGCTATTGTCAGTATTCTTCGCATATCAACCACCAAAGGCCGCAACCGCCGGCTGACGGCTCCCCACCGCCGATTGAAAATACTCCTCCAGTGATGGACGGATCGGGTTGACCGATACCAGTTCCAGTTTGTGCTCAAAGGCGAAGGCTATCAGGGCCCCGAAATTATCCCTGGCGCCGATGCGCACATGCAGGCGATCCCCCATGGACCAGACTTCGTCGCACCACTTCCGGATGTGGTCCAGGGCTTCCGGCGTCACTCCCGAGAGGACCGCTTCATGCCCCTCGAACCTGGTCTTCAGGATCTGATCCAGGGTGCCCATCTCCTGCAGCCTCCCCCTGTTCAGGATTGCGATCCTGTCGCAGAGCGCTTCCACGTCGGGGAGTATGTGAGAGCTGAAAAAGACCGTCACTCCGCTGGATTTTAGTGAGGTGATAATCCGGCGCACTTCCATGCGGCCCAACGGATCGAGTCCGGACATCGGTTCATCCAAAAAGACAACTTCCGGGTCGTTGATGATTGCCTGTGCAATGCCGATGCGCTGAATCATCCCCTTCGAGAACTTGCGCAGCTGCAGATTCCGCGCGTGCGACAGGCCGACGCTTTCAAGCAGTCCCTCAACCTTTTTCGCCAGCGGCGCTCCCCGCATTCCGAAGAGGCGTCCGGCGTACGTCAGAAGTTCCGCGGGAGTCAGGTAATCGTAGAAGTATGGATTTTCCGGAAGATAGCCGATTTTCTGATGCATCGACACCTTCGAAACGGGCTCTCCCAGAATCCGGGCGTCGCCGGAAGTCGGGTGCAGCAGATGCATCAGAAGCTTGATGGTCGTGCTCTTGCCGGCTCCATTCGGTCCGAGAAAACCGAAAATCTCGCCCCGGTGCACCTCGAGATTGAGGCCATCCAGGGCCCGAACCGGCCGTTTTCTCCAGAAACCAACGGAGAAATCCTTGGTAAGGTTTTCGATTTCGACAACAGGCATTTTTCAGGGTCCTTGTCAGGAGTAACGAAATTCTGACCTGCTAATTTCGCTTAAGCGTGCGCTGGCGAAGAACCTCGTAAAGAGCCATGCCGGCCGCCACACTTACGTTGTACGACTGCACATTTCCATATATCGGCAGAGAGACGAGAAAATCACACTTTTCCCTTACAAGCCTGTGCAGTCCGCTCCCTTCATTTCCAAGGACCAGTGCCGTCGGCACGGTGAGGTCGGTTTCCCAGATTGGCCGGTCTGATGCGGCATCAAGGCCAACGACCCAGTAACTGCTCTTCTTCAGGGTTTCGATCAGCTGCGCGGTGTTCGGGCTGCGGGCGATCTTGATGTGAGCTGCTGCGCCGGCGCTGGCCTTCACCACCGTCCCGCTCAGGCCTGCGCTGCGGCGCCTTGGCAAAAAGACGCCGTCGGCACCTGCCGCTTCCGCGGAGCGGAGGATCGCGCCGAGGTTGTTGGGATCTTCAATGCCGTCCAGCAGTACGAGGAGGCCGGGGGATTTTGCGTGCTGGAGGATGTCTTCCGGTTCGCAGGCCTTTGTTTCAGCGAAGTAGCAGAGGATTCCCTGGTGACGCGCCCCTTCAGCCTTGCGGTCGAGCCACGCCCTGTCCTCGAACGAGAACTGGACATGCTTCTGCCGGGCGAGATCTATTATTTCCTGGATGCGAGGGTTTTTCCGGCTGCGCTCGACGCATATCCGCTCGATTTTTTCTGAATGCATCCTGAGGGCTTCGGCTACCGCGTTTATCCCGAAAATAATCGACATTCCTGTTGCCCCCGGGTCGGTCGTAGACTATGCGTTGAGGATAGCGCGGAGCCGCTCGTGGCAGGACATGACTTTGCGCGGGAGATTCAGCCGGCTCCCCTCTTCATAAACAGCAATAAGGCTTTCCAGATCCGGGCCCGACCCGCGTCCTGTCAGAACTCCGCGGATCGGATGGAAAAGATTTCGCCCCTTCTGTTTCGTAGCGGTCTTTACTTCGGCGACAATCCGGCGGTAATCCTCCGCCGTGATGCTCTCCTTCTCTTCGACCAGCCGTGCGAATTCGCGCGCGACGGCTCCCGCTTCCGGATCCCTGAGCATGTCGCGCACTTCAGGATCGATCTCCGGCGCGCCTTCGAATCCGAAAACTATCCCTGATTCTGCAGGAAGCTGATCGAGATGATCGACGTGACTCTTCAGCAGGTCTATCACGCGGGCAAGCCAGTTGCGCACCTGCTCATCAGGTTGGGACGGGATCAGGCCCGCATCGATGAAATACCTGTCCGCTCCTTCGTCTTTCACCAGGCTGCTCCCGGGCGTCTTGTTGATGTAAGTCCGGTTCATCCAGTTGAGTTTAGCCGTGTCGAAAATAGCCGGGCTCTTCTGGACCCGCGAAAGATCGAACTGGCCGGTTATCTCCTGGAGCGACATCACCTCCTGCCCCTCCGTCGGGGGCGACCACCCCAGAAGCGACAGATAATTCGCCAGCGCTTCGGCCAGATATCCCTGGCGCCGGAATTCCTCCACCGAGGTCGCGCCGTGGCGCTTGCTCAGCTTTTGTCCGTCAGGGCCGAGTATCGTCGACAGGTGAGCGAATTGCGGCACCGGCGCCCCGAGAGCCTCGTAAATCAGAATCTGCCGATGGGTATTCGAAAGATGCCCGTCGCCGCGTATCACGTGGGTGATCTTCATCAGGAAATCGTCGATTACGCAGCAGAAGTTGTACGTGGGGGAATGGTCGCTGCGCATCAGTACCGGATCGCTTATCTGTGCCGTCTCGATTTCGATTCGGCCGAAGACCAGATCGGAAAAGCCCACGGTGCCGGGCCGCACCCTCAGCCGGAGCGTGTACGGGATCCCTCTGTCCAGTCTTGCCTGCACTTCCGCCTTCGAGAGCTGTCTGCATTTTCCCGAGTAGCGCGGTGTTTCGTTGTTCTGCAACTGCCGGCGGCGCACTCGTTCGAGCTCTTCTTCCGTGCAGAAGCAGCGGAAGGCCTTGTCCTGTTCCAGCAGCCACCGTGCATGTTCCTGGTAGATATCGTACCGGTCGCTTTGGCGGTAAGGTCCGTAGTCGCCGCCCCGGTCTATTCCTTCATTCCAGTCCAGGCCCAGCCACTCGAGATCACGCTTCAGCTGTTTTTCGTATTCGGGTTTGCTGCGCTCGGCGTCTGTGTCTTCAATCCGCAGAATGAACGTTCCTTTTGAACGCCTGGCAATCAGCCAGTTGAACAAGGCGGTCCTGACGTTCCCCACGTGCAGCAGGCCCGTAGGACTGGGCGCAAAGCGCACCCGGGCCGGATTTTCAATGCCGGATTTTTCTGCTGTCTCCACTTCTCTCCCTGTCCTCAGTGTCTATCGCGACAGAAGCGCGACCGCATGTGCCGAGATCCCCTCGCCGCGGCCCTCCGCATTCAGTCTTTCCGTCGTGGTTGCCTTGATGCTCACAGCGGCGAGTCCTAGCGCCTCGGCAATGTTTCGCTTCATCGCCTTTGCGTGCGGCGCAATCCTGGGCCGTTGCACAAGCAGCGTGGCGTCCACATTCATGATGCTCCAGCCCTCAGCTTCGACCATCCGCCGCACTTCCCTCAGGAACTCCAGACTGGAACGTCCACGATGAGCCGCGTCGGTGTCCGGGAAGTGCCGTCCAATATCGCCGAGCGCCGCTGCTCCCAGCAGCGCGTCGCAGATGGCGTGGCAGAGCGCGTCGGCGTCGGAATGCCCTTCCAGTCCCTTCTCGAAAGGTATTTCAACACCGCCAAGTATCAATTTACGCCCTTCTACAAGACGATGATAGTCGATGCCGTGCCCGATACGAAGGTTGAAATTGCCCACTCGTCCCTCCATCTTCCCTGCTGAAGGTTCCTGCACTTTAGACATCAGGATTGAAGCCAGCCCGAGGTCCAGCGGCCGAGTTATCTTGATATTGTCCGGCGAGCCTTCGACCATCGAGACGGAATGCCCCGCACGGCGCACGACCGAGGATTCGTCAGTGCCGAGGAATCCTTCCTCCTGCGCCCGTTTCAAAGAGGATATGAGGATTGCGGTGTGAAACGCCTGGGGTGTCTGGATTGCAAAGAGCTCCTCGCGCGGCGGCGTCGCACGAACGCGGCCGGAACGGGATACGCGCTGGATCGTGTCGGTCGTGGGGATTCCGGGTATTGCTCCTCCCTTTTTCCATGCCGCCTCGAGCACTCTGATCATGAGATCACGGTCGCAGAGCGGCCGCACCGCATCGTGCACCATTATGAGATCCGGCGCTGCGCTCGCTGCCTCTTCCACACCATGCAATACCGATTCCTGGCGGCTGGCACCGCCGGCGACAAACAGAATCTCCCTCCGGGAGGCGAGCGGCCGCAGGATTTCCGATGCTGCCTCTATGCATGAGGCCGGAAGGACGACTACGATCCGTGTCACCGCTTCTATCGTTGATACGGTGTCGACGCTGTGAAAAAGGATGGGCTTTCCGGCAAGTTCGAGGAACTGTTTGGGAATGGCCGATCGCATGCGGGTTCCGGTTCCACCTCCGGCGATGACTGCCGCCGCCGTCCACTTCTTCCCGCGCACTCTGCCCGCAGAGAGACTTAGCTTTTCAGGATTGAGGCGCGCGCCTGCAGTTCCCATCTCGACTGATATCCGGAATATGGGTATGGAAATTCACCTGGCGCCGGGAACCTTACCTTCCCTTGACGCGTTCCTTGTCTTCCTCGACGACTCCGGCGCGGCCGGCCATGGAAGGCTTCTCGTACGTTCGCCGTTCCTGTCTCTGAGCCTGTAACGAGTTCCCCGGTTCGGACTCTTCCGGGAAGCGCCCGAAAATCATTTTTCCCGCGGTCGTCTGGAGCACCGATGTGACCTGCGTGGCGATCGTCTTTCCGATCATGCGCCTTGCATTGTCGACTACAACCATGGTTCCGTCATCAAGGTAAGCTACGCCCTGGTTGTACTCTTTCCCTTCCTTGAGAATGAAAACCTTCATGGTTTCTCCGGGGAGCACCACGGGTTTCAGAGCGTTGGCCAGCTCGTTGATATTGAGGACTTCAACGCCGCGCAACTGCGAGACCTTGTTCAGATTGAAATCATTGGTGACTATCTTCGCGACAAGTTCTTTGGCCAGCTCGATCAGCTTCAGGTCGACTTCCTTGACGTCAGGGTAGTCTTTCTCGACGATCTGCACCGTCACACCGGGAACCGACTTAATTTTCTCGAGGACGTCAAGGCCGCGACGCCCCCGGTTTCGCTTGGCGGAATCGGCGCTGTCGGCGATCTGCTGCAGCTCGCGCAGCACGAAATGCGGAACCACCAGAGCCCCTTCGAGGAATCCCGTCTTGCAGATGTCGGCAATCCGGCCGTCGATGATCACGCTGGTGTCGAGCACCTTCGTCGACTTTCTCACGGTGCCGTCGCTGAAAATACCGCCCAGAGACGACAGGTCGATGTACTCCCCCTTGTTGGCCCCCGAAACGAGTCCGATATAAGTCATCAGGATCAGAACGAGGAGCTGAACGAAGGTCTCGGTCTCCGGATGCGCGAAACTCATGCGCCCGATCACGATGCTGATCAGGCTCGCCCCGATTATCCCCAGGATGGAGCCAAGGGCCGCTCCCAGCAGGATCTTCAGGGAAAGCTTACGGACCCGGATTTCGGCCAGCAGAATAACGAAAGCCAGAACGGCGCTAAATGCAAACGTGAGAGGGAGATTGGAGCCAAAGGGGCGGACGTAGTATCCACTCACCAGTATTGCCGCGAATAGTAGTGCACGTATAATCCAAAGATCCATCGATGAACTCCTTCGGTATGATCCACTTACTATCAATGGAATCGATTATTAAGTGCCAGATGAGAGAAAAGAACATGCACCAGCGCATATCGACATGCAGATCGATAGTATGAAGATGCCCGAATAGTATCAATGCTCCTCCCGATCGCATCCAGCGGCTTTTGATAGAGAACCCGGGGTAATCATACCCCCGCAAAAGAAAACCTCCAGATCTTGAGCAGAAATTTATCACATTTTTCGGAGAACTCTACGGAGAAATTAGGAGAAAGAGGCCGGCCTCAAAACAGTACATCTGCAAGCTGTGCAACCGTCTTTACCGGAACAAGCTCGATTCCCGGCACTGGATCCACCAGCGGGAAATTGCCTGCCGGCAGGATGCATTTCCTGAATCCCATCGCTGCTGCCTCGCGCACACGCAGATGCGCCTGGCTCACCGGCCGCACATCCCCCGAAAGGCTCAGTTCTCCAAGCAGCACCGAGTGAACCAGAGCGCGATTGCGGAAGCTGCTGAGAATGGACGCGAAGATTCCGAGATCCGATCCGGGCTCGTCTATCTCGAGTCCGCCGGCGGTGTTCACGTAGATATCACAGCCTCCCATCTGGACTCCCAGGCGCTTTTCCAGCATTGCGACCAGCACCGAGATCCTGTTGTAATCAATCCCGTTGGCCACCCTGCGCCCCGTCCCGTACTGCGTCGCTACGACCAGGGCCTGGACTTCAACCAGCAGCGGCCGCGTTCCCTCGAGTGCACACACGACAGCGCTCCCGGCCGAAAGCTCGTCCCGTTCGAGCAGGAACAGGCTTGACGGATTGGCCGCCGGTACGAGCCCGCGAGCCGTCATCTCGAAAATCCCCACTTCGTTGGCGGCGCCGAAGCGATTCTTCACGGCGCGCACTATCCTGTGGTTCTGCTGCCGCTCGCCTTCGAAATACAGAACCACGTCCACGATATGTTCAAGGGATTTCGGGCCGGCGATGCTTCCGTCCTTGGTTATGTGCCCGATCAGAAACACCGGCAGGTTGCGGCTCTTCGCCACCCTGAGAGCTTCCATGGCCACGTGACGAACCTGGCTGACGCTTCCCGGAGCGGAGTCGAGTGTTTCTGAAAACGTCGTCTGGACTGAATCGATTACGATCGCCGCGGGCTTCACCTCATCGACCGCATCGAGAATACGCTCAAGGCTCGATTCGGCAAGCAGATAGATGTCTTCGCCAGACCCGGCGGCTTGTTCTGCCCCGCCGATCCGGTCGGCCCTGATCTTTATCTGCTGGACCGATTCTTCTCCTGAGGCATAGAGCACGCGGCGGCCGTCACGCTGCAGGGTGCGGGCAATTTGCAGCAGCAGCGTTGATTTGCCTGCTCCCGGTTCGCCCCCCAGCAGGATCAGCGCTCCGGGTACCAGGCCTCCCCCCAGGACCCGATCGAACTCGGGATTGTGCGTGCCTATTCTGGGGATGACATCAGTCGCAACGTCTCCCAGCCTTGTTGCGCGGCCTCCCCTGCCTTGGATAGAGTGTACTTCGGCTCTCGAACGTTTCTCCTCGACGAAGGAATTCCAGCTGCCGCAATCCGGACAGCGTCCCAGCCATTTGGGTGAGGAGTATCCACAACTCTGGCATTCGAACGATGTAAGAAGTTTCCCCGTCATAGCTGTAGAGTATATAACCACAGGTCCACGCACTCTGCGGTAAATCGATGGAAATTTGATGCCTTCCTGCCGATAAGGGTTTTTACGCATTTTGAACGTGGGTGTTTTACGTCATTGACGGGAGCAGTACCGGCATCCACGATATTGCAGTTACATTTTGCCCGGAGGTCGAATGAAAAAGACTATAGTCGCTTCTGTTTTTGCACTTGCGTTGTTTGCCGCTCAGGCCAAAGCCGATGGCCAGTTCTCCATCTTTGCGGGTTACCTCAGTCCAGGGGACTTGAATTTCGAAGACATAGAACAGAACCTCACTCTGCGCGATACGAGCCTGTACGGCGCACGTGTGGAAGTCGATTTCCTGAAGTTCTTCGGCTTCGAGCAGAACCTCGCCTTCAGCCCGCGGCTGATCAACTCGTCTCTCTTCCCGGAAGAGTCGAGCGAGCTCCGCGGATTCCTCTACAGCAGCAACCTGGTGGTGAACATTCCCATCAGCCGTTTCGTCCCCTATGTCACGGCGGGACTCGGGTTCGTCAAACCATGGGGATCGGATCTGTTCACCGCTTTTGATACGACCTTCGCCGGCAACTACGGAGGTGGAGTGAAGTTGAACCGCCTTGCGGGCCCTATCGGGCTGCGCTTCGACGTCCGTGGATGGAGGACGTCGGAGGTCTTTCAGCTGGGAGGTGGCGTCAACATACTTGAGGCAACCGGCAATCTCACATTCAGCTGGGGCGGAGATTAGTCTCCGTCGTCCCCCGTGGTGCGTGCCCGTGAAACAGTCAACACCTGCCGAAGGGTTTAGTCCCGGAGGGACGAGACGAATCCAGCCCGGCACGGAAGTGCCGGGATATCAATCAAACGAAAAGAAGAGTACCGAAGGGTCGGCACGATCATCATGCCGACCTCTCCTGCCGTTACACGCAAGCCGTCTTATTCGGGAGGACGTGAAGGCTTGCTCTGCAGATCTATCTCTTTCAGCCTGTGGAGTTCATCGCTTAATTTCTTGATTCGTTCTTCGCGCTCCCTCAAATCGGCTCTCATCTTCTCCACCTGCTGCTGCAGCCCGAGTATGTACTCGGCCTGTCCACGGTACCGGCTGTTTGGGAACTCGGTGATTAGACGTTTGAAAGCCGCTTCTGCCTGGCGCATGTCCCGTCCTGAATCGCCTGCCATCGCTTTCGACATCCCCAGATAGAACAGGGCCATGTCCCGCTTCTCGGAATTCTGGCTGGCGCTGAGGTACTCCTCAAAAGACCTGGCAGCCTGCGGGTACTTTCCGATCAGAAAACTCATCTCTCCCAGATCCAGACTGCTGGGATACATAATTGTCTTTGCAATCGGGGCCGAGGCGAGCGGGGCGGGCCGTGTTGCCGGCAGGCGCGGCGTTACTGCGGGCGGAGCCGCTTCAGGAGCGGGTGCGGCCGTCGGCGTTGCTACCGGGACCGTCACAGATGAAGATTTCCTGTGGCATCCCCATGACATAAGGAGCACAAGAATAACTGCGTAGCTGATCCTCCTCATCAAAACGAATCCTCGATTATCTCGTTCTGCGCGCTTTTGCAGACAAACCGGGAATAATTCTGTCCCCGTTTTGCACCAAAAGCCAGTACAACATCGACGTACTGAGTAGTTACTCATGCTTTTGTGAGCCCTGTCACCGGGGCCGGCCGTCCACAGGGCGTACTGTGCGCAATGTTCATTCGCTCGGAAGCGCCTCGGTGACGGGATACGCCGGTTCCTTTTCAAATTCCCCGCGGCGCAGCAGGAGCATGAAACGGCTTCCGCCGCCGGGATTATCCTCGACCCAGATCGCGCCCCGATGTGCCTGAACGATCGTTCGGCAGATCGCCAGCCCGAGTCCCACTCCTTGTCCCGCGATCTTTTTTCCCTGTTTCACCTGCTGGAATTTCTCGAAAATTCTCTCCTTATCCGTATCCGGGATTCCGGGGCCGGAATCTGAAACGACCACCAGTCCAAAATAATCTTCCTTGCCCGGCTCGATCAGGCGCCTCCATGAGGCCGGCATTCCATGCGGGATCTCTTCGATCCTGGCGACCTGGATCCCGACCGCCGAGTGTCGTGGCGAGAACTTCACAGCATTCCCGACAATATTAATAATTACCTGAACAATGCGGTCGCTGTCGCATTCAACGTACAGCGGCTCTTTGGGAAAAGCAGCCTGAAGCTTCACCTGCCGTTCATGGGCCTGCACTTCAAGTTCGGCGATAGCATTACGAACCAGGGGAACGAGCTGCTGGTTCTTCATTTCGTATTCCATCACTCCCGCTTCGGTCTTTGACAAATCGAGGAGATTGCCGATCATGGCGGTCAGACGGATGCCGCTCTGGAGATTCAGCTCGAGAAGCCGCTTCTGCTTGTCGGTCAGTGGGCCGGGGATCTCCTCGAGCATGATCTGGATGGTCTCTCGCATCGATGCAAGCGGTGCCTTGAGTTCGTGAGAAACGTGCGAGACGAAGTCCTTTTTCATCTCATCGAGCTCGTTGAGGCGGGAAGTCATGGTATTGAAATCCCTCGCCAGCTGTGCGAACTCGTCATTGCGAGAGGTGTCCAGACGGTAGAAGAACTTGCCTTCCGCAATGGCGCGCGTCCCCTCAGTCAGGTTGGCAAGCGGCTTTGAGATCGATCTCACGATGAGCAACGAAACCAGGATGCTGATCGCGAGCGCGACAAGCGTGACGATTCCAAGCACCATCACGGCCGTCTCTCCCGTACGCCGGGAGTTGTCTACCTTCGATCGCATCGACTGGATCGTTGTCTGGTAGACCGACCCGGTCTGGAGCGTCAGTTGTTCAAGATGTTCCAGCAGCACCGGCGGGGTTGCCGCCAACCCGCCGCGCGGGAGCCGTTTCAGCAGCAGCTCGAGATCGACAGTAAAGGCGTCCCACTGCTGCAACAGCCGTCTTATCTCCGTCTTCTCCTCGTCTGAGCTCGCGTTCCGGTTGAGCTGCTTCAGGCTCTCTTCGAATTCGCTCCGGTACAGGTCGAGCTTGTTCAAATAGTCCGGGTCCGCCGTGGCGAAGGATTTTTTCGTGTACTCCGCCACCCACTCGCAGTCACGCAAGGTTTCAAGCCAGCCGATAGCATTCTGAAAATTGATCTGTGACAGGGTCCTGTTGGTTTCCTGCATGCGGTCGATGGTATACACCTGATACACGACCAGCCCCGCCAGAACGGCGATCAGCAGCCCATAGCCCGAGATGATTCGAGTGGTTATCTTCATGCCCTGTCTTCGCACATTAGAGTCAATGAGGGTGAATTATAACCTGTAAGGTCAAGCTGCAGTACTTTAACTCGATTCCGGACCGCGAAGAGGAGGGGGGCGTTGCTGAATGCGGATCAGTTGATTCCGTATGCTTTGAGTTTGTTCCTGATTGTCTTGACGTCGAGTCCCAGCTGGCGTGCTGCTTCAGCCTTGTTGTTGCCGGTAAGCCGGAGAGTCCTGAGGATGAGTTCCTTCTCTGCTTCCGCCGCAGTGACGCCTATCGGCAGCACTATTTTGGATCCTCCATCCGACGTGGGGGAATTAAGAATGTAGGCGGGCAGTTGCGAAGCTTCGATCCACGGTCCCTTGGCCAGAATCACGGCTCTTTCCATGATGTTTCTGAGTTCACGGACATTACCGGGCCATGAGTAGGCTTTGAGGAGTTCAAGCGCTTCGGCTTTGCACGATTCCACGTGTGCGTTGTGCTTGCTGTTGAACTCACGAATGAATGCCTGGGCAAGCAGCGGAATGTCGGACCTGCGTTCACGCAGGGGCGGCAGTGCAACGGTAAAGACATTGAGCCGGTAGAAGAGGTCTTCACGCAATTGTCCGTTTTCAACAGCAGCCCTCGGCTCCTTGTTTGTCGCGGCGAGCACGCGCGCATCCACCTGGAATTCCTGGCTGCCGCCGACGCGCCTGACGCGCCTGTCTTCGAGCACGCGCAGCAGCTTGGGCTGAAGAGCCAGCGGCATTTCCGCGATCTCGTCCAGGAAAAGAGTCCCGCGGTTCGCCAGCTCGAAGCAGCCTGCCTGTATTCCTGTGGCCCCGGTGAAGGCGCCGCGCTCGTGGCCGAACATCTCGCTTTCCATAAGGTTTTCCGGGATGGCGGCGGCATTGATTGCGATGAACGGTCCTTTGGCCCGCGGGCTGAGTTCGTGAATGGTCCGGGCAGCGAGCTCCTTTCCGGTGCCGCTCTCTCCGGTAATGATGACGGAGGCATCGCTGTTGGCGATGCTCGAGATCAGCTCATAGACTTCGCGCATCGATTTGCTGGTCCCGACAAAATCGCCGAATCCGGCTCCACGTTCGAGTTGCGAGGCGAGCCTCCGCGATTCTCGGCGCAGGTCAATCTCCTGCTCCGCAGCCTTCAGGATCATCTTGAGTTTCGGGTAATCAATCGGCTTGGTGACAAAATCCTGCGCTCCCTGTTTGATGGCATCGACTGCGAGATCGATGCTTCCCTGGGCGGTGACAAGAATGATGGGCCGGTCCGGATCGCCGGCTTTCAGGCTCCGAAGCAGCTCCATGCCGGAGACCTGAGGCATTATGACATCCGATATGACTATATCCGGATCATATGATTCAGCGAGTGCCTTTCCTTCTATGCCGTCTTCTGCAGTGCAGACGTCGAACCCCCATTCGTTGAGACGCATCTCGAGAACCTCCCTCATTGCGGGTTCGTCATCGACGACAAGAATTTTTGTACTGCGGCTATTCACTTAGTAATCTCCCTGCTTAATTATCTGAGGGGCGAGTTCACAAATCATCTATCCATAAGTATACCGGGAAGTTGACCCGGTGGGGAGATTTTCCCTACCCTTTTACCGGGAGGAACTCGGTATTCGCCTCCTTTGCTTGGGGTAACGGCCCGGATACTGCAGTCTAGGTGAAAAGCAGCGCGTTCGGTGTGCTGAAAAGCACAAGCGGTTAATTCATATTCGGCTACAAATGGGTTTTCCGGAGGGAGGTAAAATTCCCCGGTGCCGTCCGATTTCCAAAGGCGGGGGATTTTCGGTAATCCATTGTGCTTTAAGTAAGTTAACCTTTGCTAAGCCTCTGGAACATAATTTGCTACGATAAAAAGCGCGCGGAATCAAAGAAAGGTCCGGCATCGCCTGCTGCAGCTTAGTGCAGCGACAGAAACGAGAGATTATGCTGAACCCCCCAAAGACCATTCTCCTGGTGGATGACGAAAGCTCAGTGCGCGAAATCATGAAGATGGCGCTTGAGGCCTGGGGCTACGGCGTGTGGCTTGCTGAAGATGGTGAAGAAGCACTGTCAATGACGCGTGCGCACGGGCCTAAGGTTGTGCTTTCAGACGTTATTATGCCGAAGCTCGACGGCCTTGGACTCCTGCGAAGCCTCAAACGATGGAATCCCGAGCTCCCCGTCATCCTTTTTACAGCCCATCCCACCATTGAGGACGCTGTGTCCGCCATGAAAGAAGGAGCGGCCGACGTGCTCACGAAGCCGATAGATTTTCGGAAACTGAAACAGGATCTCGAAGAGATACTGGCAGACGAACCGGAGAAAGGGCGCAGTTCGTACGGAGATTCATCGCGTGCGGAGTTGCGCCGGCACGCCTGATCGTTCAATTCGCGTTCCGGCGTCGTATCAGCCGGTACGAGCGTTGGCGGGATGAATTGGGGCGGGACCAATTCGGAACTTTTTTTCGCCGGGGTAGTGAACCCCGGCCACGCGTCCCAGCGGGACCCGCCAATTGGACTCACCACCCCGAACCATTGGGCCCAGAAAAGGCGTATCTGGTCTATAATCACTACCATGAAGAATATGGTAGATACGGAACGCGCGATTAGTCTGATTAGAAAATCAAATCGCATCATGGCCCTGTCGGGAGCGGGAATAAGCACCGAAGCGGGAATACCTGATTTCCGCGGCCCGGGAGGTATGTGGGAAGACTCCTCGTTGATGGAGCAGTTGTCCCTTTCCGGATTCAGGCGGGATCCGGAGGGATTCTACCAGGCGAATCTGAAGCTGTTCTCCCACATCAGAAGCGCTGAACCGACTCTCACTCACCGGCTCCTTGCATGGCTGGAAGAGCTTGGCAAGATCGAGGCGGTCGTAACCCAGAACATCGACGGCCTGCATACGGCGGCCGGATCGAAAAAGGTGTTTGAGCTTCATGGTACGTACCGCACCGGCCACTGTCTGGAATGCCTTCGGTCTTTCGAGATGGCGGGCTTTTACGATGAAATCTCAAAAGGTGTTCTGAAGGTGCCGCTTTGTCCCTCGTGTCGGGTTCCGGTCAAACCCGACATCGTCCTTTTTGAAGATCTCCTCCCGGTGGATGCGTGGCAGGGTTCGGTGGCGGCTGTTGAGAACTGCGATCTGATGCTGATTCTTGGTTCATCGCTAGTGGTCTATCCCGCTGCGGAACTGCCGATGATCGGGGTGACCAATGGAACTCCGCTGGTGATCGTGAACCTCGAGGAAACCTGCTACGACGGGATGGCGGAAGTGACGATCCGGGCGAAACTCGGCGACTTTTCACTCAGGGCGCTCGCCGCATTTACATAGCATCTACACAGCGTCGGCCGGCTCTGCCGGTAACCGCTTCATCGCGGAGAAATAGAGTGCTATCAGGAGTATGCCGAGCAGCAGCATCAGCACCTGTGTCACCGCCAGTGAGAGTGTGGAGCCCCAGGTAAGTGCCACGAAAGCCGAGACGATCGAGTTCATTCCCAGTCCGATGAATCCCTGGCAGGAAGCCGCGAGCCCGCGCTGTTTCGGAAACAGGTCCAGTGCAACAAGAGTCAAACTCGGCATCGCGATCGACATTCCGACGTTATAGGCGAACAGAGGCACGATGGCCCATGGGAGCATGGGCGGAACGAGCATGTTCAGCAGCAGATTGCCGGCCGCCGAAACCGCCATGACTGCATATCCGAGGAAAATGGTCTGATTGCCCGAGATCCTTCCTGCGCAGCGCCCCGAAATCCAGGCGCCGATGATCATTCCCACCGAGATGGGGAGGAAGAGCCATAGGAACTGGGTTTCACGGAGTCCCAGATGCTTCATGAGAAAAACCGGGGCACCCACGATGTAGATGAAGAAGCCGGCATTGGTGAAGCCCAGCGACGCACATGCCATCAGGAATGGAGGCATGGTCATTACCTTCCAGTATGAGCGTGCCAGGAACAGAGGTTCAAGGCGCTGACGCTTCTCCTGAGGCAGCGTTTCCGGTAGTGACCGCCAGCAGCTGAAAAGAATCAGGCCGGACAGAAGAGCCATAAAGAGGAATACCGACCTCCAGCCGAATCCGACCTGGAGCCAGCCTCCGATGACCGGAGCCATTACGGGCGCGACGGTGAAGATGGTGGCCACGTGAGCCATGAGGCGCTGGGCGGCAGCGCCTTCGAAGAGGTCGCGTACAACCGCGCGGCCGACGATTATGCCGGTTCCGGCGGTCGTCCCCTGCAGGGCCCGGAAGAACATCAACAGGCGCACATCGTTGGAGAAGGCGCAGCCGAGCGATGCGGTAAGGAAGATCGACAGGGAGATGAGCGTCAGCCTTCTCCTGCCGTAAGCGTCCGAGAGGGCGCCGTGCCACAGAGACATGATGGCGAAGGAGAACAGAAAAGCCGTGACCGTCTGCTGCACCTGGGCCGGAGAAGCCTCCAGGGTCTGGCTGATCGACGGAAGCGAAGGGAGATAGGTGTCGATCGAAAAAGGTCCTATCCAGGACAGCGCGGCGAGAACGAACGTTACACCGGCCATTGAATAGCCCGCAGGAATTCTCTGCTCCTGTACACCGGCCTTCAGTTCTGGAACTGCGACACTCGACATAAAGATCCTGCGTCAATCTGCAATGGGCCTATGCGGGGAAATCACGATAGTACCTGGATTCCGGAATGAACGAACCACACACTCCGGAAAGAGAGGAAGTAGAGCGTGGTCTTACCAAACTGCCCGAAACAAAGTCGTGTTCAGTACGTCCGCACCCTTTTGCCGCCTCCGTTGATGCGGCCGATATCATAGCACATTAGTCGTCGAATCTGTGAGATCTCAGCACAAGTGCGACCGCGCCGGCTCCGCTATCGATATCTTCCGTAATCCCTGGTGAAGTCGATCCAGACCTTCATGTTCTCCGGGTTGACCTCGTCCAGGGCCGAGGCGGGCATCATTATATATCCCCCGTCCTTTCCTGCGATGTCGATGAGCTGTCTGCAGATCATCTTTACATCTTCGGGGGTTCCGACCTGCAGGACCGAGACCGGCATGTTTCCTGCGATGCAGACGGTTTTTCCGACGATTTCCTTTGCCCGGACCATATCGATCTGGTCGAATCGTGCGATTGCCTTCCCGCTGGGCAGTTCTGCCAGATACTCGAGCCGTGAATTGTAATCGCCTTCGAAGAACAGCTCAGGCGTGTAGCCTTTCGCGACGAGTGCCTCGACGACGCGCTTGAGCCCGGGCCAGTAGAAGGTCCGGAACTGCTCGAGGGACATGAAGCCATGGGCGCCGCGGTGCAGCGGCATGAAGACCGGCGAAAGCCCGGAGGGCTCGGGAGCGGCGGCGATCCGTTCGAGCATGATCCTGGTGAACATCTCACATGCACGCATGAGCTTATCCGGACAGCGATACATGTCGAGCATTGCGCCGCGCATTCCGCGCAGGAAGTCGGAGACGACATCGAAAGGCGCACCGACCCCCATGAGGGGCATGGGGCAGAAGTAACCCATTTCCGAGAGTTCCTCTGCGATCGTGCGAGCCTCCTTGTGCCATGCGACTGCCTGGCGTGCGATTCTGGTGAGGTTCTCCAGCATATCGGCGAACTGTTCATCCGCGAGGACATGAAACGGGAGGGCGCCGATGAGGGAGTTGAGCGGCGGGAGAACGGACGTAGGGCCGAGCGCGCCGTAGATACGCGGCAGGTAGAACCTGATGAGGAAATCTGAAGTATCGTTGAGCAGCAGGTCGTATTCCTCGGCTTTCATGTACTCGCCTTCCACGAACTGGTGCGTATGGTATTTGGAGACGCCATGTCCGGGCCAGCGCAGCTGTCTGCTGTCGAGCGCTTCGAGCACGGCGCCCGACTGATTTGTGACGATTATGAACCGGTCCACCTCGAAGGCGCGGGCGGTTCTGATGTAGGCTTCTTTCCACGAAGGGAAGTCATAGTAGGCTGCCCAGGTGGTGGTTCCGGCGAACTTTGCGGGAAAGTAATTGAGGCCGAGTGCAATCGGCACCCGGTCGGGTACCTTCAGCTGAATCGCGTCGCTCAGTCGCCTTTCCCTCTCCTGCCTTGCCTGCTCGTTGGATTTGTCCATTCGTTTCCTCCAGGGATTGGGTGCTGATTATAGCAGACTATCAGCTGGGACCATGAACAGGTCTTGATGCGCGGGGGGGGGGACGTCGCGCCGAATCAGTTTGGCGGAAGAGAATGCTCGTCAGCGTCGCCAGTGTCCATTCCGAGTCCTGGAAGTGGAAGCGCGACGGTCACGACCGGGCTGCCGGGGATCGTTTCGATCACGACGGTTTCCTGGCCCGCTCCGGAGGCGAGGGTGCCGTCGGCTGACAGCCGGGACGCAAGCCGGCTCACAGCCAGACAGCAGGCTGTTGCAAGTTCGCAGTCGTGCCGGCCCAGAGGGCGCACCACGTTATCGGGATCGAACGCGAGCACGATCGGATATGCATCGGGTGCCGCCGGGTGCCACTCGTTCTCCCTGGCTTCCTGAAGCATTCGGGCAGGGACGTCTGCGGCATTATTGAAGGTCACAGACATCGCGGGCGTGCACAGTTCCGACCGTCGCGGCGAAGTCCCCATGGAGCTGAAGTGTTGCGCCTGGCGTTTCATCTGCAGGCAGGAGGCCAAGGATTCGTAGATGAGCAGGCCGCGGTGTTCACCGAGAGCTCCGATGATCGAGATCGAGGCGCCGATCAGTCCGAAATGCGGGGCGTCGAGCAGCAGCAGGTTGTCTTCACCGCCCACCACGTCCCAGGGAGCGCTGTGGTACAGGTCTGCGGCGGCGCGAAACAGCCTGTCCACCGCAGCCGGCGGTATGCGGTTTCCGAAATAGCTCGGCATGACTCCCGGATTGGCGTAGTCGACGAAGCGGCTGATGACTTCGTCGATTTCGGGTGTCGGTGCGACACGGATTTCGAACTCGCCGCCCAAGTGTTCGCGAAGCAGGGCTGCGTCCGACGGCCCGGCCACGCAGAGGCTTGCGGGTCTCTTTCCGGCGGTCCGGGGATTCGCGAGCGCTCGCTGGAAATGGTCGACGAGCGCGCTGTTTGGAGTATTGGGAGGGATTGCCTCCATGTCGATGAGGTAAAGGCTGTCCCGGTCCATCCAGATGATGATGTCCGGGCGAATCGGTTCCGGTTCCTGGATGTATGCGGGGAACCGGCGTCGACCGCCGATCCATTCGGGGCGCTTTTGGCGCTGTTCCGGTCGGGCTTTTTTGGGGGGCATAGGTAGCTTCCTTTTCTGCACAAGGTGTAGAGCTTATATGGTCGGTGTTCGGTATGGAAGTCAAAACAGGAGGGGAGCACATGCGGTTACTTCCGGATGACAATCCACGGGAGACGATATACACTGCTTCTGCTTTTGTGCCGGGGTGGCGGAATTGGCAGACGCACAGGACTTAAAATCCTGGGGGCCGCAAGGCTCGTGTGGGTTCGACTCCCATCCCCGGCATTAGTGTTATCAATGGTTTAGCGATTCTTCCCTCTTCAATTTCCTAAGACAAAAAACACGAAACTTACCGCGAACTTACCGTGTTCTCGGAAAGTTCTTCGCAGAAAGCGCTCAAAAGCGCGACTGCGTAAGGCAAAAAGGAGATTGAAGAATGGCGCATATCTTCACATTCACAAACGCAAAGGGCGGTTGCGGGAAAACGACCGTCGCCCTGAATCTCGCGATCTGCTTCGCCAGGGCAGGATACCGAACCCTGGCCATCGATCTCGACCAGCAGGGAAACCTCAGCGCCGGCCTCGGCGTCGATTTGAATAAGCTGAGCATGACGGCGCACCGTCTGCTGATCAACGAAGTATCTGAAATCCGGCGCTACCTCACCGAGATCCGCCCCCAATTGATGCTTCTGCCCAATTCCATTGACATTGAAGCCGACGACCTCCTGGAGGCAAAAAAGGTCAACCGGGAACTCCTCCTACGTCGCCAACTCAAACCGATACTGAATGATTTTGATGTCGTCCTGATCGATACGCCGCCAGCGATGCGGGCAGCCACAGTCAATGCCTTGGTTGTCGCGGACTCTGTAATCATTCCGATCGATTCCAGCTCATTCGCCCTTCTCGGGATGAATCAGCTGCTCAAGACCATTGCCGCTATCAGCGAAACCCATAATCCGGCCCTGAAGATCCTTGTCCTCACGACCATGTTCAACAAGCGGCAGAATTTGGACAAGATCATCCGTCAGCAGGTTGAGGACTTCTTTGGACCGAGTCTTGTGCTCGAGACAGTCATCCATCGCTACGTCGGTGTTGCGGAGGCGACAGCTATGAAGAAAGGTGTCGTCGAAAGTTCCATTACCAGCTCCGCCACATTCGATTTCACGAAACTGTTCAACGAGTTGAAAAGGGAAATGAGCCATGAACAAAAGAGACAGGGAGCAGTTGAGAGCATCAATCGCTAAGGACTTGGTCCAGGGCCAGGGCGAGCATTCTCCGACCAAGGAGCTTCTCAAGCAGTATGCCCCCCTGGAAGGAGTCGTCACGACGCCGGCGGCAGCCAGGGTCCGTTCGGCACCTGCAGCACCTGTGGAAAAATCCGCGGCACTTCATGCCACGGTGGCACAAAGAGGTCCATCAGCATGGCACGATGCCACCGAGGCACCGTTTACCACCATAGCACCTGATGCCAGGGTGGAACGTCTTGCCGTGGTGAAAGGGGAATTGCGGGTACCGAATACGGTCAATTACAGCCTCTTTCCGACACTCGATCCGTTCGCAAAGGCGGTTTATTACCAGCTCTTCTTGCTGTCGCATGGCTTCAAACGGGACACCTGTATTGTCGGTCTTTCGAAGCTGTCGAAATCGGTCCTGATGTCGCAGCGAAAGGTACAAGACACAATCACTTATCTGGAGAGACGGGGTCTCATAAAACGACTCCGCGCGATCCTCGGAGGGCCGACAAAAGGGAACGTTTACCAGGTGCTGATTCCGATAGCCGATAGGGCATCAGATTCCACCGTGGCAGAGCATGCCACCGTAGTAGGGGATGCCGACATGGCGCCTGATGCCGCCCTGGCGGCTGAATCCTCTGCGGCGCCGGATGCCACCAATAAATATGATGATGATGAATATATAAAAATAAAATCATCATCAAAGCACCGAAAACCCGGAAACGGTGCCGCCCCTGTGGAAAACCACAGAAGCGCGGCTCCGCCGCGAGAAATACGTTCCGCCTACGAACGTGCGACTGGGAACCGCTGGAGCGAGTCGGATTCAGAAGCCTATCTGCAGAACGGCATCGAGAAAGTTCCCGTCGTAAAAGTTCTTTCGGTGCTTGATACCGTCGCCCGGCGAACGCCGGCCAAGATCAACAGCTTCAAATATTTCATCAAGGAGATAGTTTCTGTTCCCGATCCGCGCAACCGCGCCTGGCAAAAGAGACGTCTCGAGAAAATCGTGGATCGGATCCGCGATAACTCCGTCGGCCGCGCCGGATCCCTGTCCGATTTCGTTGAGGACGTCAAACATGCCTGCGCCCGCGAAGGCGTCCAATTCGACAACGATATTTTTAACGAGCTGCTGGGATGAACTCCGGGAATCTGGATGGCTGGCACCGGCAAACAGGTTGGAGAGCTAAAACAAATTCAATCACCAAAACCATGGATTTACTGCTTCGTCGCTTGAGGCAAATCGGATGCTCTGAACTTCAGTGTGATTTCCGTACCGTAATCATCGAGATCGTTTCCATCCATCTCGTTCTGAAAAACATAATTGAACTGGATGGAACCATTTCCACTCAATGCTTCTTTAGGTATTGGGAAGAGTACGGATGTCTTTGGGAGTAGAATCGCGGTTGGAATAAAAGGTATGCCGTGGAAAGTTTCTCCTTCTATATCTTCGAGTCTAAACCAGATGCTGACTTCCATGTCATTGCATAATCCAAGAAGTTTCTGGTCGTCGGCATAACTGTAGAAGCATTGCGGATTTAGTCGGTAGGTTGTATGCGTTGGAATTTTTATAGGAAGGGGTGCGTCATTATGAAGGCGCAACCAGATGGCATGGGCTTCTGCCGCTGACTTCCTTACCGTAAGCGTCAAATAATCCCCACTGGATCAAAGCGAGAGTCTACTACAGGCGGACGTTCCAGGGAAGCAGCTGGTCGAGGGCTTCAAGGTTGTTGCAGTCCATATTCGGCAGTTTTTCAAATAGGTAC
>JAAYAM010000371.1 GCA_012719355.1 Acidobacteriota bacterium
ACAGAAGGTCTCCGGCTGCTTTAGAACCGTGCTATTGGCCCAGGCTCATTGTCGGATCTCCAGTTATCTTCAGACTATGGCCAATAAGGGACACAACCCTCTCATTGCTATTCAGATGGCACTTTCCGGTCAGATTTATGACCAACTGGGTGAGTAGTTACAAACAGGTTTTGAATTCAATCCACAAGTGAATCCTGACCGGGCAGGGGAGAAATCTTATGCAGTAGTGTGCATGTTTTGAATAAAACCAGGGGGAAAACTGAATCCAGGTACAACTCGAGGAAGGGAGAACTATGCCCGCTTCAAAACTGGTACCCATTATTCCGGCGAAAATGGCCTCCTTTCTCACCAGCGCTAACACTTTCGCGGTCCGCAGCATTAGTGCTCCCATTATCCCGACGAAATCCGCTCCTTTGGATCCGAGTTCTACCTGCGCTATGTTCCAAGGAAGTTTTGATAGCGGACCCGGCAACCGCAATGGTTCAGGTGTCCGTGATTGTCATGACGTGCCTGGATTCGCCAGGCAATGAAGTAATCTGGATTGCGGGCACACCAGTTTGCCTGGGTTCTTTTGCTGCGCGTGGCCTGACATTCCGGCCGATTGCATGTGTGCTGACGAGTTCCTATCCGAACATCGGGACGGAACCAACGACGACAAATACTACAGGGTTTCTTCTTAGCATCAGGCATGCTGACTCATCGTCACCATCGGCCATTAGGTCGTTTGCACGATTATCCAATTAGGCAGGTGTGCTGCTTTTGGAAAGCACCCCCGGAATTATTCTCGCAAGCGCTAAAGAGGGCCATCAGGGAACGGGGGAGATGCTCTTCAGGGCCGCGGTAGCTTAGTCTGGATTCAAGAGAAAAAGGGGATGAGGGCACCGGTCAGGCCTCAATAGGAGCAAGAGCTTGAGCGAGTCATCAGGAACATGCCTTGCCCGACGCTGTGCGCATTCTACTCGTCTCAGCCGCCCTGTCAAGAAAAAGGTGGATGGCAGGATGCCCAGGCAGCAGACGGTTGGCAGTCGGCGCTTCCCTCGCGAGTCGATCCATCGGATCATGTGAGACGATGCCTGAACCGGGTCGCTCCTTCCCTTGAGGCGCACAGAAAGGAGTGACGCTACCGCAGGAAATCTGGAAGAGGACAGTTCATAGAAGTGCAGTACTCTCTTATTCTGAGAAGCGTGTCGCCCCAACTGTTGCTGAAAACCGACCCCGACTTTATTACGTCCGGAAAAGACGAAGCTTGTGACATCAAGTAGCTCTCAACTGCATTCATCTCCTTCTTGGTAATCCATGGGCGCATTCTGAAGAACAAGTCCTGCCGTATGCTGTAGTTCTCCTGATCGAATATCGATTCATCCACGCCATACGAACTACATAGGTCTCTGAAAATGGCGTTGCCTGGCATCGGTATCCACCAGTTGATCTGAATCGAACTCCCATAGCGATCTGCCAGGAAGAAGGCCAGATCTATAGTGGCTCTGATCTCGGCCGTGGTTTCCCATGGAAAACCGACGATGAATGAGTGCAACACCTTCGCCCCCATACCCATTTCGGACGCAGCACGAGTGAAATCCTTCACCTCGCTCACGCTTAGCCCTTTTCGTATCCTTCGAAGTCCTTTGTCATAGCCGCACTCGATCCCAACCTGCATTCCCTCGACACTGCTTCTCGCTATCGTCTCCAGAAACCCAGGCTTCATCATGTCCCGCACCCTGGCTTCAATCGTGAGACGCACCTGCGGAAACTCTCTCGTGACGTTTGTGAGCACGCTTATCGCAAACGCACGATCAGCGGTGAAGCAATCGTCGGCGAACAGGATGGATCGTGGTCCATCCCCCGGCATCGCTTTCAGACACGCTTCGATCGAGTTCATAACGTGCTTCAATGGGAAGGGACGCCAGCTGCCTCGAAATGGGATCGAACAGAATGTGCAACTCATGAGACAACCACGTGAGGTCTGGACCGGCAGAACAGCCGATCCAACGGGATAATCGTTCCAGTCAATGCACGGCAATTGCGCCAGCTCATCCGATGTCAGAAGCTCTCGTGGCGGGGTGGAGCGAATCTGACCGTCGTCGCGGTAGTAGATGCCCTGAATCTGGGCCAGTGTGCGGCGCCCTCTGTAATAATCGATCAACTCGAGCAACGTGCGCTCTCCCTCCCCAACGACGAGGATGTCGGCAGGCGAAGAGCGCATGATGTAGTCTGGAACCAACGTGGGATGAACGCCGCCTACGATGATCGGAGGGCGCTCCCCCTGACGGTCGATAAGCTCGACAAAACGTTTGATGCACGCCCAATTGAACGATAGCGCAGAGAGACAAATTACGTCCGACTTCAATGCCCTGCCTACCAGAGCATCGGATTCTACCTCCAGCCCCTCTTCGATATTCAGCTCAACATCGACTTGGCACCCGCACTCCCTCAGCATCTGAGGCAGCAGGAATATGCCCAGCATCGGCTGTATGTCGATGGATCGTCTCTGCTTCTGGTAGGGGGTTGTCGCGAAGAATACTCTCATGACATGTCACCACAAATGTACACTCAGAAAAGGCCAAACGCTGTCTCACACAATGGAACGCTCAGGTCAAGGCCTCCGACTCCGCGTGCTCAATCCAGACGCGA
>JAAYAM010000372.1 GCA_012719355.1 Acidobacteriota bacterium
GCTTCAGGCTGTCGACAGCTCTTCCGTTGAGGAGGTAGGTTCCTTCGGTCGGAGTATCGAGCAGCCCCAGGATCGACAGTAGTGTTGATTTGCCGCATCCGGAGGGGCCTGCGATGGAGACGTACTCTCCCGGCTTGATGTCGAGTGTGATTCTGGACAGGGCATGCGTTTCAATATCGTCGGTATAAAAGATCTTGCTTATGTTCTCGAGATGAATCAGAGGCTGGCCATTGATTGTCATGGATTCTCCTTTTACCGGAATGAAATGCGATCGAACCCGTCGTACGCGCTCATATCGGACAGGATCACCTGGTCGCCGGGTTCCAGTCCTTCCTTTACTTCAATAATACTCACTGAGCTGCGGCCCAGTCTCACCGAAACTCGCTTTGCTTCCTTACCCTGCCCGTCCAGCTTGAAAAGGCTGATCAGGCTGTCCTGTTGTCCCTGCACAGGATGGCCCACGTAAACTACGTCTTCGAGCTTCTCCAGGACTACAGTTCCGTCGACACTCAGCTCAGGCCTCGCGCCTTTCGGCAGGGCATCGTTCAGCCTGACGTCAACCGTCACTGTGCCTTCCTTCACGGCCGGGTCTATGCGCGATACAGTGCCGGGGATGATGCCGTTGCGTGTATCAATCGAGACTTGCTGGCCGATCTGGATATCTTTGGCCTGTGTCTCGGGGATGTTCAGCTCCGCCTTGAGCTTCGCAGGATTCGCGACCCGGGCCAGGTTCGTTCCCTGCCCGACCCTTTGCCCCACATCTACCTGAATCAGCTGGAGCACGCCCTCGACTCCGGCCTTAACCTTGAGCTGGTCGAGAAGGCTCTTCTTGAGCCTGTACACCGCCTCCCGCTGGCTGATCCTGGTGCGTCGTTCCGCAAGTTGCGCAGCAATTGATTCCAGGTCTTTTTCCAGACGCTGCCTTTCCAGCTTCAACCGATTTGCCAGTTGCTGAGCGTTGGCCTTATCCTGCTTCAGGTCAAGCGCCGAGACAAGCCCGTCCTTGGCCAGTTCCGATCGCGCCTCAAAACGGAGGAGCGCCAGTTCGTGATCGGATTCGTACTTCGCCAGTTCTGCCGCCTGGGTCAGCTGCTGACTCTCGAGCCTCACTTTCAGATCCTCATAGGAGCTTTGTTCAGCTTTCCAGTCCCACTCGGCACTCAGGGTTTCCTGTTCGAGCTGCGGGTTGCTCAGTTCGAGCAGAACCGTGTCGGGCATGACACGGGCTCCCGGTTCCAGCAGGATTCTTTCAACTCTTCCCTCCGTAACTGCAGGGACCCAGCGGATTTCCTCCGGAACCAGCTTGCCCAGCCCTCTCACCTGGCGCAGCATCGGGCCTCGCTTCACCGTGTCAGTCCAGACTGTTGCCCGATCCACCACAGGAGCCGCGGGTTCGAGCCGGGACACATACCAGCTGATTGCGCCGATCACACCAAGAGCAACGAGCCCGATAATGGTCCGACGGATCAGGCGCACACGCGCCTGAGACTTTCGAGGGATATCCACACCAACCTCTCTCCAATTTCTGTTCTTCTGACTGTCGCCTGAGCTTGAGCAATTATCGGGCCGGTCGGTGGCAAACGCAAATACATTGTGTGTTCAACGGTTTGTGGATCAGAGGAAACGGAGTGCGGGCGCAGCCTGTCCATTTCCGGACAGTTGGGTTTCGATTCTGGACACCCACTGGCTGCCTGGCCAAGCGGATCCGGTTTGGAAGGGGGAATGCCGAAGCGCCGCAGATCAGCAGATTACCGGGAAGGCTCTGCCGGCAATCTGCTTGATCTGCGGCCGGGGGGGGCTATTCGGACAGTTGTGCCACTGGCTGTTTCTTCGGAGCCAGACCCAGATCTGGTACTCCCGAGGGTCGAGCCTTGTAACTCCACCCTGTGACCAGCCCCAGCATGAAGTACGCCAGCGCCACGACCCCGACAATGAATATCGTGTCGCCGACGATTCTCATCCAGCGCAGGGTTTCAAGCCAGGGTTGCTGGAGGAATTCGGCGCTGCGGGCAAACCAGAAGCCGGTATCGGCGCTGGTCCATGCCTGTGCGAGACCGATCGGAAGCAGGCTCAGAACCACCATCAGGGCAAGTCCGATGTTGGTTCCCCAGAACGCAATGGCAATGGGCCGTTCATTCCAGGTACGGCCTCTCGTGAGGAAGCGTGCGACCATCAGGACCAGCCCAAGTGACAGCAGTCCGTACACTCCGTAAAGAGCGGTGTGGCCGTGCACCGGGGTAGTATTCAATCCCTGCATGTAATAGAGGGCGATCGGCGGGTTGATCAGGAAGCCGAACAGTCCGGCGCCGATCATGTTCCAGAAGGCCACCCCGACAAAAAAGCGGATCGGCCAGCGGTACTTCTCCATCCAGGGCGCTGCAAAACGTTTGCGACTGGTTTTGTACGCTTCAAATCCGATCAGGACCAGGGGAATAACTTCCAGCGCGCTGAATACTGACCCGATGGCCATGATCGAAGTCGGAGTGCCGCTGAAATAGAGGTGATGGAAAGTACCAGGAATGCCTCCAAAGAGGAAGAGAGCGCTTGATGCTATAACGGCGTTGGCCGCATGCGTCTTGTTCACCAGTCCCAGGCGGGCAAAGATGAACGCAAGCGCTGCTGTCGCGAAGACTTCGAAGAAGCCCTCTACCCAGAGATGAACTACCCACCAGCGCCAGTATTCCATTACCGACAAATGGGTTCGGGCGGAAAAGAAGAAGCCGGCCGCATACATCAGGCCGATGGCCGTGCTTGCGGCGGCGAACATCACGACAAGCGGCTTTGCCTCATCACGCTTCTTCAAGGCCGGCCCAAGTCCTCGAAGCATGAGCCCGAGCCAGAGCAAAAGCCCGACGAACAGCGCTATCTGCCATCCTCTTCCGAGATCGACATATTCATACCCTTGGTGTCCGAACCAGAAGCTTGCGTCAAGTCCGAGTTGCTGATGAACGGAGAAGTACTCTCCGGCGAGCGATCCGCCTGCGACCAGCAGGAGTGCGCCGAACAGCAGGTTGACTCCCAGTCTCTGGAACCTTGGTTCACGTCCGCCTACCGCAGGAGCCAGAAACAGTCCTGCCGCCAAGAAGGCGGTTGCGATCCAGAAGATGCCCGTCTGGATGTGCCATGTTCTGGAGAGCACGTAGGGTATCCATTCCGAAAGTGGAAACCCGAAAAATGCCTGTCCTTCCACCGTGTAGTGAGCAGTTAAGGCGCCGAGTCCGACCTGAACCGTGAAAAGGGCGATCACGACCCCCAGATACTTCCCTACCGCCCGCATCGATGGCGTGATCGTAATTCCGCTGAGGGGATCTGTGTCGGGAGGCTGAACCTCCGGTTCTTTATCCGGACGGAAAGCCATGTGCCACACCAGAAGTCCGATTCCCGTCAGGAGAAAGACAACGCTGATAATCGACCACAGTACCGTGGAGCCGGTCGGGCGATTGTCGATCAGAGGTTCGTGAGGCCAGTTGTTGGTATACGTAGCCGCTGACCCGGGGCGGTTTGTGGAGCATGCCCAGCTGGTCCAGAAAAAGAACGCCGAGAGCTTACTCAAACGCTCCCGGTCAGGGACCGTTACTTCCCGCATTGCATACGCCTCTCTCAACCCTTGAAGGTGAGGGGCGCCACCGAATAGATCCTCGTAGTGCCTTGCGGTCTGCCGGATCGCCTCCAGACGATCGGGGGAGATCGTCACGGTTTCCGTCTGCCGGTCATATGTATTGGTGCGGAGCTCCTGGCGCAGCCGTTCCCGCAGTGCGGCTCTCCCTTCGGCCGGCATTGACTCAAAACTCGCGTAGCCCTCGCGTTTTGCCCAGAGGTTAAGCAGCGCTACCGATTCCCGGTGCAGCCAGTCGGCAGACCAGTCCGGAGCCTGGTAGGCGCCATGACCCCAGATTGTGCCGAGCTGCTGACCTCCGGTCGACTGCCATACCTGCTGCCCTGTAAGGATATCGTCCTTGGTGAACACGAGTGTCCCGTCCGAGACTGCCACGCGCTCAGGAATAGGAGGTGCCTTGCGATAGACCTCCTTGCCAAAAAATCCCAAAATGAAGAATGCAATCGCAACCGTACCGACCAGAATCCACCAGTTTTGCCGAGTCGCTTTCATAGAGTGTCTTTTCTCCTTTCAGCCGCCAGAGTGCTCAAAAAGATGTCTCTACCCACATGTGTGTACATCCAGGCCTTGGCACATACCGTGCCAAGGCATAAGTAAAGGTATGGCAAAGACTTAGAGTGCGACGTTGTGCGAAGGGCAACTTAAACACGTTGCCTGTATGACAACTCATGTTGTAAATCAGGCAACGCACTCAAATTTTAGATTGCAGAGAGTTTAATGCTGGTGGGGATCACATGGTGAGCCGTGGCGTTCGAGCCAGTCGAGCAGCGACCGGATGCTTGCGGTTGCGAGTCCGAGGCAGGTGTCGGCGCATCCATAATAGAGGTTGATTGTGTCCCCATCGGGAGCGATGGTGTAGCCGCAGGGAAAAACGACATTGGCAACATCTCCCTGGCGTTCATAGGGTTCTTCCGGGGTAAAGATCCAGCTGTCGCTGCGTAGCAGGCATCGTTCCGGAATGTCAGCATCGAGCAGTGCGAGACCCAGCCGATACAGACAGCCGGCGGCCGATTGCCTGACTCCGTGGTAAATCAGGAGCCATCCCTTCGATGTCTCGATTGGGGGAGGGGAGAGGCCGATCTTGTTGGCATCCCACCAGGCGCCCTCGCGTGCGCGCATGACAAGTCTGTGACTCCCCCAATGGCGGAGATCAGGAGAATAGGATATCCAGATGTTTGCTCCCTGCCATGAACTAACGGGTCGATGGATTAAAGCCCAGTGACCTGACACGCGCCTGGGGAGCAGTGCGGCGTCTTTGTCTTCAGGGGGCATAATCACGCCGTATCGTTCGAAAGAGCGGAAATCCCGGGTAACGGCAAGCGACACGCCGGGCCCACCCCTCGAGAACGAAGTGAAGGCGATGACATGGCTGTCCAGCTCGGGAACGTAGGTGATTCGCGGATCCTCGATTCCCCACAGTTCCTCTGGATGGTTCAACGGATCGGGCTTTAGGGTCGGCAATTCATCGATCACCCAGCCGTCGATGCCATTCAGTGACCGGGCCGCACACAAATGTGAGATGCCGCTCCGCTCTTCGACCCGGCAGAGAAGCAGAGTGGATCCGTCCGCCAGGAGTGTGGCGCCGGCATTGAAGACGGAGTTGATGGGATACGGCCAATCCTCAGGCCGGAGAATAGGGTTTTTTTCGTGCCTTCGAATCAGTATTTCGTGCTTTCCAGCTGAATTCATACTAAGACTCGATAATGTTTCCCGACTGACGCATTTCTTCCAAAGCTATCATGAAACTGAGGGTGGACTCGGCGCCTTCGTTCTGGTTGATCCGGTCAGGATGGAGCCCGTCACGACATCCTCCGGTCGCCGGATCATAAAGCGGGAGCCCAAGGTCATTTCGTCCCAGGAACCACTCAAATGCTTTCTGGGATTCCCTGAGCCACCAGTCCTCCCGCGTGGTACGCCACGCCTCGAGACATGCCGATACCGTGGCGTGCGCTTCTACCGGCTGCTGGTCAAAGCGGGCCCGTTCCCCTCCACGCACGTAAAACCCATTGGAGCCGATGGGAACGAAATGACCGCTGTCAGCGCTCTGCACTTCCGTAAGCCATCGAAGCGTTTCAAGCCCTGCATCCACGAGATCCTGCCGGGTCATGGACCGGCCGGAGACCAGGAGGGCTTGCGATAATCTGGCATTACAGTATGACAGGATGTTTTCGAACCATCGCCAGTCCCTGGCGCAGGTTGAGCGGTAGCAAGCCATCAGTTTTTCCGAAAGCTCTTCCCGGATGCTCTGCGCCGCCCTGTCTCCCGAGAAGCATTTCAGATACTCGTTGAGGCCGAGCAGTGCATAGGCCCATGCCCGTGGACTCGTGAAGCCGCGCAGCGCCGGAAGCGCCAGATCGAACAGAATGGCACCGGAACCGCGCAGGCCCGGGTCCTGCGAGCGGTTCAGGAGGGTCCCGAGGGCCCATAACGAGCGCCCGTGGCAATCTTCGGATCCGAGTTCATCCAGCCAACAGCGTGTGTAGGACAGTTTGTTCCGGAATCTCTTCTTCTCCCGATTGAACGCGTGCCAGAGGAATGCGAGATAGGAGTGGGTCTTCGGCAAACTCATTCCCGCCTGTTCGAGGAGCGCGGCCAGAATAAGGGCGCGTGCGTTGTCGTCGGTCGTGTATCCCTCATCGAAACACGGATGGGTGAAGATTGCATGTTGCAGCAATCCGGTATCGTCAGTCATATGCTGCAGATGATCGGACTCCAGCGCCGGCAGTTCGGCGGTCCGCTGTTTGAGTGGGATGGCGGAGAATGCGGGTTGCGGATGCTGCCTTCTTTCATCCCATGCTCGTTCGAAGGTGCGGACATAAAGGCGCGCCACATTGGACCAGACCATTTGCCGTCCCATCAGAAAAGCCCTCTTGCGCATCGCATGACGTTCGGACTCGTCTTCGAGCAGCCTCGTTATTCCGTTGGATATTGCATCCGGGTCGGCGAAAGGAATCAGCACTCCGCGGCCATCCGCCAGAAGTTCTTTTGCATACCAGTAAGGCGTGGAGATAACGGCTTTCCCTGCGCCTGTCGAATATGCCAATGTCCCTGACACAATCTGGGCCGGATTCAGATACGGAGTGATATAAATGTCGGCTGCACCGATAAACTCTACCAGCTCCTGCAGACTCACGAACCGGTTTTGAAAGATGACGCTCTGGTCGACGCAGAGGCTGCGCGCCAGCCGCTCGAGTGACAGGCGGTAGGACTCACCTTCATGGAGTTTGACATGCGGATGAGTCGCTCCGAGTACGATGTATACAACTCCCGGAAAACGTTCGAGCACCGCAGGAAGGGCCCTGATGACGTGTTCGATTCCCTTGTTCGGAGATAGCAGGCCGAAGGTCAGCAGTACGGTCTTACCCTCCAGGCCGAACTGGTCTTTATAGAAGTTTGGATCCACGAAGGCCACATCGGGTATCCCGTGCGGGATCAGGTCGATCTTGTTTTCAGGAATTCCATAGATTTCGCGCAAAAATTCGATTCCGTGCGAACTCATCACGACGATGCGGTCGGAAATCCGGGCCACTTCTTCAAGGACACGCCTCTGGTTGGGGTCCGGTTCCGTGAGAATCGTATGCAGCGTCGTAATCACCGGCATCCGCAATTCGCGTAGGAGAGCCAGGATGTGGCTCCCGGCCGGCCCGCCGAATATCCCGTACTCGTGCTGGAGGCAGACGAGGTCGATATGGTTCATGTTCAGGAAGTCGGCTGCATTCTTGTACGATGACA
>JAAYAM010000060.1 GCA_012719355.1 Acidobacteriota bacterium
AGTTCCATGGATCCACAGGCCTTTCGTGATCTCGTCCGGGAAATCGAACTCCGGGAACACGGGCTCGAGGCCGGCGAAGGGGAAGACGTCCGCTACCACTAAGGCCCTGCCGGTGACGGAGATACCAGCGATGCGAATAGTGATCGTCGGAACCGGGGCGATGGCCTGCCTTTTCGCGGCACGCCTCGCGTCTGTCGCACACGTTACCCTGACCGGCACATGGTCCGAGGCGATTGCCTCTATCCGGAAGCGGGGAATACTGGTCGAGCACGAGAATGAAACCCGTACCTTCGCCGCCGCCGCCGCATACATCGGTACTTCACTCCCTGCGGCCGATCTCATCCTCGTGCTGGTGAAATCATGGCAGACGGCGTCAATCGCCGGATACCTCGAAGGCTACCTTGCTCCCGAAGGAATAATCCTGTCGCTCCAGAACGGGCTCGGCAACATTGAACTGCTCGGTCCCAAAGCCTGTCCCGGCGTCACCGCAACAGGAGCCACGCTCGTGGGTCCGGGATACGTCCGTACCGGGGGAACCGGGCCGACCTATATGGTGGCGCCTGAACAGGTGGCGGAACTCTTCCGGCGTGCGGGCTTCGAATGCCATCGCTGCGAGCCTCACGAAGCCGAAAGCCTCATATGGGGCAAACTGACGATAAGCTGCGGCATCAATGCGCTCACCGCGATCCTGCGCGTGCCTAACGGCGAACTGCTCAACAGGCCGAATGCCGCCGATTTGATGGCCAGGGCAGCGCTCGAGTGTTATGAGGTCGCCCGCGCCCGCGGCGTCGAACTCCCTTTCTCCGATCCGGTCGAACGTGTGAGAGAAGTCGCGTTGCGCACCGCCGCCAACAGATCATCCATGCTGCAGGATCTGCTGCGGGGCGCGCCGACGGAATGTGACGCAATAAACGGAGCCGTGGTCGGTGAAGGGAAGCGCTTCGGGATCCCCACCCCCGTAAACGAAATCCTGTGGCAGCTCATCCAGAGTGCTGTCCACCAGAAAAGGAGCGGACTTCAACAATGAAAGTAACGGAAGATCTCGCCGAGCTGAGATCGCTGCGCGCAGCCATGAACGGCGTCTTCGGACTGGTTCCGACCATGGGCGCACTGCACGCGGGCCACGCCTCACTGGTCAGCAGGGCGCGCGCCGAATGCAGGCACGTAGGAGCCAGCATTTTCGTGAATCCTTCTCAGTTCGGCCCCGGTGAGGATTTCAACAACTATCCGCGCACCCTCGAGCAGGACCTCGCGTTGCTCGAGAGCCTCGGCGCCGATCTCGTCTGGATTCCTTCGCCCGAGATGATCTACCCTCCGAATTTCCAGTCGTGGATCACAGTCGAAGGCGTTGCCCGTCCGCTTGAAGGAGCATCGCGCCCCGGGCATTTTCGCGGCGTCGCAACCATCGTCGTCAAACTGCTGAACTGCTTTCAGCCCGAGAGGGCATATTTCGGGCAGAAAGACGCTCAACAGCTGGTCGTGCTCCGGCGCATGGTGCAGGACCTGAATTTTCCGGTGCAGGTCGTCGCCTGCCCCACTGTCCGCGAGCCGGATGGACTCGCGATAAGCAGCCGCAATGTCTACCTCGGACCCGCTGAAAGAGAGGCGGCCCCCGTTCTCTACCGGGCGCTGTCGGCTGCGAAAGAGAAGTACGACACGGGAGAGCGGAATGCCGAAGTCCTGCGCGACACCATGCGCACCATCATTCGTGCCGAACCGCTGGCATCCGAAGAGTACGTTTCGGCGGCTGATCCGGAGACGCTGAATGAGCTGCAGCAGATTGACGGGAAGGTACTGCTTTCGCTCGCAGTTCGTATCGGCAGGGCCCGGCTGATAGACAACATCCTGATCGAGGGATAGGAGGAAGCCATGTTGCTCGCGATCGATGTAGGAAACACCAGCATCACGATCGGACTGTTTCAGGAAGAAACCCTTGGACCGTGCTGGAGGCTGGCGTCTGACAGCGACCGCACTTCGGACGAGTACGGTATCCTGCTGGTGCAGCTTCTCGACCGCGCCGGGATAGCTTCAGGAGAGGTCAAACATGCTGCCATCGCATCGGTAGTCCCTCCTCTCACCGGAACCCTGCAGCAGGCTTGCCGTGAGTACCTGAACTCCGATCCCCTGGTTGTCGATGCGGGAACACGGACCGGGATTCCGCTCAGGTACGAAGATCCCAAACAGGTGGGGGCGGACCGGGTGGTGAATGCCGTCGCGGTGCGCCGCATCGTGACAGGTCCCGTTTGCGTCGTCGATTTCGGAACCGCGACGATTTTCGATGCCATTACGGGAGAAGGGGAGTACATCGGCGGAGCGATCGCGCCCGGGATCGGAATCTCCTCAGATGCGCTTTTCCGGCGCGCAGCCAAGCTTCCCAGGGTAGAGATTCTCCGGCCGCCGGCCGCCATTGGAAAGAACACGGTGCACGCGCTGCAGTCCGGACTCCTGTTCGGGTATGTCGGGCTGGTGGAGGGGATGGTGGCACGATTCAGGGCCGAGCTGGGTCCGGACATGAAGACCGTGGGAACCGGCTCGCTCGTTGAACTCGTCGCGCGGGAAACCGACAGCATCGATATAGTGGAGCCCTGGCTGGCGCTCCAGGGCTTGAAACTCATCTACGGGCTGAACAGGAAACCCTAATTCTGCTTCTGCACTCTTTCCGGGCTGATCCGTGTCAGCTCATCGAGAAAGATTTTGGCGTCCCTCGGCACCGGGTCGGTTTTGTGAAGCAGCAGACTCCGTGCTTCCACTTCTTTTCCGTACAGCACCTGGTTGGCGTCCTTGTCGGGGCGGACGACACCGCCTTTGAGCACCAGGCCGCCGAACAGGCCTTTGGCCCGGGAATAGGCGAGAATCTTGGCCGACATCCAGGCATCGGTCTCGGCGGCGGCGGTCCTGCCCACCGGACCGGCGGCGACCGACGCATCCCCTCCCAGGGTGAACTTGCTGTCGAGCATGCTCTCAAGGCCGCTCAGGTTCATGATCACCAAAATCAGGTCAACCGATTGTCCGCCGATCTGCAGACCGAAACTCCCTCCTGTCATGAGAAACATCGAGGGAGCGCTCCAGGGGCCCTTGCCCGAGTTGGTTCTGCACGACATTACCCCTTTTCCATAGTTGCCGCCGAAGATGAACCCTGCCCTCTTCATCCCCGGAATAACGGCGACGCAGGCCGCCTTGTTCAGAAGGTCCTGAGGAATTCCCGAGTCCGGAGCTTCGGCGATTTCCCTCAGCACAACCGCACCGCGGACAACGCGATCCTCCACCTCCCCGGCGTTCAATACAGAGGGGGCGAGCAGCCCCATGAAAACCAGTAACAATAGTCTTTTCACGGTGCCTCCTGAAATGACGGATGTCTTCCTGCGCGTTACGCAACGTAGAGTAACACAGGGAATTCCGAATTCCCCTGGCAATTTGATACGACACAGGGGCGGGATGGATCGAATTAATTCGCCGGAGCTGCTGAATTTCCGCTTCTGAACGCGGAGCTCTTCTTGAATGAGAAGAACTCGGTCACGTTCTCGCGCAGCAACTGGGGAAAAGACTTGTCGAGATACGACCGGATCGAGACATAACACTGGTCGCATGTGTTGTTCTGGGTGAACTCTTCGACCATGCGTCCCTGTTCATGAAGGCTGTAACGCTTGAACTGCATCGAACACGGTTGCAGATGACCGTCGCTGGTCACGACCAGCCACCTGAGTCCGGCTTTGCATGACGGGGCGCCGCCCCGGTTGAAGTACGCCTGCGTCGCATCAAGGGTGCTGACGGTGTTCGTGATCCAGTTGGTTCCGTTCATGCGCTCCTTGAGCCGCTTCAGTCCCCGTTCGAGAATTGCCTTCTGGTCGTCGGTATTGAGGAAATAGTCTTTGCAACCGGTACGGCGCGGAGAATAGGCGCTGTAGTTGATGTTCACGCCCCACTCGGCGGCTTTGTCGGCGCAGCGGTTGATCTCTTCGACATTGGCGGCGGTGATGCAGTTGTTCAGCACCACATCGTCGTAGCCCAAGGCCGAGACTTTCGGCATGATTTCGCTCAGGTGACGGTACAGGCCCGGCAGCCCTCGGAACTCATCGTGGCGTTCGTCGGGAAAGTCGAGGCTGACGCAGAATTCGTCGACGCCGGCGCGGCGCAGTTCCTGGTAGCGTTCGACGGTCATCTCGGACCAGTTCGAAACCAGTATGATGAAGGGAAGACCCGACTCGGACTTGATGTTGCGCACTACTTCCGTCAGATCGTCGCGCATGAGAGGCTCGCCTCCGGAGACCTGAACGACGCAGGGACGGAGCACCTCCATGTACTTCCTGTAATCGGACGGCTTCATGTTGTGCGACGTATCTCTCGGCCCGCCATGATCGCAATGCTTGCAATAGCAGGTGCAGGCATCGGTCACTTCGAACGAAACTACGATCGGCCTCTTCACCAGCCAATTCAACGATCCCTGGGCTATGATCCGCAGTGATTCCGCCAAGGGCACTTTGCGCATGAGCCTTCCTCCAGTATAGGTACCGGCCAATTGAACTGCGATCCTACCAGAATCGCCTTCCGTAATGCAAGCTCCTAGAAATCAATAAAAGCAATAAGCTAGGAATCCTGAATGACGAATTCAGAATTGCTCTCCGCGACGACTGGCTTATCGTTGCGCGATTCTGTAATGTTTCTGGTAAGGAGAGGATCTATGGACACGAATGCCACAACTGAAAAGAAGGATGATGGAAAAGGGAGAGTAAAGATTTCTCTCGACCAGATAAGCGATTTCGAGTTCCGTGTGAAAATCGGCGAAGGAGTGCAGGATTTCATCCTGGACGAGCCGCCTCCGGTAGGGAAGGGAGCCGGGCCGAGCCCGTCGCAACTGCTGGCTACGGCGGTTGGAGGCTGCCTGAGTGCGAGTTTTCTTTTCTGTGCGCGAAAACTTCGTATGGATCTGGAAGGCATCCATACCGATATCAGCGTCTCACACGTTCGCAACGAGAAAGGGAGGCTGCGCATCGGGAAAATCGACGTCGATATACAACCTCGTATTGCGGCCCCTGACGATCAGAAGATGCAGCGGTGCCTCGATCTTTATGAGGATTTCTGCGTCGTCACCCAGAGCGTTCGCAACGGCATAGACATTTCGGTGAACGTCAGGCGTTGAGCCTTTCCGGGAAAGGGTGCTACTGGCGCTGAATGGTTACCATCCTGCTTATTCTCGCCATCGGGCTGGTGGTTGGTGGTGTCGGTGCGATGATGGGGATCGGAGGCGGTATTCTCCTGATTCCTATCCTGACCGCGTTTCTCGGTGTTCCGATCAAGACCGCGATCGGGACGAGTATCGTCTGTGTGATCGCTACCTCCTGCGCCGCGGGAGCCGTCTATGTCGGCCGCGGCATGACGCACAACCGCCTTGCGATGATCCTTGAAGTCGCAACCACTGCCGGGGCGCTTGCCGGAGGCGTGACGGCTGTCCTGATCAGTCCTCGCCTGCTTGCCCTCCTGTTTGCGTGTATCCTGATATATGTGGCATTCATCATGCATAGACTCCCCAAGGAGGAGCGCCCGCCGGTCAGGACCGGCGCCCTGGATACGAGCTACATCGATCCGCGGACCGGGGGCCGTGTCACTTACGGGATTCGCAGGTTGGGGATGGGGATGGGCGCAAGTTTTCTGGCCGGGAATGTTTCCGGCCTGCTGGGAATCGGGGGAGGGATCATCAAAGTGCCGATCATGAACCTCATGATGGGGGTGCCGTTGAGAGCTGCAATCGCCACCAGCAACTTCATGATCGGGATTACGGCCGCAACCAGCGGGATCATCTATTACATGAGCGGGTTTGTCAGCCCGAAGCTCGCAATCCCGACAGCCCTGGGAGTGCTGGCGGGTGCCCAGATCGGGACAAGGGTAGGCGGACGAATCAGAAGCCAGAGGCTCAGGCAGATCTTTCAACTGCTCCTCCTTGCTTTTGCAACAATGATGCTGGTGCAGGCGTGGATGAAATGAATGAATGAAGAGAAGAATCCTGGAATTCCCGCGATACCTGAAGAGGATCTTCCGGATTCGATCCATATCCGGGATTTTCCAGCCGAGCTGGCGACAGCCGGAATCGAACCGGAAGAAGAGCCGGAAATCCTGGCGCGTCGTGATCTGAACCAGGTGATCCACAGCATGCTTACTGTCGGGCTTGTCACGACTACGGTAGTCCTGCTGCTCGGATTCGCCCTCAGCATCATTTACCGGCAGCCTCTCGCCGAGAAAGCGTCCGGTTTTTCAGAGATCCTGCCCGGACTCAGGCGAGGCGATCCCGAGAGCTTTCTCGACCTCGGACTCCTGCTGCTGATTGCGACGCCCATATTGAGAGTAATTGGCTCGCTCATCGAATTCATCAGCAAGCGAAACTGGCGTTACACATACATCACGTCTCTGGTGCTGCTGGTTCTGGCACTGAGCATGATGCTTGGAAAGGGATGACAGAGGTATTAGATGGAGTATTACAGAGATCCTCGGCGACAGCTTGAGATCTTCTACGAGATCATCAGTGCAATCAACGCCCGTATGAGCCAGCAGGAGGTGCTTCAGGTGATGCTGAGCCGGATTGTGAGTGATCTCGGCTACAGGGCGGCGACCCTGCGTCTCCTGAATGAGGAGCGCCAGACGCTGGAACTGAAGGCTTTCCACGGGCTGAGCGAGGCCTATCTTTCCAAAGGGGCGGTGGAACTGGCAAAAAGCGGCATAGACAGCACCGTGCTCACAGAAAAGAAATGTCTCTCGATACTTGATGTGTGCAGCGAAAAAGGATTCCAGTATTCAACCGCCGCCAGGCGTGAAGGCTTGGCCAGTCTGCTGGCGCTTCCGCTGGTTCTGCACGGCAAGGCGATCGGGGTGCTGCACGTCTACAGCGCTGAAAAGAGAGAATTCAGCCCCGGAGAGCAGGCGTTCCTCGAAGGAATCGTCGGGTTGGGCGCCCAGGCAATCAGGCGGGCGCAGTTTTTCGAAGCGTTCCACCGGCTCGCTCACAACCTCATTTCCAGCCTGGATCTTCAGCAGGTTTTGAGAACGCTCCTTCTGGAATCGGTGAAGGAGCTGAACGTGCGGGCGGGATCGATAAGGCTTTTCGGACCAAAACGGCAGACCCTTCACCTTACGACGTCCTGGGGCTTGAGCGACACGTACCTCAAGAAAGGGGAAGTGGAACTGGCGAAAAGCCCGGTTGACCAGAAGGTGATGAAAGAGGCCCGGCCGGTAACGATCGAAGATGTTACGAAGGAAACGGGGTTCCAGTACATCAAAGAGGCTGAGCGGGAGGGGATACGGTCCGTTCTCGTGATTCCCCTACGGCTGCGGGACGTGATCATCGGAGTCATGCGGCTCTATTCCAGACAGGTGCGGCGTTTTACGCCGGAAGAGATAAGCCTGGCGGATACGGTGGCCGATCTCGGAGCCATCGCGGTCGAGAACGCGCGGCTGCACCAGATGGTCAAGGAAAGGATGGAGGCTCTGAAAGAGGACGCCGACGGATGGTACCGATTTCTGTCGCTCGGATGACCGGGAATCACTCTCTTTTTGCCGACGCCCTGTCGCGCTGTCTCGGCCTGGTCGAACGCTCCTTGCGCTCGCAGTAATCCTTGAGTTCGAGCAGCACCGCGTTCCAGCCTTCCGTGAAGAAATCGTTCGACTCCTGGTCGAGGCATGCGTCGTCCCGGTCGTGCATCACCAGTTCGGTCATTCCCGATTTCG
>JAAYAM010000061.1 GCA_012719355.1 Acidobacteriota bacterium
CCCTTTTCCATCGCTATCGGGGTGATCAGCTTGATCGTCAGCTGAACATTGTCGCCCGGCATCACCATTTCAGTCCCTTCCGGCAGTTCCGCAACTCCCGTCACGTCCGTCGTCCGGAAATAGAACTGCGGTCGGTACCCGTTGAAGAACGGCGTGTGCCGACCACCTTCATCCTTCGTCAGGATATACGCCTGAGCCTTGAAGTGCGTGTGCGGCGTGATGCTCCCGGGCGCCGCGATCACCTGCCCGCGCTCCACTTCCTTCTTGTCCGTCCCGCGCAACAGCAGTCCCACGTTGTCTCCGGCCATCCCTTCATCAAGCAGCTTGCGGAACATCTCCACTCCCGTAACCACTCGCTTGACCGTCGGCCGAATCCCGACAATCTCAATCTCCTCGCCTACTTTGACCTTGCCCCGCTCAATCCTGCCCGTCGCCACGGTTCCGCGTCCCGAAATCGTGAAAATGTCTTCAACCGGCATCAGGAACGGCTTCTCCACTTCCCGCGCAGGCAGCGGTACGTTCTGATCCACAGCTTCCATCAGCGCCAGAATCTGCTGCTTCGCTCCCTCGTCTCCCTGCATCGCCTTCAGTGCGCTGCCACGAACCACCGGAATATCATCCCCAGGGAATTCATAGAAAGTCAGAAGTTCACGCACTTCCAGCTCTACCAGGTCAAGCAGCTCAGGATCATCTACCATGTCCACCTTGTTCATGAACACGACTATGTACGGCACTCCCACCTGGCGCGCCAGCAGTATGTGCTCTCGCGTCTGCGGCATCGGACCGTCTGCCGCCGATACCACCAGGATCGCTCCGTCCATCTGCGCCGCTCCCGTGATCATGTTCTTGATGTAATCCGCGTGCCCCGGACAGTCGACGTGCGCATAATGCCGGTTCTTCGTCGAATACTCCACGTGCGATGTCGCTATCGTGATCCCTCTTTCCTTCTCCTCGGGCGCGTTGTCGATCGAGTCAAACGAACGTACGGCGATCTTGGGATCCGCCTCGTGCAACACTGTCGTGATTGCCGCTGTCAGTGTCGTCTTGCCGTGGTCGATGTGTCCTATCGTCCCTATGTTTACGTGCGGCTTACTGCGATCAAATTTCTCCTTGGCCATATCTTCCTCCGAACCTATTAACCCTACGACTTTCCACGGATCTTTGAGATCACTTCTTCGCTTACTGCCTTTGGCGCTTCATCATAGTGAGAGAAGTGCATTGAGTAAGTCGCACGACCCTGGGTCATGGAACGTAGGTCTGTGGAATAGCCGAACATTTCCGAAAGGGGGACCTTGCATTGAATTATAGTCGAACTGAGACGGGTTTCAGTAGACTCCACGCGGCCTCTGCGCGAGTGCAGATCGCCGGTGACACTCCCCATGTACTCCTCAGGTACCACAACTTCAACCTTCATCATCGGCTCCAGGAGCACCGGCTTCGCCTTCCTGGCCGCTTCTTTCAGGGCCATCGAACCGGCAATCCTGAAGGCCAGCTCCGAAGAATCCACCTCGTGATATGAGCCGTCGACGAGGGTCACCTTCACATCCACCATTTCGTATCCGGCCAGGACGCCGGTAAGGAGCGCCTGTCTGACTCCCTCCTCAACAGGGGAGATGAATTCCTTCGGGATGGCGCCCCCGACGATCTCGTTGACGAAATCAAAACCGCTGCCGGCCTCTGCCGGCTCGAGCTTGATCTTGACATGCCCGTACTGGCCGCGGCCGCCTGTCTGGCGTACGAATCTCCCTTCAGCCTCCGACTGCTGCCGAATCGTTTCCCGGTACGAGACCTGCGGTTTGCCGATATTGGCAGCCACTCCGAATTCCCGCACCATCCGGTCGACAAGGATCTCCAGATGGAGTTCGCCCATGCCGGAGAGAATCGTCTGTCCCGTATCCGGATCCGTATGTACCCGGAAGGTAGGATCTTCGCGCATCAGCTTGTCGAGCGACAACCCGAGTTTCTCCTGATCGCTCTTCGTCTTGGGCTCGACAGCCACCGAAATCACCGGGGCCGGAAATTCTATCGCTTCCAGAACAATCGGGTTCTGCTTTTCACAGATGGTATCTCCGGTTCCGACGTTCCTGAGCCCCACCGCCGCCGCGATGTCCCCGCACATGACTTCCTTGATCTCTTCCCGCTTGTTGGCGTGCATCTTCAGCAGGCGCCCGACTCGCTCGACGCTCTCTTTCGTCGAGTTGTAAACACTCGTCCCGGACTTGAGCGTTCCCGAGTAGACACGGAAAAACGCCAGGTGCCCCACAAAGGGATCGGTCATTATCTTGAAAACCAGTCCCGAAAAAGGCTCGTCATCGGAAGGTTTCCGCACCGGCGGGACCGCGCCGTTTTCCGTCACGCCTTCAACCGGCGGAATATCCAGAGGAGAGGGGAGATATGCAACGATGGCATCGAGCAGCTGTTGAATGCCCTTGTTCTTGAATGCTGAACCGCACAGGACCGGGACAAACTTCAGAGCGAGGGTTCCCCTGCGCAGTGCGGCCCTGATTTCATTCCCCGAGATCTCTCCGCCGCTCAGGTACTTCTCCAGCAGAGAATCGTCAACCTCCGATACCGCCTCGATGAGCTTCTCGCGATAAACCGCAATGTCGTCGAGCATCTCCGCCGGAATTTCCTCGACGTCGAAGTCGGCTCCCAGTGTCTCTTCCTCGAAGACGATCGCCTTCTGATCAACAAGATCGACGATACCCCTGAATCGGTCTTCAGCTCCCAGCGGCAACTGCACTGCAACCGGATTCGCATGCAGGCGATTTCGCATCGTCTCGAGCACGCGCGCAAAATCGGCGCCCGGCCGATCCATCTTGTTCACAAACCCTATGCGCGGCACGGAATACTTGTCGGCCTGTCTCCAGACAGTCTCAGATTGCGGCTCGACTCCCTCTACCGCTCCGAACAGCGCCACGGCGCCATCCAGCACACGAAGGCTGCGTTCGACTTCGGCCGTGAAATCAACATGGCCGGGAGTGTCGATGACATTGACCCTGTGGTTGTTCCAGAAACAGGTCGTCGCGGCCGACGTAATCGTGATGCCGCGCTCCTGCTCCTGTTCCATCCAGTCCATGGTAGCCGTACCTTCGTGCACCTCGCCGAGCTTGTGCGTAATCCCCGTATAATAAAGGATCCGTTCGGTCGTGGTAGTCTTGCCGGCATCTATGTGCGCCATGATACCGATATTTCTGGTCAATTCTAACGGGACAAAGCGAGCCACAAAAAACCTCACTACCACCTGTAATGGGCAAAAGCCTTGTTGGCCTCGGCCATACGGTGCGTATCTTCTCTCTTCTTTATCGCGCCACCGCGGTTATTTGCAGCATCGAGAATCTCGGCTGCAAGCCTCTCGCGCATGGTCTTCTCGCCCCGCGCCCTTGCATTGGAAATGACCCAGCGGATCGCCAGAGACGTACGGCGTTCCTGCGAAACCTCGATAGGTACCTGATAGGTCGCACCGCCGACCCGGCGTGATTTAACTTCCAGAATTGGCTTAACGTTTTCCAGGGCCTTCTTGAAGATTTTCACCGGATCTTCCTTGGCCCGATCTTTAACCAAATCGAGGCTGCCATAAAAAGCCCCTTCGGCAACGCTCTTCTTGCCCTGAATCATCATGCAGTTAATAAACTTCGTAATGAGCGTACTTCCGAACAGGGGATCCGGCAAGGTCTCTCGTTTCGGTACTTCTCTTCGCCTCGGCATATCAAAAATCTCCCAAAACCCTGCTATGCTGAAACCGATTAGGGTGAGGCCGCCCGCCCGAATCGAATCCCGCCGGCTCTGGCTCGTACCGGAGTTACGGATTCCAAGGCGGGTGCGTAATCCCTCACCCTGATGAAACATAAGTTATGAAAAGTGATTAGCTTTTAGGCCGCTTGGCGCCATACTTGGAACGGGAATTCTTCCGGTCCTGAACTCCAACCGAATCCAGCGTTCCCCGAACCACATGGTACCGAACCCCGGGGAGATCCTTGACACGTCCGCCGCGAATCAACACGATGGAGTGTTCCTGCAGGTTGTGCCCGATACCCGGAATATAGGTCGTAACCTCTATTCCATTGGTAAGACGGACACGCGCAACTTTCCGTAGAGCGGAATTTGGTTTTTTGGGCGTAGAAGTATACACCCTCGTACATACCCCTCTACGTTGGGGACTCCCCTGCAAAGCCGGACTCTTCGTCTTATAACGAATCTTCTTTCGGCCAGATCGTACCAGCTGATTGAAGGTCGGCAAACTCTGCTCTCCTTATCTTTAGTCACTCATACCCAGGGAATTAAAACTCAACAGTATCAGCACCCCGAGCCCATGCTTATACAGCGAAAAACCTGACGAATATAGCAAACGCTTAGAATGCTGTCAAGCAAATGAAATATATGAAGATTCCTAAATTCTAAAAGTCCGGAATCCCGCTATCCGGGACGGAATCAGCACTTCTCGAGCGCATGCTTCATTCTGTCGAGAGCCTCACTCAAGACATGTCGCGGACACGCAAAATTGAGCCGGACAAACCCCTCACCCGGTTTTCCAAATTCCAGCCCGTCGCTCAGCGCCACCCGCGCCTCGCTCCGGAAGAAGACGGCCGGATTTCCAACAATACCAAGTTTTTGACAGTCGAGCCAAGCCAAATATGTTGCTTCCACCCTGTTCATTGTCATAAACGGGATTTTCCCGCCGACATACTCATACAGAAAGTCCCGGTTTCCCTTCAGGTATTCAATCACCTGATCGAGCCAATCCTGCCCTTCGGTCAAACCCGCCAGCGCGGCCACATGACCCATGATGTTGACGTGCGGTACTATGCCGCTGCTCGCTTCCTTCCACCTGTCCCGAAGACGTCGGTTCCTGATGACGGCGTAACCGCATCCGAGCCCGGCGATGTTATAGGTCTTGCTCGGAGCCATCAGGGTGACGGTCCGGTCATCGATTTCGGGCGCCAGGGTGGCTATCGGGATGTGCCGGTAGGGGGGAAACACCAGATCACAGTGTATTTCGTCGGAACATATAATCAGGCCGTGCCGCAGACAGATTTCGGCGATGCGCTCCAGCTCCTGCCGCGAAAACACCCTTCCCACCGGATTATGCGGGTTGCAGAGCACAAACAGCTTCGTCGACGGCGTGATGCTGCGCTCGAACAGGTCGAAATCGATCTCCCAGCTGTCTTTTGACCGGACCAGCGGAGGATCGATGAGAACGCGGCCGTGCTGGACGGGATCGCGCAAAAAATGAAAGTATACCGGCGGCTGCGCCAGGACAGCCTCGCCGCGTTCCACATAAGCCTGAAACGCGATGTTCAAACCTGTCACAATACCCGGAAGGAAGATCACCTCGGGTTCGGCCACACTCCAGCCGTACAGCTCTTTCAACCTCTGGATCAGTGCGAGCGTCAGGGCCTTGGGAGGCAGGCTGTAACCGAACACCCCGTGCCGGGCACGGTCCGTCAGGGCCCTAACTATGGGCTCGGCGGAAGGGAAATCCATGTCTGCGACCCACAGCGGGATCACATCCTCCGCATAGAGGGTCCATTTGATGCTGTCGGTGTTCCTCCGCTCGATCAGGCGGTCAAAGTCGTATTTCATAGGTTGAGAATACCCGATAACACTGGCGGTTTTGCAGAAATCCCTCGTCTTTTTTCGGCTCAATCTCCTCCTGATTCATTTCATTAGACAGGGAGAAGAGCAAGCATGGGAACTATAAACAAAGTGATTCTGGTCGGCAGGCTTGGGCGCGATCCGGAGGAAAGGACGACTGCCGGCGGCACCCGTGTGTCCAGTTTCTCCGTCGCGACTGACAGCTATAGGGGAGCGGGCGCGGAAAAAACGACGGAATGGCACCGGGTAGTGGTATTCGGCAAGGTTGCCGAGCAGTGCAACCAGTACCTGCGGAAAGGACGTCTTGTCTGCGTCGAAGGCTCACTGCAGACGCGCAGCTGGGAAAACCCGCCCGGAGACAAACATTACATGACGGAAGTTGTGGCGGCGAGGGTGCAGTTCCTCGATTCCAGAGGAGCGAACGGCGACCCTCCGCCCCGCCCCGCCGGTGAAAACGAGATACCTTTCTAGACCGCGGGGAATCGCGCAGGACAGGAATCCCGCACCGGAGACAAAACCTCTATGCTATAATGCCGCACGATTATGGCTCAGCAAAAGGCAGGGCGTGCCAGGTTTCCCCTCTGGCTGCGGATATTCTTCGCAATTCTTGTTATCACTTTCTTGGCGGCAGGATCGGCGTTCGGAGTTCTGCTCGGCTACCAGTACAACCTTCCCCCGATCCAGAGCCTCGAGGACTACCGGCCCGACGTCATCACCGAAGTCTATTCCGATGACAACCGCGTCATCGGGGAGCTGTACCTGGAGAGACGCATCATCGTCTCCCACGATGAAATCCCGCCCTATCTGCAGCTGGCGATTCTCGCCACCGAAGATGATCAGTTCTACCAGCACTCGGGCATCAACTACTTTTCGATCGCCAGAGCCGTCGTCAAGGACCTGATCCGGCAGAGTTATCCTATTGGGAAGGGGGCCAGCACCATCACGCAGCAGCTGGCCCGCATGCTCATCAGCAGTTTTGAAAAGACCTACGACAGGAAAATCAAGGAAGTGCTGATAGCATGGAAAATCGAAAAGCTCTACTCGAAGCAGCAGATCCTCACCCTCTACTGCAATCTGCATCCGATGGGCCACGGCATCTACGGGGTCGCGGCCGCGGCCGACAGCTATTTCGGAAAGGAACTGAAGGATCTCACGCTCGAGGAATGCGCCATGATTGCGGGTCTGCCGAGCAATCCCACCAAGTATTCTCCGCGGCTGCACCCGAAGGCGGCGCTGTCCCGGAGAAACTTCGTCATCGACAGGATGGTCACCGAGCGGATGATTTCGCCGGAAATGGCCGCCGAAGCCAAGGCAAAGCCGCTGAACGTCCTGCGGAGGAGTCCGCAGCGGATGGGGATGGCACCGCACTTTCTCGAGCGTGTCAGGCAATCGCTGGCTGAACGTTATTCCACCGACGAAATCTGGAGAAAAGGGCTGCAGGTCTACACCACCCTTAATATCCAGATGCAGAACGCGGCCACCAGGGCGCTCCGCGAAGGGCTCGGCCAGTACGACAAAAGACATGGCTGGCGCGGACCGATCGGCAACGTGCTCGAGATGCCCGACACCTCCATCGGCACCTATACGCATCCGGGATGGCGCAGAGTTTTCCAGCAGGGTGACATTGTTGTCGGCGTGGTCGAGGGAGTCGGAAATGCCGAAGCAGCCATCAGGATCGGCCGCTATCACGGGAGTGTCGGAGCCAAAGAGATTGCATGGACCAAGGCAGATTCACCGGGAAAGATCCTGAAACCCGGAGACCTGGCTTACTTCAAAATCGTTTCGATTGATGATGAAGCCGGAACCGTCTCGATCCTTCTGGATCAGAAGCCGAAGGTCGAAGGGGCCATCATTGTCCTCCAGAACAACACCGGTGAAATAAAGGCCATGGTCGGAGGCTACGATTTTGAATCGAGCGAATTCAACCGGGCCGTGCAGGCCATGCGACAGGTCGGATCCACCTTCAAACCGATTGTCTATGCCTCGGCTTTTGAAAAAGGAATGACGCCCGAAACAATCATCGACGATGATCCGATAAGCCATACCGATGATCTGGGACGCATCTGGCAGCCGAGGAACTATGACGGAAAGTTCAAGGGCCCGATCAGCATCCGCCAGTCCCTGACCGAGTCGCGCAACATCCCGACGGTCAAGGTCGCTTCGATTATCGGGATAAAGAATGTCGTGGTGATGGCCCGCCGGTTCGGAATCGGCGGCCAGCTGCCGCCCTATCTGCCGCTGGCTTTGGGCGCCTGCGAAGCCACTCCGCTCGAGATGGCCTCGGCGTTCACTGTCTTTCCGAATCTCGGGATACAGGCGGAACCTTACTTCATCCGAAAAGTCGAAGACTACGACCGTGTAAAGAAGGAAGAGACTTTCCCGAAGATACGTGAGGTTCTCTCGCCCGAGATAGCCAAAACCATCCTCGGACTCCTGCAGAATGTGGTACAGGGTGAAGGAGGGACCGCCGCGGCGGCCCGATCGCTTGGCCGGCCCGTGGGAGGCAAGACCGGCACGACAGACGATTTTACCGATTCATGGTTTGTAGGCTTCACTCCCTCTCTCACCGCAGCCGTGTGGGTGGGGTTTGACGAAAAGAAGACACTCGGGTCGAGGCAGTCCGGATCGGTGGTGGCGCTGCCGATATGGGTCGATTGCATGAGAGAGATCCTGAAAGACAAACCGTTCGAAAATTTCCCGACTGTGGAGACGATCTCACGGGAAACCCCGCTCATCATCGAGGAAATCCACGCCGATTGAACCCGGCTCCGTTACCGGTCGCGTTCAACGATGTAGTCGGGAATAGACATCAGGGCGTCACGCTCCGGACACGAGGGGAATGAAGCGAGGCATTCCTTCGCCTTCCGGCCATAGTCATGGGCTTTCTCGAGTACCCGTTCGGCTGTGTGATACTCCTTGACGAGATGCACGATCTCGTTCATCACCGAGGCATCCACATCTTTCCGCCGCATGGCATTGCGCACGAGTTCGCGGTGCTGCGGTTCGCCTTCCCTCATGAGGTAGATCAGTGGCAGCGTCAGCTTCCCTTCCTTCAGATCGCTTCCGACCGGCTTGCCCAGCGTCGATTCGTCCGACGTGAGGTCGAGAACGTCATCAACGAGCTGGAACGCGAGGCCCACGTTCAGTCCGTAGAGCCGGAGCAGCTCTTCCTTCCCTTCCCCCGCCGACGACAGGATCGCGGCAAGCTGAGAGCATGCAGAGAACAGAAAAGCGGTCTTCCTGATCGAGATGTCGAGGTGCTGCTCTTCCGTAATATCGAACTTCCCATTGAAGGCGAGCTGGATGAGTTCCCCTTCGATCATCTTGCGTGTTGCTTCGATCAGCACATCCAGCACCTTGAAGTGCCGTTCGCCGAGCGCGAGCCGGAACGAGGTCATGTAGAGCCAGTCGCCCATCAACACCGTGATTTCGTTTCCCCATTGAGCATTGACGGAGGCTCGTCCCCGGCGGACGCTCGCGTTGTCGAGAATGTCGTCATGCAGGAGCGTGGCCGAATGGATCATCTCGATGACCGCACCAAGCCGCGGCGCGACAGGGCCCTCATACCCGCACATCCCGGCACCCAGCAGCAGAATGGCCGGCCTGATCCTCTTTCCGCCGCTGCTCGATATGTAGCGCCCTATGCTGTCGATAAGAGGAACACCGGAGTTGGATTGGCGGACGATCTCCTCATCAACCTGTTCCATGCCGCGTTCGATGAGCTTGTATATTTCGTGTGGAGTCAATGGACACTCTCTAAGACGGCAGCGCCTGCAACTTGTCACAAACGCAAGCCGAACAGGATCTTACCACAGGCGTCGTCGGACAGTCGTTAATTCCCCTAGCGAAGCAAAGCCCCATTTGGCACGTCCTCGGCGAAGGTGGCGAGCACCGGCTTCCCGTCAACAGACGCCGCAACAATCATGCCGTTGGATTCCACGCCCATGAGTGTTGCCGGCTTGAGGTTTGCGACCAGGACGATCTTCCGGTTCAGCAGCGCAGCCGGCTCGTACGCCTCGGCGATTCCCGCCACGATCTGGCGCACCTCAGTTCCGATATCGACCTTCAGCTTTATGAGCTTCCGCGAACCTTCGATCTTTTCCGCCTCCAGAATCTGGCCGACGCGCATCTGGACCTTCGCAAAGTCTTCTATTGTAATCTGGGAAAGCGTTTCTTCAGCCATTGTCATTCCTTTTAGCGTTATTCCGGTTTTTGTGCAACGTTCTGCAGGTAGGCGCGCAATGCCGCGGCCTGTATTTCCTTCAGCGCCACTCCCTGTTCCGCTGCCAGTCTCCTGCAGTCTTCGAATTCAGGAATGAAGTTGACGGGACTGCCCTCGAGCAGCGACACTTTCATCGACACGGGACCAAAACGGGTCTCGACCTGCACAAACTGCCGCTGGAGCGTCTTGCGCCGGGCGAAGGTGTACCGTATTCCGATAGTGGTCGTCTCTCGGAAAATCAACTTTGCCAGCCTGTCGACGTCGCGGCAGGCGCACACGCAGCTGACCATGAGCCCGGGCCTGTTCTTTTTCATCTGGATCGGGATGCAGTAGATGTCGAGCGCTCCCGCCGCAAGAGCCGTTTCCTGGAAGTAGCCGTACACCTGCGGACTCATGTCATCTATTGTGGCGGTTATCACAGCAACTTCCTCTTCGGGAGATGCGGCTGTCTGTTCGAAGGCTTCGCCGACGCTCACCCTGAGGACATTCGCGTTGCCCGGCGTCTTGCGCGTGCCGGCACCGTACCCGGCCGACTCGATCTTCATCGGCGGACACGCCCCGAAACTCCCGGCGAGTGTCACAACGAGGGCTGCTCCGGTTGGGGTGGTAAGTTCTCCGGTAACGGCATTGGAGAAGACCGGAACGCCTTTCAGCAGTTCCTGTGCAGCGGGACCCGGCACCGGATAAATCCCATGGCGGCACTCCAGTGTCCCCTGTCCGATGTTCACAGGTGAGGAGGCGATCCTTGCATGGGCAAACGGTTCCATTGCAATCATGGTGCCGACGATATCGACAATGGAGTCGACCGCGCCTACTTCATGGAAATGCACTTTGTCCGGCGACTCCCCGTGTACCTTTCCTTCCGCTTCAGCCAGCCGTCGGAAGGCGTCTATCGACTTCTCCTGAACCCAGGAGGAGAGTCCGCTCGATTCGATCATTTTGCGGATATCGCTGAAGTTCCTGTGACTGTGCGAGTCGTCCGCCTGCACGTCGAACTTGGTCGCCTGTATCCCGGAACGTACCGTTTTCGTTGCTGAAAGCTCATACCCCTTCAAAGGGAGAAGCTTGAGTTTGTCCCGGAGTTCCTCGAAGCTGAACCCGAGATCGAGCAGCGCCCCGATGACCATGTCGCCGCTGATTCCCGAAAACGGTTCGAAAAAGAGAAGTTTCTGACCGGTTGTATGCAAGATAGTAGTCCTCTGACAATCAAAAGGTGAGTCTATGGGCCGCAAGGTCCGAAGTCAAGCAAGCACGAAAGCATTGCTCAGATTTCACCGGTTTTGCCCGAACCAACCAGTGTCGGGGGCCTGTGCGGATTTTGGTTGGCATTAACCGGCGGGCTCTTTTATGATGGTCACAAAAAATAATCCGAAACGGATTTGACGAAAAGGCATCATCTTCTTCTGGTGGCGGACCTCGTTTTGAGGCTCTCTACCTGCCGGCAGCGAGGTTCCCCCCAACAGCGTGATGAAATGTCAGGATTAGGATTGGCAACTTTGGCCCTGGTTATGCTGCTGCAGACCGATTTACCGGTTCCTGCCGAGGTACTGGATCCGGGAGAGAGAGCCCGGATCGAGAAAAAGGAGAAGATCGAGGACCGGATAAAAATCTATCGCTCGGCCTCCATCCGATACCAGAAGGCGGTCGAATCAGCCGCATCCAGGAACGAGTTCGACGCCATGCCCGAAAACCTCAAGCTCTGGCGCACCCTGCTTTCCTCGTCTCTGAAAGACATAGAGGCCAACCTGAAGAAGAAAAAGAAATCGAGGGCGCTGATCAACTACGAGATACATTTGCGCAAGACGATCGGAAACGTCCAGAAGGTCAGGATAAAGGCTCCGGCCGACCAGCAGGAATCCTTCGATTCCTGGATCTCCGAAGCTGAGGAAGTGCGCAAGAAAATTGTCGAGATACTCTTTCAGAATTAACCCGCTCGGGATTGCACGATGACACGACACCTGATTCCTGTACTGCTGGCGCTTGCCCTCGCAGCCGAGCTCCATGCGAAAGAATTCCTCACCGACAAGGAGATCGAGCTGATTCAGGACGCGCAGGAAATCGACAGCCGCACACGCGTCTATCTCGATGCGGCCGAGTCGAGGCTGAAGGCGGCCGACGAAAGGCTTGCAGGAAAGGAGCCCGAGGCGGGAGATCCGCTGGAGTTCTTCACCGCGGAAGATTTGATTGATGCGTATTGCAGGATCATCGACAGCGTCATGCACAATCTAGACGAGACATACCGGACATCGCGCAAACGGATTGCCGATCCCGAGAAGATCAGACGGGCGCTCAAGGCCCTGAAAGGATCGGCGGAGAGGAACGAGTCCGAGCTCGAGATTCTCAAGCGCCTGGCCGAAGAAAAGCAGAAAGAAGAGCTCTGGAATCTCGTCAACAAAGCAATCGAAATCACGCAGGGGGCGCGTGAAGGGGCTGAATACGGCCTGTCTCAGAAACTTGCTTCCCCCTCCTCCAAGAGATCCCCCCGGTAGCCGGTTTTTCCTCCTTTTTCTCCCCCTTGAGATAGGACCAGTCATGAATGTCGAAAACAGGGCATTGGCTTTTCGCAAACAGCTCGAGGCACGGACCATGGTAGCCGATGGCGCGATGGGGACGATGCTGTACAACAGGGGAATCTTCATCAACCGTTGTTACGACGAGCTGAACCTGTCCCTGCCCGAGATCGTGAAGGGGATACACCAGGGATACGCCAAGGTGGGAGCGGAGATTCTCGAAACGAACACGTTCGGCGCAAATCGCGTGAGGCTCGGTCTGTACGGGCTTTCCGACAAACTGCGGGCGATAAATGAGGCCGGGGTACGGCTCGCCAGGGAAGCCGCCGGAACCGGCGTCTATGTCGCCGGGGCGGTCGGACCGCTCGGAACTCTCATCGAGCCGCTGGGCCCGACTTCATACGACGAAGCACGCGCGCTTTTCGCGGAACAGATACAGGTGCTGGTCGAATCCGGTGTCGATCTGCTGATCCTCGAAACCTTCAGCTGTCTCGACGAACTGCGGGAAGCCGTGGCGGCGGCACGCAGCGTGGCGGGGGACGGCATGGTCGTGATCGCGCAGGTGACGATCGACGACTATGGAAACCTGCGCGACGGAACCGATACCGCCACATTCTCCCGGTACCTGGACGCTCTCCCGGCGGACGTGATCGGATGCAACTGCTCCGCCGGTCCGAAGGTGACTCTCGAGACGATCGAAGAAATGATGAAGCACTCGTCCAAAATGATGAGCGCAATGCCCAACGCCGGGCACCCGGCCTGGGTCGAGGGTCGCAACATCTATCTCTGCTCGCCCGAATATATGGCGCAGTACGGCCGGCGTTTCCTCTGGGCGGGAATCAGGATAATCGGCGGCTGCTGCGGGACGACGCCCGAACATATCAAGCTTCTCAAGGCGGAGGTACGCTCGCTGAATCCGGGGCGGCATGAATCGAGCATCGAGATCGAACAGCCGCAGGAGGAAAAAGCGCCGGCAATGGCTCCAATTCCGGTGGCGAAAAAATCGAAGCTTGGAGCGAAACTCGCGGCGGGTAAGTTCGTGTCGTTCGTCGAAATCCTCCCTCCCCGGGGCGTCGATTCCTCCAGGGAAATCGAAGGAGCGCGTCTGTGCGCGGCCGCCGGAATCGACTGCATCAATGTCCCCGACGGCCCACGTGCCAGCGCGCGCATGAGCGCGCAGATGGCATGCCAGCTCATCCAGCGACATGCAGGCATCGAAGCGGTCCTCCATTTCTGCTGCCGTGACCGGAACATACTCGGAATCCAGTCGGAGCTTCTTGGGGCCCACGCGGCCGGAATCCGAAACCTGATTTGCATAACCGGCGATCCACCGCGCATGGGGACCTATCCGGACGCGACCGCCGTCTTTGACGTCGATTCCATCGGACTCGTCAACATAGTCCGGAACCTCAACCAGGGACAGGACATCGGAGGGAATCCGATGGGTTCCCAGACAGCGCTGCTGATAGGGGTCGGGGCGAATCCCGCCGCTCTCAACCCGGAAGAGGAACTGCGCCGTGTCGACTGGAAGGTGCGTGCCGGCGCCGAATACATCGTCACGCAGCCCGTCTTCGATGTAGATCTGTTCATGAAGTTCCTCAAGAGTGTCCGTTACACAGGACTGCCGGTGATTGCCGGAATCTGGCCGCTCGTCAGTTACCGCAATGCGGAATTCATGGTTAATGAGCTTCGCGTTCCCGTACCGAAGGAACTGATGCAACGGATGAGGAAAACGGCGACCGCAGAAGCTGCTAAAGCCGAGGGGATCGAAATAGCGCGTATGCTCGTTCGCCAGTTGCGCACCAGCATCCAGGGAATACAGCTGAGCGCGCCTTTCGGGCACTACCGGGCAGCACTCGACGTCTTTGAGGTTGTCGCGTAAACGGCGGGGTTATTCCTCATCCTCTTCCCAGAATTCGGGTGCGACATTGATCACACCCTGCTTCCAGACGAGGCATTTCCGCTTCTTCAGGTCCTGAAGCAGGCGGGACAGCGTCTCGGGACTGGCTCCGATTGCCGCTGCAAGCTGTTTCTTGTTGATTTCGACCTGGATTTCCTCACGCTCGCCGTACTGTTCCAGGAGGAAGGCGCGCAGGCGCTGCTCGACGTCCTGGCTCGTCAGCTGCTGGATTTTGTCGGCGAGGTAGCGCTGTTTGCGCAGGAGCATGGCGATGAAGTCGTTCCGGAAATCCTCCTGGCGCAGCAGTGCCAGCAGATCGCGGCGAAGGAGCTTGAAGACAAGAACTTCGGTAAGGGATACGCCGGTCACCGGATAGGACTTTTTTTCGAACACGACAACCTCGGCGAAGACCTCGCCGGGTTTGATCACTTTGATGACGACTTCGCGCCCGTCCAGGGAGAGCTTATGGAGCGAGACCCTTCCGCGCGCCAATAGATACATCGCCTCGCCCGGCTCCCCTTCATGAAACAGCACGGTGCCCTTGGGGCGTTCCACCGGCATGCAGACCCTGGAGAGAGCCGCCTTGCTCTCACGGGAAATTCCCTCAAAAAAACCGACCTGATTGAGTATCCAGGATACATTCATCGTTCAGCCCCCGAGCGCTAGAAGCAAGAAAAAACTCTGTCTTTTCTTGATCTATATCAATTTACTGATAATAACTATAGCTAAGATATCCGTGTATCAAGAAAGAACAACACATTTATGGGGGTAATGATTAATGGATATGTTCTGCTATCAGTGCGAACAGAGTTACGGCGGACGTGGATGCGACAAACTGGGAGTCTGTGGAAAAGACCCCGAAGTGGCGGCCCTGCAGGATCTGCTCGTCTACGCAACCAAGGGCATTGGCCAGTACGCCAACAAAGCCCGGCAGCTGGGCGCCAAGGATTCCGCTGTCGACATGTTCGTAGTCGAAGCGCTCTTCACCACCGTCACCAATGTGAATTTTGACGCTTCCCGGATCAGGGAGATGCTGAAGAAGGCAGGAGAAGTCAAAAAGACAGCCCAGGCAATGTACGAACAGGCCGCAGCGCGCGCCGGCCTGACCCCGGAGAAACCCGAGGGCCCGGCGCAATATACCCCGGCCGACACAGTGGAGGGGCTTCTGGAGCAGGCTTCGAGTATCGGAGTCATGCCGACCCGCAAGGCCCTGGGAGACGATCTGGCGGGACTGCTGGAATTGCTGACGTATGGGCTGAAAGGCTTGGCAGCATACATCGATCATGCCTATATCCTGGGAAAGCAAGACGATAAGGCGTTCGCATTTCTGCATGAGGCGCTCGATTACATCGCACAGCCTGCACCGACCGTCGACGGGCTCTTTGCACTGAACCTGAAATGCGGAGAGGTGAATCTGGGAGTCATGGAACTGCTCGATGCGGCGAACACGGGTGCTTACGGCAACCCGGTGCCGACCAAGGTGCGGGTGACGCCGGTAAAGGGCAAGGCCATCCTGGTTTCCGGTCATGATCTGAAGGACTTGGAGGCCCTCCTGGAACAGACGAAAGACCTTGGCATCAACATTTACACGCACGGCGAGATGCTCCCTGCGCATGGATATCCTGAATTGAAAAAATACAGCCACCTCGTGGGCAACTACGGCGGAGCATGGCAGGACCAGGCAAAGGAGTTCGACGCCTTCCCAGGCGCAATCCTGATGACGACAAACTGCATCCAGGCGCCGAAGGACACTTACAAGGACCGGATCTTCACGTGCGGGCTCGTGGCCTGGCCCGGGGTGGTCCACATTGCGGACCGCAACTTCCGTCCGGTGATCGACGCGGCGCTGGCGGCTCCCGGATTTGCCGCAGATGAGCCGGAACAGACGATTCTGGTGGGGTTCGGACACAACACCATCCTCGGCGTCGCCGACAAAGTGATTGAAGCAGTCAAAGGCGGCCAGCTGAAGCATTTCTTCCTCATCGGCGGCTGCGACGGAGCAAAGCCGGGACGCAACTATTACACAGAGTTCGCCCAGGCCGTGCCGGACGATTGCGTCATCCTCACCCTGGCTTGCGGGAAATACCGCTTCAACAAGCTCGAGTTCGGCGACATCGGCGGGATTCCCCGCCTGCTCGACTGCGGACAGTGCAATGATGCCTATTCCGCAATCAAAGTCGCCGGGGCGCTGGCCCAGGCATTCAACTGCGGCTTGAATGATCTGCCGCTGTCCTTGATCCTGTCCTGGTATGAGCAGAAGGCATGCGTGATTCTGCTGACGCTTCTGTACCTCGGCATCAAGAACATCCGGCTCGGCCCGTCGTTGCCGGCATTTGTCACCCCGAACGTCCTGAACGTTCTGGTAGAGAAGTTCAACATTGCCCCCATCACCACCGTGGAAGCCGATCTGAAGGCTGCCCTCTCGGTGGCGTAACCTCCAACACAGGTGCGCCGGTACCACGAGTCCCCCTCTGGAACCGGCGCATCCTGCCGCCACCTCCCCCGCTCCAAATCAAATCCCAATCCTGGACACCCACTGTTCTCCAAATTGTGGACACCCACCAATCGTGGAAATTGTGGACCCAAATTGTGGACACCCACCAATTGTGGACACCCACTCTTCTCCCCATGGACGAATTGTGGACACCCACTGTTCCCGGGGGTGAGTCCGGAACGGGTTGTGTCAGCAGAAACAATGGGTGTCCACAAATGCTCCCCACGGAATTCGATGGGTGTCCAGGAATGTCCAGGAATGCCACTAATCCCTGAACCGCCTCCGTCCGATGAGTAACAGGACGTAACTCAACTGTGCACTGGTGCGCCTCGGCAGACAGCAGGACTGCTCTGTCGCGGCCAGGGGAGGTACGGCAGGAACGTGGACCCGTACGATCTGGTTGTTCAGGAAGCAAATAACGGGCTGTGGGATTGGGACCTTGCTTCCAATCGGGTCCATTTCTCCGCCCGGTGGCATTCGATCCTGGGATTCGAGGCCGGCTCCTGCGGAACCACTCCCGAGGAATGGTTCAAGAGAGTCCACCCGGCAGACCTCGAACAGGTCCGCCACACTCTCGACAGCCGCCTTGCGGACGGCTCGCTGCAGTTCACGATGCAGCACCGCATGCGTCACAAAGACGGCGCCTACCGATGGATGTCGTGTCAGGGCGTGATCACCCGGGACAACAACGGCAAGGCAGTGCGGGTAGCGGGCTCTCATTCGGACATCACTGCCGAAAAGGTCGTCGATCCCCTGACAGGCCTGCCGAACCGGCTCATGATTCTCAGCCGACTGACCCGCGCGATTGAAACCACATCCAGATACCGCAGTTTTCTTTACGCAGTCCTGGTTCTCGATCTCGACAGGCCCGCATCTGTGGTCAAACGCACACAAGCGCAGAAAGGAGACCTGCTGCTGGTCGCAGCGGCCCGGCGTCTCGAAAGATTCCTGCAAACCCGGTACATGAATGCGGCGCCCGGGCGCGACTACGTTGCCGCCCGCGACGCGGGAGACCAGTTTCTGGTCCTGCTCGAAGGACTGTCAACACTGGACGAGGCCGTAGCCATTTCCACGGAGCTGTTGAATGACATGTCGGCGCCCTTCCAACTGGAAGGCTCGGAAGTGCTTTTCCCTGCGAGCATCGGCATTGCCTTGAGCGCCACAGGATATGGCAAACCGGAAGAAGCCCTACGCGATGCCGAGACGGCCCTCTACCGCGCAAACTCCCTTGGGAAAGGGCGCTGCGAGGTCTTCGATACCGCCATCATCGCCGCAACCCGTTCCCGAGCCGAACTCGAGAATGACCTCAGGTGGGCGCTGCAGCGGAAGGAATTGCACCTGGCATATCAGCCGATCGTTCAGCTCTCAACCGGCCGTATTGCCGGATTCGAAGCTCTGCTGCGCTGGAACCATCCCGGAAGAGGATCCGTGCCGCCCTCTGAATTCATCCCGATAGCGGAAGCCACGGGCCTGATCATCCCGCTCGGATCGTGGGTGGTCAGAGAAGCCTGCAGCCGGCTGAAGAAGTGGAAGGAGGTGCCGCAGGCACCGCCGGACTTGTGGGTGTCCCTGAATTTGTCGGCGGTGCAGTTCAGGCACGAGTCGCTTGTGAAGGAAATCGCCGAGGTGATCCGAACCACGGGGCTCGAAGCAAACCGTCTGGTGCTCGAGCTGACCGAAGGATCCATAATGGAAAAACCCGAAGCTGCAAGCCGCTCGCTCATGGAGCTGAGGATAATGGGCGCACAGGTTGCAGTCGACGACTTCGGCACAGGCTACTCGTCGCTCTCCCGCCTGTGCAAGTTTCCGTTGGATTATCTGAAGATCGACCGTAACTTCGTCGCCGGAATCGAAAGCAGCAGGGATGCACACGAAGTCATCCGCACGATCAACGAACTGGCTTCGCAGCTGGGCCTGAGGGTGATCGCCGAGGGGATCGAAACACGCGGCCAGCTGGAACTGGTGCGTTCGCTGGGATGCGGGTTCGGTCAGGGATTCCTGTTTTCGCAGGGAGTCGGCAGCGAACAGGCTGAGTTCCTGCTCATGAACGGCCTTCCAAAACAGGTTGCGCAGGAGCCTGAGGCCGTCCTGGTTTGCCCCGAGCCACTACCACCGCCGCCGCGACGGAGTCTACGTGTGAACAGGAAGCTGGTTTTCGCGGGAGCCGCGGCGATTGTCCTGATCTGCACGGGGACGTTCCTTGCCAAGTTCAGCTCCGTTCCGCCACCACCTCCCTCGCACGATTTCATCCCGCAGGTGAGGGCATCAGCACTCGAGAGTCCGCCTGCAACGGGGCCCGCGAAGGAAGCACCCCCTCCTGTTGTCGAAGTCGAGCCGACGGCCACGCCGAAGCTCTCCACCGCTGCGGTAATTCCCGCGCCACCGAAGCCCGCCGCACCCGCTCTTCCGCCGCCCGTAAAGGAGGAAGCCAGGAAAGAGCAACCGCAGCCGCAACCGGCCCCACAGGCACACCGCTATCCTGTCGTGCATGATCATGTTATAGGAAATTGCAAAGGAACCCTGGAAGTATCGCACGATGCAATTTCTTACGTCAGCGAACATGAGAAATGCAACTTCAGCCTCAAGTATCCGGAATGCTCCTACAGGCTCAAGGACGGCCGGCTCACGATCACGTCGAAATCAAAGAACTATCGATTCAAGGCAGCCGACGCCAAAGACAAGCAGGAGAACTACTCCCGCCTCGAAGCCATCCTCCAGAGCATCTTCATGTTTAATAAGAATTGATTTTGTAAATTGATTTTGTAAATTGATTGGATATCCACCAACCCAGATGGGGGATTCCGTCGTCGATCAGATCTCCGGGAGGGAAATTATGCGGCAGAACGCGCGAAGGCTTCTGGCCCTGATCCTGTGGTTGCCGGTCCTGGCTTTTGCAGAACCTGAATCTCCTACCGCACAGTTTGAGAAGAGCATTCTGCCTGCGGCAGGCATTCAGAAGACTCTGCTTAATGTCACCCGTTTCGGACGCTACTCCATTCGTGCGACAAGCAGGCAGGGGACGGCGTTGCAGCTGGTCGACCGCATGGCAGGCCCCGGCCCGATCGCGCAGGAGGGGCGTCTGGACGCCTTCCTGGAGCGCGGGCAATATCAGGTCGTCACGCACGGCCATAATCAGAGTTCCGGAGACGTGAATCTCGAGCTGCGCTTCTTCAAGGAACGCAATCAACCGCAGCCGCCGCGGCTTGTGGAGGCGAAGCTGATCGAAGACGAGCTGCACGATCTCGAACAGATCTCCTACTGGATCGAGGTCGCAGAGCGGCAGATTGTCACACTCGAAGCGGCCGGCAGAAGCCTTGCAGACATGCGGCTGTGGAAAGACGGCAACTGGCTGATGGATCTGGCTCCCGACACCCGTGTCATCTACCCGAAGGAAGGACAGCCGCTCCTTTCCTGCCGACTGAACGCCGAGCTTGGCCCCGGACTCTATCTCCTGACCGCATATGGAGGCGCTTCGCAGCCTTGGGCGGAAGAAAGCTCGGTACACCCGTTCTACCTGCGGCAGGGTATTCCGCAGCTCGGAACCGCTGGACGCAAGCGGTTCGTCGTCAGTCCTTTCGGCCAGGATAGATTCCTTGTTCCCGGCCAGACTACCTACTTCCGCATCGAACTGCCCGAAGCGCGGACCGCACGCATACAAGTGGACAGGTTCAATAAGACCGATCCCTTCGCGGAGTCGGGACAGGCGGCCGAAGTCTCGAAGGATTCCATTATGCCCGCAGCCGAGCTCCATGCGCCGCTCAGGCCGAATGAAAGCCATATCGTCACCATCACCGCGGAAGCGGACCAGCCCTATGTCCTGCAGCACTTCGAGAGCAAGAACATCTATCATTTCGAGGGTGACGAAGAATACTGGATCTCCACCATTCACTCGGGATTCATCGAGGACTCGGCCGACGCCACCGCAATTCTCATAAGCCGGCCGAATGCCCCGCCGAACCGTGCGGAGACCGTCAATGCCGGCACGATCGAAGTTGGACCGCAGCAGTACTGGCACAGGCGCATAAACCTGCTGGGTGAGACCGCTCTACTGGTACGCGTGAACGCTGCGGGAACGTATCAACTCACATGCCGCGAGGTGCAGGCTCAATACCGGATGGAACCGTTTCTCCCTGACCGGCCGTATGACTACAGGCCACCATCCCCCAGGCCGTGCGGTACCGGCTGGGATCTGGATGCCGGCTACCACGTCCTGACAATCACTCCCCTCCAGGAAGGAATAGCCGACCTGCTTCTGAGCCCGGCAGGCCTTTCGGATTCACTGCTCGACTCTGAGACAAGTCCGTCCCGCGGCTCCGTCCGCTTTCCACGCGTGTCTCTCCGCCGCGACTCGCATTACTCCCTCTACATCAGTGAGCAGCCGGAAGTGAAGGCCGGCACGATACTGCGCCCTCTGCCGATCGATCTGACCGATCCGCTCTATATCGTTCAGGAGCCGGGCGAAGACGTCGTCGTCCCCTTTCGCGCAAAAGAGGAAGGAATACTGCGGGCTGAGGCCGAAGACGGCTCGTTGCTGGAGATCTCGGTCGATGGAGGGCCGCTGCAGACTTCCATGCCCGTCGATACGGCACTGCACACTGTCTCGGTCCGGCATACGGGCAAAAGCGCGGTGCAATACAACCTCGCCGTGATACCGTCGCGCATCGATCCACAAGCCGAATTGCCGCCGATTTCTGCGGAAGCGCTGGCCGCAACGCCCCAATTCCCGGTCATTGACGAAAACACGAGACAGTTCGGAGATCTGGAAAAGAGAGCGAGTTCGACATATCTGTTGAAAGCCGAGAAACCGGCACTCTACCGACTGCAGTCCACGGGCCTGCTGGCCACCGCGGGCAACCTGCGCAGCCGCACCAATCCCTCGTTCGTGCGCAAATCGCAGAACGGCATAGGAAGAAACTTCAGCCTGCAGCAGTACCTGCGCGAAGGTGATTACCTCGTTACAGTCGAGGCGGAAGGCGAATCCGCCGGACACTACGGCCTTGAACTCACCCGCACCGCGATTCGCAACGGCGGATTCCTGACCAGCGGAATTCCGGCCAGGGCCACACTGGAACCGGGCCAGGCGATCGCCTACTACTTCAAGATCACCAATCCTGGAGAGTTCCGCGTGCGGGCCATCGGCGAAGGACGCACGTTCCGCTGCCGTCTCGAAGATGAAGGCGGGTGGCCCGTAGTCCCACCCGACGGCGAAGCCGACATAAGCCGGTACTTTCCTCCAGGACAGTACCGCATCGTTATTCTTCCGGAAGTCACAACCGCACGCCTCGTGGCCCGGATTGATCCTACTCCGAGACAGCGCCGCTATCGAGGACACGGACCGCACGCGCTCAGGCTCGACGAAAGGATCACCCATATCTGGATGGAATCGGAAGGAAATGATCCGCGAACGCCCGACCGCTGGGACTTTTCAGTGCCGGCGCCGATCGAGGTCCAGATTGTCCTGACGAGCGAGATGACGGCGGCACTGCTGCGGCTCGAAGACTCGGGTGAAGCGGTTCAGATCGGCTCAGTGATGCCAGGCCGCGGACTGAAGACAAAACTCGAAACCGGGCGCTACCGCCTGGAAGCGACTGCACTGAGGAAGAACAACAGGGCCCCCTACCAGGTCGCGGTGCTGCCGACGGAGCTGGTTACAGGCTTGAGCCGCGACATCAACGCGCCTCAGTCGATCCCGCTGTCCATCGGAAAAACCGGCCTCGTGGAACTGAATTCCTATGGAAGTGTCGACGTACGGGCGGAACTCTACGACAGCGAGGGCAGACTGGTCGCCGCCAACGATGATCGTCCCGACGACTGGAATTTCCTGATCGCGCAGGTGCTCGAACCGGGACGCTACCGGCTCGAAGTGAAGCCGGCGGGAACGGCCGGAGGAAAGACTACCGTCTACATGCTGGCTCCTGCCGAAGAGCCGCAGAAAACCCTCTCGTTACCTGCCCGGCTGAACCCGGTACTGAGAAGAGCGGTAAAGCTCTATCCGCTTCCGTCCTTTTCGAAACCCTCGCTTCTGACAGCCTCGGTCGAGTCGAGCGAAAACGTAGGACTGGTCCTGGAAGCGATGCAGGACGGCTCATGGAACGTTTTGGCCGGACGCAGTGCAAGGTCTCCTCAAATCCGGATACCGCTCGCCGGCGGCGCGTCTCACAGGCTTCGAGTGTGGTCCCTCGACCGGCGCGAAATGCGAATCACCCTGAGAGTCGATTCAATCGTCCCTGAAACGGCGACCGAAGCACAACTCCAGTCGGGGATCTCACCCGTTGAAAAAGCGCTCGTAGTCAAACTCGATCATCCGGGCCTGTTCAGACCCGCTGATGATTCGCAGGTGTGCTGGAGCGCCGGGCCCGGAGAGCCCTGCCTGCCGTCTTCAGGAAAAATGATTGCCGCATGGAACAGCGAACTCTGGATCGCGCCGATTACCACGTCAACGGCCCCGGAGACTTCCGTTCGTGCCGAACGCATCGTGCTTTCGCAGGCGGCACCCGGTCCGCTGCAACTTCCTATGCGAGCGCGCGAAAGGATCTATTCCGACATGGCGGCGAGCAAGCATCCGGTGCTGCTGCTGGCATCATCGCAAGGCGCACAGCCGGTGGTGCAGTTGACTGAACGGAACCGGCCACAGCCCGAATCGCTGAGAAACGTCGCGATCGCTCCCCGTGCTTCCGCTTCCGTTCTGTTAGGCACGCGTGAACCGGCGGCCGCGGTCTGGGCCGGCGATCCGGAAAGCGCCGGGCTCGACGTCAGGTTGTCACCATACTACTTCCCCGCAGTCGAAACACTCTCTCTCGCGGGAACCGTGGACGGCAGATTCGAGGGAATTAGGGCGGCAGGATACTCTCTCGGCTCGGGAGCAAAGCGTCTGCATCTGGCGCTGGGGAACGCCACCGTCGCAGTGCTGTCAAAGGATGACAGGATAGAAAGCGTACACTGGCAGGGAGGAGATCCTTTCAATGTCACGATCGACACTACGGCCGATCGCCTGACGCTGCTTCACACAAGGGAGGAAGAAGACCGTTACTCCGTCGCGCTGGTTCCACTACGCCAGGAAGAACTCCTGAAACCTTTGGCAGTCGGGGCGCCATACGAGCAGAACCATCCGCGCTCGGGCACCAGGAGGCTCGAAGTCGTGCACGACAGCCCGGGCGCCACGCTGCACGTGCGTGGTGCGGCAGAGAGCGTCGCTCTCCTGAGCAACAGCGGGCAGGTGTTGCGCGGCAACGATATTGTTGTGCCGCCGGGCGGAGGAACACTGGAGATAACTCATAGGTCGGGACTGCTGCTTTGCTGGCTTGATCCGCCGGGGAATGAGTTTTCGGGTTTGTGGTCATCGAGCTCGACACCTGAAACTGAAACGATCTCGCTTCCGGCGACTCGCAGGCTGCTTACCGAAGAGCAGGCTTTCAAGATCAGGGTCGACAAACCGGTGCTTCTGCATGTCAGGATGGCGGCGCCGTCGATCACCCTGCTGAAGCGAGCGGCTGAACAGCCTGAAGTGGGAATCCACCCTGAACACACCATCATGGAGGGATACCTCCCTGCAGGAACGTCTGAGCTGCGGCTTCGATCGATTGGAGGCGGCCCGCTGTCCGGATCTCTCGAACTCACCGCCAGTCCGCTGACTCGGATAGGCGAAGGACTCGGCCCGGAGGTACTGCTTGCGCCGGGAGACTCGCGCCTCTTCTCGTTCGAAGTCAAACAGTCTGGACCGGTCGGGGTAGGAGTGCGGGCCAGTTCTGACGTCGTCGAGACGGAACTGCTTTCCAGCAACGGACGCTCGCTCGGCAGAGGAACGGTCGAAAAAGCTGATCTGGAACCTGGGATCTACCTGCTTGTGTTGAAAGCGCCGGCATCAGGGACTCCGGTGAGCGCAAGGCCGGCGGTGGTAGGAATTGAACGCCCCAGCACAGGGCCGCCTGATGATGTGATTCGGAAGTACCTGGATCCGGAAACGGCCTCTCCTCAGTTCAGCTCGCAGGAAGAAGTATTCGAAGCCGAAGACTACGAGGATTACGAGGAAGGAACGATAGAAGACGTCAGCACCATCGGGGATGAATAAGCCGGAAGACAGACATTCAAAACAGCCGCAATTAATCAATTGGGGTCGAGGACAATGCGCAAATCGTTCTTATATCTCTTCTGCACCATCACTTTCATAGCGGCATCAGGAGCGGTGGCGGAGCCTGCCCAGGACACGGGAACGATAATCGTCCCGGACCACTTCCTGCGCAGATGGGATCCCGTGACTGTCTTTTTCGCACGCGACCTGGGACCTGCAGGGGGCGGACCGGAGGATAATCCGCAGCGAGTGGTCAGCATGAATCCCGCGCATCCGGGAGCGTTTACATGGCTCGACGCCAGAACACTCCAGTTCCGCCCGGCGGAGCCGTGGCCCTCTCTGGCCAGATTCGAATGGCAAGCGGACGGAACGGCCGTAACTCTTGTCACTCTCATGGCCACGCCGATCGAGACATTTCCCGCAAACGGCTCTGAAGGGCTTGAAGCGGTAAGGGAGATCACTCTCACGTTTGCTGAACCTATCGACCCGGGCGCATTCGCCAGGATGATCAGCATCGAACTGCGTCCGTTGCCGGGCATAGGGCCCGGCGAGGCGCGATGGCTGGGCTCGCAGGATTTCCAGGTGAAGACGAAAGAGCGGCTCTCGCGCCAGGATCCGGCATC
>JAAYAM010000373.1 GCA_012719355.1 Acidobacteriota bacterium
TCCATCAGCGGAGTCGGGGACAGAGCAAACAGGCGACTGGTGCGGCTGCCAACAATCTGGATCTATACCAGGTCAACTGCACTTTCCTCGATGCCCTTGGAGGACGGGAAGCCGATTATCTGATTGCCCGAGCGCTGCAGTTTTTCGCGCCGGGTATCCCACAGGTTTACTATGTCGGCTTCTTCGGAGGAACCAACGATATGGACCTCCTGGCCCGCACCGGGGTGGGACGCGATATCAACCGTCACTATTACAAAAGCCCCGAGATTGAAGCAGCACTCGATCGTCCATTGGTACAGAAGCAGATTGAGCTAATCCGGCTCAGGAACACACATCCTGCCTTCGCCGGCGATTTTCAGGTAGAGGTTCCGACGGAAAGCCGGATACAGATGCAGTGGAGACATCAGGAACATTGGATAAATCTTCATGCGGATCTGTCGGTTCCGAGTGCTTCCATTACCGGCTCAGGATTTGCCCCAATCACCATCGCTGACGCCGGGCGCTTTTGAAAAAAGGTATCCTCATGAACACAACGGCCATGCCAAAGCGCAATCTGACCGCCATCAAATGGCTCACGTATATGATGTTCATGATGTTTGCCATGACTACCGACTCCGTGGGAACCATCATTCCCGAAATCATAAAAGAGTTTCATCTGAGTATGGTCGCAGCCGGAGCATTCCACTATGCCCCGATGATCGCAATCGCCATCGCGGGGATTTTTCTCGGATACCTTGCAGACAAGCTTGGCCGAAAAAGGGCCATCATTCTGGGACTCGTTCTGTTCGCACTGAACTCATACCTTTTTGCTGTGGGTAATTCCTTCGCGTTCTTCCTAACGCTGCTCGTGATTTCCGGCGCCTCGATCGGAATCTTCAAGACCGGAGCCCTGGCTCTGGTTGGTGATATTTCGCGCTCCAGTTCGGAACACACCAGCACTATGAACACGGTCGAAGGATTCTTCGGTGTGGGCGCCATCATCGGACCGGCGATTGTGGCACGGCTCCTGACTTCCGGCTTCTCCTGGAAATGGTTGTATGTGATTGCCGGAACGATCTGCGTCCTGTTGGTCGCGACAGCTGCGCTCGTGAAGTACCCGACGACAGTCAAGACACTCGACGAGCCAGTCGACTTTAAGCGCACGATACGCATGATGAAGAACCCCTATGCTTTGGGATTTTCGTTGGGGATCTTTCTCTACGTTGCTGCAGAGTGTGCTGTGTATGTATGGATGCCGACGCTCCTGACGGGATATTCGGGTTCTTTCGCCTTTATGGCGACCTATGCCATTTCCGTTTTCTTTATCCTGCGGGCCATAGGACGATTCCTGGGAGCATGGGTGCTGGCCAGATTCAGCTGGACCTCTGTGATGGCTTTCTTCAGCCTGGCGATTCTGATCTGTTTTGCGGGTTCTATTGCGATCGGGCTGTCTTTCGCTGTCTGGCTGATGCCTCTGTCCGGTCTCTTCATGTCGATGATCTATCCGACGCTAAACTCGAAGGGGATCAGCTGCTTTCCAAAATCGGAGCATGGCGCAGTTGCCGGTGTGATTCTTTTTTTCACCTGCGCCGCCGCGGCGTTGGGACCCTTGGCCATGGGCGCCGTCAGTGATGCATTCGGTCATGCGCGATATGGATTTGTTCTCGCAACCGTGTTTGCAGCCCTTCTGTTTGCGGGATTGCTCCTCAATTGGATATATAACCCGGCCAAGGAGCGCCTGGCTAAGTTGGATTCAAGTGAATATCAGCCACAGACTGCACAAATTTCACAAACATAACGGTGAGATCTCTGCATGTGGCCAGGAGGGAACATGGGGATGAGGATACCTCAGATCATTGTTCTGACGATGCTCGTCATTATGCCTTCGTATGGTGCGCTCGCGCAGGACGTTCCATTCTCTTTCAGAGCCGGCGCGGCCAAAATCGATATCACGCCCGCTCAGTTACCGAAAAACCTTGAGGGAATCCTCGACCACATTTATGCGAGAGCGATAGTCATCGACAATGGCGTTACGAGCGCAGCTTTGGTTTCTGTAGATACGGGTATGCTTGGGGAGCAGCTTTGGAGAACTGTGTCGCAGAGGGTCGAAAAAGAACTGGGAATCCCCGCGCAAAACCTGATCATGAATCCAACCCACACCCACAGCGCATTCGGGGGGACCGCCGAACAGATATTCAACGTCATTAAGGCAGCGAGGGAGAAGCTCGAGCCCGCGCGCATCGGTTACGGAACCGGCGTTTCTTACATCAACGTCCAACGCAACATCATCGATCGCAAAACCAACAAGTGGTGGGAAGGGGCGAATTACGACGGCCCCTCGGACAAAACCGTCGCAGTCATCAAGCTCGAATCGCTCAAGGGTGAACCGATTGCAGTCTATTTCAACTACGCCTGCCATGCAGTAGTCACCGGCAACACCGACATGCTCAGCGGCGATTTCCCAGGAGAAGCCGAACGCTATATTGAGGACTCATTCGACGACAAAATCGTGGCGCTCTTCTCCACCGGGGCTCAGGGTGACCAGAATCCGCTCTACTTCCAGCAGACATTTGATCTGCGCGATATCCGGATCAAAGATTACGCCGCACGGGGAGAGGACATCAGTAATGCCATGCCTCCGGGCGGCCAAGGCTTGAACAAGAAGGATCCCACGGTCAGGAAGTTGCTCGATCAGCAGAAGATGATGATCAAGTCCATGGGACAGTTCCTGGGCGAGGAAGTCAAACGCGTGATGCGTGAAATGGAGCCGAATCGGATGGCGACGGGCGGCAGAATATCGGCAGTTCAGAAGATGATCACCTTCCCCGGCCGCGACCGGATAGACCAAGGGAGAGCAGGTGTCGAGGGCCGGTACAAAGACGGAGCCGATGTCAATCTCCGGCTGAGTCTTCTGATGATCGACGACATTGCAATCGGGGGCTGCAATGCGGAGATCTACAACATGATTGCCGTTCGATTCAAACGGGAGTCGCCTGTCGGCAGATCGATTTTTGTGTCGATGGCGAATGGCAGCGGGAATTCCGGGTATGTCCCAACCGACTCGGCGTTCGGCCAGCAAACCTTCGAGGTTCTGTCGTCGCGCTGCAAACCAGGCTATGCCGAAAGCGCCATCGTTAACGGTCTTCTGGACATGATTGCCGAATTGAGGCTGGCACAGATCCCACAGATTAATAGACACTGATAGCAACGCACAGGGGTGCGGGCGAACGTCACTGGCCTGCCGTCCCAGGCGTCACCTTATAGCGCTCAATGGGAACAGGCTCCGTGGCGACAACCATGTTCTCCTGGACTTTCTTAACGATGATCCACCTGAGCCAGTTCCTGTCGTCCCGTTGAGGATAGTCTTCCCTGTAATGCCAGCCTCTGGACTCGGTGCGGGCAAGAGCGGCTCTGAAACCTATTTCGGCGCATAGCGCAATACAGGACGCTTCGTGGCATTTGCCCAAGCCATGCGGATCCTCCGCATAGAGTTCGGGCAGTTTGCCCTGCACCTCCGCCACCCTGGACAGAGCCTCTTCAATTCTCTCCTTGTTCCTGCGCATGCTGTATTTCACCGGAACGACGGCTTCCTGAATACTCCGTATTGCTTCCAAAGCCGAGTAGCCGTTCCTGCGCTTCAAAGGCGCAAATATCTTTTCTTTCAGGCTTGCGATCTCAAGTTGTCCACTCACCGGAAGCGGGACCGTCTTTGAATAACGAGCGACAGATGGCGCTGCCAGAAGAGCCGCGATCAGAGCATTCATTAAACCTGACCCCCTCAATCCTCCGGGGGGCGCCTCCGCCGCACCGGCCCATGCCGAGCCGGCATAGCTCGTATCGCCAATGGCCCACAGACCTGGAAGCGTTGTCTTCATCTCATGGTCAACCTTTACGGGCGACAGCTCGCCCGTAAACCCGAGAGAGACTTCCACCTTTTGCGCGGAGGGCGGTCCGTAGGCTTGTACTTTGGCAGACTCATGGCCGAAAAGCGCTTTCATATGGGGCCTGTCCCATCGAAATATGTCTGCTCGTCCTTCCGAAGACCTGGCAAATTCAGCCATGTCGATATAGATGGGGCCCCTCCCTTCCAGGATCTCCTTTTCCATGCCCAGAACGATTGAGACAGGAATATCCGGCTGCGACTCTCGGATGTATCTGGCGCTTATATTCTCACCCCGCGCGTTGTAGAGATTGTTGAAGCCGAAAACAATCGGAATGCCTGTGCCTTTGTTGACCACATCGTAGAAGTTGCCGAACTCCGCATTCCGCATCTCCGCCCCGGCATTGTATGCGGCAGTAACGCCATCCCCGCAGGCATTGGCCCACATGCGCATAACACCGAAGTCGCAA
>JAAYAM010000375.1 GCA_012719355.1 Acidobacteriota bacterium
AAATATTCCAGCCTATGATGAATTAGATGATCATCATATCGTTCCAAAAGATTGGGGAAAACAAAATAATTTGACAGCCGAAGTAGATAGCATTTTAAATCGTACACCACTCATCGCATCTACCAATCGACATGTAATCAACGATCGACTACCAAATGAATATTTACCAAAATTAATCGCTTCAAATGGAGAAGAAGAAGTAAGAGTAATCCTTGAGTCCCACTTCATTTCCTCAACCGCTGTTGATATTTTACTTCGTGATCCTTTTACACCAGAAGATTTCGAAGAATTTATCACTTTCAGGCAACAATCAATACAGGAAGCGATACAGGAATTGCTGATTAAACAAAGGCTGCAACTTCCTCCAAAAATCCGAGAGTTTGACCAACAGTTGGAAAAAATTGAGTTGGATTTGCGAGAACTGATCACACGAGCCCTAAATCATGAATTTTCCAAGGTACCCACTCATATTCAACAAAAATTAAAGGATCGACTACTCACAGCGAATCGCAAGAATCCCGCGCTCGACCAGGAGTACTACAACACACTCAAAGGCGTTTTAGAATTTGCCGATTTGCGCGATCTGGAAGACATCCTCATGAGCGTACCAATATGGAGTGAAGTTCAACACATATTTGGCAGCAAAGGAAACCTGCCTGTCCGATTTATGCAATTAGCTGAATTACGAAACGCAATTCGCCATATAAGATCAATCTCTGACGTGACTCTAAAAGATGGCGAGGCGGCAATTCTTTGGTTCACTCAAGTATTGAGAATTACATAAGTCGAGATAATAATTATCAAATCAAGAATCTGGAGGTTTTAATTATTATCAAGAGAATGACGAGGAAAACACCTCGCTAATTCCCATCCCTTGGAAGCAATTCCCTATATATTTCAACTTTCTCGGAAAATCCCATACGCGCGTAGCGCGGCGAGGGGCTGGGAAGCGTGATGAGCTGGACGCGCGGATGCTGCCGGATGAGGGAGGAGAAATGCCGGCGGAATTTGGATTCGGTGAAGCGGCTGGTGAAGAAGATCTTCTCGATGGGGTTCTCGCGCAAAATTGCTTCGATCTCATCCAGCTTGTAAACAATGGATGTCAGGTTGGCGTCCGAGTTGGTGCCGGACCGGCGCTCGCATTGCAGAATGATATCTGTGATGGCGATGTTCAGGTCGGCCAGCAGGGCTTTTTTGCTCGCGGTATCCGGCAGGTCTCGTCGGTAGATTTGTTCAAGGATGGGCCAGAACTGGTTGCGAGGGGTGCCGTAATAAAAATCATAGGTATCCAAATATACAGCACTATCTTTTGAGTGCTGCCGGCCGCTGAAGCTTCCCAGGATGAGGTATTTTGCGTTGGCGGGGACAAACGGAGGAAAGGGATGGGTTTCGATCATTGACTAATCTTTAATCAACCTGCAATCGTAATGGCAATAAAGAGAGATCCTTCGCTTCACTCACTCGAAGAGTCCGCTTCGCTCAGGATGACAAGATGGTCACCACCTCGCCGGGTGTTTCCGCGCGCGCCAGCAAATCCAGCGCGGCCTGGAGAATCGCGCGTTGGGTGCGGGCGTCGCCCGGCGCGCCCAGCGGGCGGCCGAGCGGGAATTGGGTGATGAGCAGGCGCGGCAGGCGCATGGCGCGCAGGCGCTCCTCAAACATGCCCGAGCCGATCACCACGGTCGGGATGCCCTCCGCTTCCATGAACCTGGTAATGTGTCCCACGGACACATGGCAGACCGGTCAGACGGGCACCAGCAGCAGCGCCTCGATGCGGCTTTCCTTGAAGCGCCGCGCCCAGCGCGGGGCGGTCTCCTTCTGCAGGCGCATCTGCGAGCAGGCGCCCACGAAAGAAAAGGCCGTCGGGTGGAGCAGCGGCAGCAAGCCCTCGTCGCGCAGCTCGCGCACGCGCTCGATGGGGAAATTGACGTTGGGGTCCTTGAGCGCGCCGCTGATGTCATAGCCGCCGTGCCTGACGCGCAGCTTTTCGCGCGGGGT
>JAAYAM010000062.1 GCA_012719355.1 Acidobacteriota bacterium
CAGACCAAACCGCAGAAACAGAAGCTGGACTTGAACAGGATCGTGGAAGACGTCCTGGCGCTGGTCAGAAACCAGGCGTCGTTTCAGAATATCGCAATCCGCTGCGAGCTTGCAGACAACATTCCGCTCGTTCTCGCCGATGCGGACCAGATGAGGCAGGTCGTTCTGAACATAATTCTTAACGCCGCCGACGTGATGCCTCACGGAGGAGAACTGCGGATCAATTCCCAGTTCGATTCATCAGAAAAACAGGTCAGGCTGCGGATTTCCGACACGGGGCCGGGAATTCCGGCCGAAATGCAGGACAGGCTCTTCGAGCCGTTTTTCACGACAAAGAGGACGGGAACGGGCCTGGGGCTTGCGATCGCATACGGAATCATGGAGCGTCACAAGGGACAGCTCAAGGTGGAGAGCTCGCCGGGTCACGGCGCCACCATACTCGTTATACTCTCAACAGATGTGGAAACACTGGACGAATGAGATGGATCTGCCCAAAGCACTTGTCGTAGATGACGAACCGACCATCTGCAGGGCCTGCGAAAAGATCCTGGCGCGCGAGGGATATGCGGTCAAGGTCGCGTATTCGGGCAAACAGGCGCTTGCCATCCTCGAGCAGGAACCGTTCGACATTCTCTTCACCGATCTGAAAATGGCCGAGATGGGCGGGATGGAATTGCTCGAGGCACTCAGGCTGCGGTTTCCCGACCTGGTGCCCGTCGTGATTACGGGATATGCGACAATCGCATCCGCGGTCGAAACCATGAAACTGGGCGCGTTCGACTATCTGCCCAAACCGTTCACTCCGGCCGAAATGGCAGCCGTTGCGAGAAAGGCATGGGAGAAGAGGCAGAACCTTATCGAGACGCGCGCCATCGTAGCCGGTGAAATGCTCCCTTCCTTTTGCGGTATCGTAGGAAAAAGCCCGAAAATCCAGGAGATCTTCCGCATGATCCGCAAGGTCGCCCCGACCTCGAGCACTGTCCTGATCATCGGAGAGACAGGCACCGGGAAAGAACTGGTCGCCAGGGCGATCCACTCGCTGAGCCCGAGGAATGAACACCGTTTCTGCCCGGTCGATTGCGGGACTCTCTCAGTCGAACTCCTGGAGAGCGAACTGTTCGGGCACGTGAAGGGCGCATTCACAGGGGCCGTGACGAACAAGCAAGGGATTTTCGAAGTTGCAGACAAAGGAACCGTTTTCCTTGACGAGATCTGCAACATCAATCTCGAAATCCAGGGGAAACTCCTTCGCTTCATACAGGAGCGTGAGTTCCTGCCGGTCGGAGGAACGGAAACGAAGCGCGTCGATATCCGCCTCGTGTTCGCCACCAACCGCGATCTCGAGAAGATGGTAGCGGAAGGAACCTTCAGAGAAGATCTGTATTACCGGCTTTACGTCTACCCGATTCAGCTTCCTCCCCTGAGGGATCGACGGGAGGACATACCGGTTCTTGCATACCATCTTCTTTCGAAAATACAGGGTCCGGAGGGAACGGTTTCCGATATCTCCGAGGCTGCGATGAAGATACTTGAACAGTATGACTGGCCCGGCAACGTCCGCCAGCTCGAAAGCACGATAGAGAGAGCCGTCATCTCGTGCGAAGGTTCAAGCATCGAACCGCATCATCTTCCCCTGGCCCTGACGCGCGCAGGACTGCCTGCATACCCGGTGCCACAGACTAACCGGGAATTTCTGGCACTGAAGAAGAGGCTCCGGGAACAGGCAATCGGCGAACTTGAGCGTGAGTTCGTCATCGAGGCGCTGCAGCGTAACGACTGGAACGTGACGAAAGCAGCCAGGGACGTACAAATCCAGAGACCCAACTTCCAGGCACTGATGCGCAAACACGCCATCCGGGCGCACCGCGAATAAGCCGTCGCTGGGTACTTCTACACACCCCGATTTGAGTATCTCACCCGATTGATTGACCCTCCCGCCGGGGATACAAACTTGTCGACTATCTGTGTTCGCGGCGCCCGTCGGCGAGCACGAGGAAGGCGAGGAGTGCGATGGCGTCCCCCGCGAAACGCCTTTTGATCTTGTGGCTGGCGTGTGTGGTTATCACGGCGCAGGCGTCCGCTCTTCCCGTACACATCGGATTCGCATTTGTAGATCCCGACACGCCTGCAATGACGCACGGTTGCGACCGGGAAACCTGCTGCACCGCGCTCTGCTATGTCGATAAGGAAGGCACTCATCACTGCGTTCACGGACCGACCGAATCATGCGACTGCGGAATCTCCGAAGACGACACGCACGGGCAATCGCTGCGGCTTTCAACCCTGGGTATCCTTAAGGAAGCTGAACGTACTGCCCCCACTTTTCTGACCTTTGACTTCCTTTCCCCCGCCAAGTCTTTCACCAGGGGCCGTTCGAACTCCGTCCCCACACCTCCTCCACGGCAAGATCTCCGCGATTCTTCTCTCTAAGTGACGCTGCGTACCAATTCAGGAGGTCTGCCGTGAAATGCTGCCTTTGTATCTTACTGCTTTTCGTTTTCGTATCTTCGCCGGCGGCTGAATCAGGCCCGGTTCAGAGTTCAATTACCGGAATCGTCACAGGTCCCGACGGCGCCAGAATTCCGGGAGTTACAATCACCGCACGCACCGGAAATGAGGCTGCGGTGCAGGTCGTCAGCAACTCCCATGGGATGTATCGCATGCCGCAGCTTGCTCCGGGCCGTTACTTCGTGTCCGCCGAACTTGAGGGATTCGAAACCGCCGTTGTTTCGGATCTCTTGGTCAGCGAGGGCTCCTCAAGGACGCTGGACCTGAATCTTCAGCTCGCCACCGTAAAGCAGGTTTTGAGCGTCATCAGCTATGCCCCGAGAGACACGATCGAATCGACCGACACGCGGGAAAGCTCGGCTCGCGACGTGGGTGA
>JAAYAM010000374.1 GCA_012719355.1 Acidobacteriota bacterium
CCTACCCGGGGCCGGTTCGCCAAGGAAGTTCAACGCCGGAAAGCCGTTATACCGTTCGAGCTGAGGAGAATCATAGAACCATTCTCCCGAAGCGAGAGCGGATACCGGAACCATCCCACCCGCGTTGTTGCGGACATAGAGCCGGTCCAGGTCATGAGGAAGCATCCGGAATGGGGCGTCGGCCTGCACGTAGACTCGTTTGACACGTCCCCCCTGGATGAAGTCGTTAACGTAGGCGCTGCCGAACGCCGTGGATATTGCACTCTGGATGGAGCTCACCGGTACCCCGAGAGCCCCGGACTTGTCCCAGTCGATATTGACTTTGTGCTGGATGACATCAGCCATACCGTTGGGCCGCACTGACGTCAGGCGTGGATCGCGGGAGGCTTCAACAAGAAGCTGCAGCCTTGCCTGCATGAGCTTCTCATGTCCCAGCCCGCCACGGTCCTGCAGCATGTAGTCGAATCCCTTCGCCGTACCAAGCTCCGTCACGGCCGGAGGCGGGAAGACATAAACCGTCGCATTCCGGATGGCGGCGAATTTGGGATTTGCCCTGCGGACGATTGCCTCCACACGAAGTTCCGGAGAATCGCGCAATTCCCAGTCTTTCAGCTTCACATATGCCAGACCCTGATCCTGACCGAGACCGGCCGGGCTGAAGCCGGCAACGGTAAGGCACGACTCGACCGTTTCCTTTTCATTTTCGAGAAAGTGACTCCGCACCGAGTCGAGTACCTGCATCGTCTGCTCGAGAGTCGAGCCGGGAGGAGTCTGAATCAATGCAAGCAGAGCCCCCTGGTCTTCATCGGGGAGGTACGCTGTCGGCATGCGCAGGAATAAGAATCCCATCAGGCCCACAATCAGAACAAAGACCGCCAGGTAGCGGAGCCTGGCTCCGAGGACGTGTCCGACACCGGCCTGATAGCCGTCGCGCAGACGACCGAACACACGGTCAAACCAGAGGAAGAAGCGCCTCAGGGGGCGGGAACGTGCTCCGGCTTTTTCGTGTTCTTTGTGTGCCGGCTTGAGCAGATGCGCGCAAAGTACGGGAGTCAGAATCAACGCCACCAATACCGACAGGAGCATGGAGGAAATGATCGTGATCGAGAACTGACGATAGATAATGCCCGTAGATCCGCCGAAGAACATCATCGGGCAGAAGACGGCAGAGAGGACGAGCCCGATTCCTATCAAGGCACTGGTGATCTCGTCCATCGACTTGCGCGTGGCTTCCATCGGCGAAAGTCCTTCTTCCGACATCACGCGTTCGACGTTTTCGACCACGACGATCGCATCATCAACCAGGAGTCCGATCGCCAGGATCATGGCAAACATCGTCAGCATGTTGATGGAATAACCGAATGCCGCAAGAACACCGAATGTCCCCAGAATCACCACCGGAACGGCAATTGTAGGGATCAGGGTTGCCCGCATGTTCCCAAGGAATAGGAACATGACCAGGAACACGAGAACTATCGCTTCAATCAGCGTTCTTACCACTTCCTTGATCGCCACCCGCACAAATGGGGTCGTGTCATAGGGATACACGACTTTCATCCCGGACGGGAAATAACGCGAAAGCTCGTCCATCTTCGCCTTTACCGCGTCGGCGACATCCAGGGCATTGGCGCCCGCCTCCTGCCTGATCGCCAGGGCTGCGGCGGGATGGCCGTTGAAGAGCAATTTGTAGTTGGAAAACTCTGTCCCAAGTTCAGTCCGGGCCACATCACGCACTCGCACGACAGACCCATCCGGGTTGTTGCGCAGCGGGATGGCTCCGAACTCTTCGGGAGTTTTGAGAAGCGTCTGCACGATGATAGAGGCGTTCAGCCGCTGACCCGGCACCGCCGGGAGCCCACCGAACTGTCCGGCCGAGACCTGAACGTTGTGCGCCCGTATCGCCTGGATGACATCCCCGGGAGTCATGCTGAAGTTAGTCATCTTGTTCGGGTCGAGCCAGATGCGCATCGCGTACTGCGAGGCGAGCGCCTCCACCTCCCCGACTCCCGGCACGCGGGCAAGGGACGTCTGGACCTGTGAGACCGCGTAGTCGGCAAGGTCGTTCTGATCCAGGCTGCCGTCTTCGCAGGTAAGTCCGACAATGAGAAGGAAATTCCGCGTCGACTTGGCGACTGTCAGTCCCTGGCGCTGTACCGCTTCGGGAAGCATCGGCATCGCGAGCTGAAGCTTGTTCTGGACTTTAGCCCAAGCCAGATCCGGGTCGGTGCCCGGCGCAAACGTAAGTTCAATTCTTGCGGTTCCGGCCGAATCGCTCTTGGAGGACATATACAGCATTCGGTCCAGTCCGGTCATCTTCTGCTCGATGATCTGGACGACCGTGTCTTCCACGGTCTTGGCGGAAGCCCCCGGGTACATGCCCCGAATGCTGATCGATGGCGGTGCGATGGGAGGGTATTGGGAAATCGGCAGGTTGTAAATCGCCAGAACTCCGGCCAGCATCATGCCGATTGCGATGACCCATGCAAAAACAGGACGATTCAGGAAAAATCGAGCCATCATCCTCCTCCTACTTCATTGCCGCGGAAGGCTGCGCATCCGCCGGAACCATATCGAAGGGAACCGCTCTGACGGTGTCGCCGGGACGTAC
>JAAYAM010000063.1 GCA_012719355.1 Acidobacteriota bacterium
ATCGGGCAGGAGCCCCAGAATATGAACTTCTTCTGCGCTGGTGATCTCCATCCCCGGAATTACCGCCAGTCCGGCCGCTCTTGCGGCGCGCTGCACGGCGCCGACGTTTTCGGCCGAGTTGTGATCGCACACGGCCACGGAATCGAGGCCGACACGCACGGCTGCGTCCACCAGGGCGGCCGGATGCATGTCCAGCTCTGCGCAGGGCGAAAGGCATGTGTGTACGTGCGTGTCAACCATATACACCTTCAGATCTGCCTCCTTCCGCGAATTCCGAGGCTATACAGAATTCCTATGACATCGAATGCCTGAAGTTTCGTCGATATCAGGGGGAGCCCTGCTTCTTCCGCTCTTGCCACCGCATCGGGTTCGGGAGTGCGCCCGTTGACCAGTACAATTCCCGACAGACCGTTGAGCTGGGCGACCGCGATTATGTTGACGTGTTTCTGCAGTGTGACCCACAGGTCGCCTTCGCGGCTGTTTGCCATGACGTCCGAGAGGAGATCTGACGCATATCCGCCCAGTACTTCGCGATCGCCTTCCCGCCCGGCGACGAACGTCCCGTTGATATGCCGAGAGGCTTCAGAAGTCTTCATGTGAGCCCTCCGATAGTCTGTTTCTGCGCCCGGACCAGCGTGGCGAGCTGTTCAATTCGTTCCGTCAATTCCCTCTGGAAGAAGAAAATGCAGGAGTCTTTTTCCGCCTCGCCCAGCACGACGTCTTCTGCGAAGGCGTGACAGGAAGGTGCGCCGCAGGCGCCGCAGTCGATATTCGGCAGATCGGCAAGGATCTGATCGCGCTCCTTCATTTTGGCGATCGCCTTCGATATATCCTCGTCAAGCGGCCGCAGCGGCCGGCTGGCGAGATTTTCGTCCATCAGGAATTCCCCTCTTCTGTAAGCGGCCTCGACTTCATGCCTGTCGGCGATGCATCCCGCCGGGAGGCTCTGCTGCAGCTTTATCGCCTTGCCGCGCGCCAGGTAGGGATTTTCCACCGTGAGGCACCCGCCGACGCATCCTTCGGAGCAGGCGTGGCATTCGATGTAGCGGTACTTGCGCAGGCGTCCCTTCTCCATGTCATCGAGTATCCTGATCACGTTGGGCAGACCGGCGACGGAAAGGGTATTCTCTGCCGGCAGCGATCTCGGGAACCTCCCGAGAAATGCCCAGCTCAGCCCCGAAGCGGACTCTGTCGCATCGATCCGGTACTCCGCCTCCTGCACTTTCGAAACTGCTGCGGCCAGGGTCTGGAAGAGATCGGAAATCGAGACAGCGGTGTCGAGGTTCGAATACTGCATGCCCGGGTGCTCGAGTATCGCCACGATCTTGGCGGGACACGGCGTTATATAGACGGCGCCGATACGTTCCGGCGGCAATCCGGTCTCCTTCGATTTCCTGATCTTTGCGTCGCGCGCAGAAATCTCTCTGGGGGCGAGAACGGGAAGGATCTGATCTACGAGCTCCGGATACTTCACCTGCAGAAGACGCACCACCGTCGGGCAGAAGGATGAGATCAGCGGGTACTGGCCGCGGTATTCGTTCAGGAAGATCTCTGTCGCGATCGAGACCGCGTCGCATGCGGGGGAGACGCTTTCCACGTCGTCGAAACCGCACTGTTTCAGAGCGGCGAAAATCATGCTGGGAAAGATTTCCGAATCGAATTGAGCGTACAGAGCGGGGGAGGGAATTGCGAGTTTGCATTCGAACTTCGACAGATCCGACATCTGGTCTGTGAGTGGAACGATCGCCGCATGCGGGCAGACCCGGATGCATTCGCCGCAATCGATGCAGCGGTCGGCCAGTTTCACCGCCCGTCCTTTGCGGACCCGAACCGCTGCTGTTGGACATGCGCGCATGCATGACATGCATCCGTCGCACCGGTCGACATCGAAGCGCAGTGAATGGTGGTACTGTGCCATGATGTGTTCACCTATGCAGCCTGAATCACTCTTATATAAAGGCGAGTCCCCCGTCCAACGTGTGAGCTGATGTCGAATTCATCAGCATTTCTCCTGATATTCGGCAACCCCATCCCGGCACCGAACCCCATCTCCCGCATCTCAGGTGTGGCGGTCGAATACCCCTCCTCCATCGCCAGTGTGACGTCGGGGATTCCGGGCCCTTCATCGTCAACGTTGATGCTCACTGAGTCGAGGCTGACCCTGAGTGATATCTTTCCTCGAGTGGCGTACATGACCAGGTTCATCTCCGCCTCATACGAGACAATCGCGATGCGGCGTACGACGAGCGGATGGATCCCCATGCGCTTGAGAGTGTCCTTGATGGAGGTGGAGACCCTTCCCGCATTGGGAAAATCTCTCCCCAGAACGTGATAGGTACTCTCGAAGGCTTCCTGTATCATCGGCTCTCCGAGACGGCCACGTAGAGGCGGCCCGCGGCCTCGAACATGTTGAGGTGCGTACCGAGCACCGGTATTTTCGATTCCCTTGCCAGCGACAGTATTTCCGCGTTCGGCTTCTTGCCGCGCACGAAGACGACGCCGCATAGATCTGCCACAATTGCGGTTCGTATCACCTGAAGGTTCACGAGGCCCGTAAGGAGGAGCGTCCCAGGCCTGCTTGTGGAAAGGACATCGCTCAGCAGATCTGCGGCTCCGAATGCGTCGACATTGACGGACAGGTCTTCTCCATTGAGCACCTCCGCCTCCAGAATGTCGCGCACCTCCTCGAGTGTCAGCGTTGCAGCCTTGGGGACGGTTGCCATAGTGAATCCTCGCTCATCTGACAGAGCTTTTCAGAAAACCATTTCCGCTTTTGCTTTTGCCTATTACCAGCTTTCCCTTTCGGATCGCGCGTACTGAAGGTATCTTCCTTGCCGGGCATGATTCCCAGCAGAGACCGCATCCGGAACACTTGCTTCGGTCGACGGAGGTGGCTTTGTGACGTATCTTAACCTTGAAGTTTCCGACGAAACCCTTGACTTCCTCCACTTCGCTGGAAGGCATCAGTCTGATATTCGGATGCTTTCCGACCTGAACCATCTTGGGCGTCAGAATGCAGGCAGCGCAGTCAAGCGTCGGGAATGTCTTGTCGAAAGTCGCCATGTGGCCGCCGATCGAAGGCTCTTTTTCAACCAGGTAGACGGTTTTTCCGGAATCGGCGATGTCCAGCGCAGCCTGGATTCCGGCAATGCCGCCGCCGACCACAAGCGTGGCAGGGTTGACCTGGACCGACTTGCGCGGCAACGGGACGAGGTTCCGGGACTTGGCAACCGCCGCGGACACAAGCGCCTTTGCCTTATCGGTCGCGGCATGCGGATCGACGGTAACCCAGGAACAGTGCTCACGGATGTTGGCCATCTGGAACATGTAACGGTTTACGTCGGCCCTTTCGCATGCCCCTCTGAAGGTAGGTTCATGCATCAGGGGAGAGCAGGAGGCGACGACAACGCGGTCGAGATCGAGATTCCTTATGTCTTCTTCGATCATGATCTGGCCGGGATCGGAACACATGAACTTGTTTTCCCTTGCTACGGCCACATCCGGCAGCGTCCGGGCGAAATCGACTACTTCTGAGACATTTACCTTGCCGGAGATGTTCGTGCCGCAGTGACAGACGTAAACGCCGATTCTGATAGTCATGCCGGTCTCCTTATGCGAATTGCTCAGCCATCGCCTTTGCCGGAACTATGCACTCCCTGAGTCCCACTCCCTTCCAGTCCATGCCGAAAGCAATACCCATCAGCTGGGTAAAGTAGACCACCGGCAGATTGAACCTGGTTCCATACGCCTTGTTGATGGCATTCTGGTATGCGTCCAGATTCAGCTGGCAAAGCGGACACGTCACCGCAATGCACTGTGCGTCGTACTGCTCGGCGCACATCAGAAGGTTTCGGCAGAGCCGGAGCGCCACGTCCTCCCTCGTCCCCATGAGTGAGCCGCCGCAGCAGACGGTTTTCATCGGGTAGTACGTAGGGGTCGCTCCGATCAGGGTCAGCAACCTGTCGAGCATAGTCGGATTGTCGCTGTCGTCTTCAATGCCGTACGGCCTTGCAATCTGACAGCCGTAGTAGGGAGCCACGCGCAGACCCGTCAAAGGCCGCTTTATCCGGGACACGATCCTGTCGACGCCTGCGTCTTCCATGACCGCCTGCAGGAAGTGCTTGGTGACCACTCCTCCGTCGTACCGGAGACCGGCCTCCGCGAGAGCCTCGTCAACCTTCTTCTTCATCTCGGGGAATTCGGACATGTATGACTCGGTCTTCCGGAGATTGGTGTAGCAGGCGCTGCACGGAGTGACCAGCGTGTCTCCGGTCTTCAGAGCCTGGCACAGATTGCGCGCGCTCAGGCAGAAGGAAAGAATCTCGTTGACGCTCATGTAGGCCGTGGCGCCGCAGCAATTCCAGTCTTCAAGCTCCAGCAGTTCCATCCCCAGGGCGTCTGCCACCGCCGAAACAGATTTTTCATAGGGGCGTCCGGTGGCTTCCAGCGAGCATCCGGGATAATAGGCGTAGCGCATTATTCACCTCCCAGTTCCTGTGCCTTGGCAACGATTTTGCGCAGCCCTTGTACGTCGCGCACCTTCCTGCCGAACAGCGGAAGCCTTCCGTGTGTATACAGGCTTAGCCCTATGGGGGCCGCGGAGACGGCGCCGAATGGATTGGCGGCCAGCATGAACCTGACCATCAGGGTGGTCTCGTGATTGCGGCCGTTTTTGTTTACCAGTTCGACGAAAATCCGGGAAAGCGCATTCGCCTTCTTGCTGCGCTGCCTGTTTTCCCGGATCGCCATCCGCTTGAGCATGTACATGATGTCCGTGATCTTGATCTCCTGCGGGCACCTGTGCGCGCATTGGTAGCAGGAGGCGCAGGTCCAGATCGTCAGGCTGTCCAGCACCTTGTCGCGCATTCCCGCTCTGATCATGGCGAAGACCTGCCTGGGAGTCTCTTCCATAGCCCAGGACACCGGACAGGACCCGCTGCAGGTCCCGCACTGAATGCAGTCCTTGATCTTCTCTCCACCCGGTATGCGATAGATCTCGTCCAGAAAACGGAGATCCATGGCTTGTTCATAAATCACCGTCTGTTGTGCGCCGTTCATGAATGACCTCCAGCTTCCCGGTCCGGTTCCTTCTGAAAGGCTTTCACCTGACTTGATGCAATCTCGTAAGACTTAGAAAATGAGAAGACTATGAGGGATGAAAATCCCCCTTTGAGGTCTGCAGCTGTGCGGTGCTGCTGCGACCTCCTGCGATGTGAGCAAGAAGAGCGTGTGTTTTGTATCCAGTTGCATTTTGTATGCACACGGGTTTCCAGACAGCGGACCGCGCCGGAAACAAAAACATAAGTTTTCCTTATGCAATAACTTAAAACTATCACCTGCATGAAAACGGGATTTGTGCATGAGGGATCTCGTGGTCCGGCCCGGATTGAATCCGGTTAAATCAACCACGCAGGTGGGTCAAGTGACCCACCTGCGTGCGGAGACAGCGATCCCGGTGCTGATATAATCCTATGAGAAGCCGAGGTGACTGCAGCATGGCCACTGAACGCGAGAAGATGCTGGCAGGTGAGCTGTACGACCCTTTCGATCGGGAGCTGGTGGCGGCTCGCAAACGTGCGCGCGATCTATGCCATGCTCTCAACTCAGGACTGAATGCCGATACTGATTTCAGCCGGCGGATTCTGTGCGAGCTGTTCGGATCCGGCGGAGACTCTGTATGGCTCCAGCCGCCTTTTTACTGCGACTACGGCTCCAACATCGAACTGGGCGACCGGGTGTTTTTCAACTTCAACTGCGTTGTCCTGGACGTCTGCCGGGTGCGGATCGGTGATTTCACAATGTTCGGTCCTGCTGTTCAGATCTATACACCCATGCATCCGTTGGACGCCGGAATGAGAAGAGAACGGGAATTCGGCAAACCGGTCACCATCGGGAGCGATGTCTGGGTCGGAGGCGGAGCGATTATCCTGCCCGGTACCGCAATCGGGTCCGGTGCAGTCATCGGCGCAGGAAGCGTGGTGACGAGGGACATTCCTGAATCGGTCTTCGCTGCCGGTAATCCCTGCCTGGTCATACGCAGAATTTAGTGGAGTCTGCGCTCCAGATAGGTCTTCAACGCGACAGCGTTGTTGTGTTCTTCGTCCTTCGAGCTGTAGAGCAACGTGACGGTACCCTTCCGGGCCGCCGTCAGGATCGGTTCCCAGGCGTCGCGGCGCGTATCCAGTTCTGCGAAGTACCTGGCACAAAACTCGTTCCATTTCGCCGGATCGTGCCCGAACCACCGCCGCAGATCAGTGCTTGGGGCCGCGTCCCTGAGCCAGCCGTCGACAGGAAGATCGTCTTTCCTAATACCTCGAGGCCAAAGACGCTCGACGAGGAACCTCTTCCCGTCGCTCCTGGAAGGCTGCTCGTACACTCGTTTGAGCCGGATACCCGTGTTTCGATCCATCCGCTATTCCACCGTGACGCTTTTCGCGAGATTTCTCGGCTGATCTACGTCGCAGCCGCGCAACTGCGCAACGTGATAGGCCAGAAGCTGAAGCGGCACAATGGACGCAATCGGGAGCAGGTAATCTGAAATAACCGGCACTCTGATGACGTGTGGGGAAAGCTGACTTATCCGGTCATCTTCCTCGCTTGCCACCGCGATGATTATCCCTTCGCGGGCCCGCACCTCCTCGATGTTGCTCACCATCTTTTCATGGCGGAGCACCGATTTCGGGTTGTCGGGTTCCATCGGGGCAAGCGCGACAACCGGAAGGTTCCGGTCGATCAGGGCGTTCGGCCCATGCTTCATCTCTCCCGCGGGGTAGCCTTCGGCATGGATATAGGAAATTTCCTTGAGCTTCAGCGCTCCTTCCAGCGCTATAGGGTAATGAATTCCACGCCCCAGATAGAGCGCATTGTCATGCCGGTAGATCTCCCGTGCAATCCGCTCATATTCAGGGGACTGATCGAGAAGCCGCTGTATGCAGTCGGGGAGTCTCGTCAAATCCGAGAGCAGCATGGCCGCCTTCCCGGGCTGCAGTCTCTTCCGCTTCTGTCCAAGATAGATCGCCGTCAGAACAAGCACCGCGAGCTGACTCGTGAATGCCTTGGTTGAGGCGACCCCGATCTCGGGCCCGCTCCTGGTGTAAAGGTTGCCGTCGCTTTCCCTCGAAAGCATGCTTCCCACGACGTTGCATATCGAAAGAATGCGTCCGTTCTTGGATTTCGCTTCCCTGACTGCAGCCAGTGTGTCAGCCGTTTCGCCCGACTGGCTGATCGCAATCACGAGCGAGTTGCGGTCGATCAGCGGATCGCGGTAGCGGAACTCAGATCCATAGTCGACCTCTACCGGGATGCGGGCGAGTTCTTCAATCAGAAATTTGCCCACCAGTGCGGCATGCCACGATGTTCCGCAGGCGACGATGTGAATCCTATCGATTCTGCCCACGGCTTCTTCGGTCAGGTTGGCTTCTTCCAGGAGGACTTGTTCCGTATCGAGTGACATCCTTCCGGCCAGCGTGTCCTGCAGGCTGCGCGGCTGCTCGTGTATTTCTTTCAACATGAAATGGCTGAAACCGCCTTTTTCAGCCATTTCGGAACTCCATTCGATTTCGTGCGGCGTGCAGGTGAGTGGCTTCCCCGAGAAATCCCGGAGGCTCACTCCCTCACGAGTCAATACCGCCATTTCCCCATCCTGCATAAAATAGACGGTCCGGGTATGGTCGAGCAGCGCGGGGACATCGGAAGCCACCAGCAACTCTCCGTCGGCTATTCCAAGGACGAGCGGCGGGCCCGACCTGGCCGCAACAATCATGTTTGGATGGTCTGCAGAAAGGAGGCAGACGGCATAGCTCCCGCGGAGCTGCTGCAGCGCGGCTGCTACCGCTTCCCGAAACGATCTGCCGGGGAGGAGCGACTCAACCAGGTGTGCGATGACCTCGGTGTCGGTGTCAGTCACGAAGCGGTGGCTGCTCTTCTGCAGCCTTGCCTTCAGTTCCGCATAGTTCTCGATGATACCGTTGTGGACAACAACGACTTTGCCTGTGCAGTCGCGATGGGGATGCGCATTTTCCTCTGTCGGCCGGCCGTGTGTCGCCCAACGGGTGTGGCCGATGCCGTACTCGCCGGTGATGGGATCATTCTCGAGAGAACGGGCGAGATTGACCAGTTTTCCGGGCCGTCTTCTTATCTGAACTCTGCGGTTCCCGACGACTGCGAGCCCGGCGGAATCGTACCCGCGATACTCCAGTTTCTTCAGTCCTCCGATTATTACGGGGACAACGGGCCTGGGGCCCACATAGCCTACAATTCCACACATACCTCAGTCCTGTTTCGCGAAATGGGGAGCTCGAAGAGGGGCAAAAACAGCGCGACGGTCGCCTGTTCTCTACCGGCTCAGTCATCTGTGTTACAATCCCCGCGGCGCTACTAAGCCGTGCGAAGATTATAGAATATGGCTCCCGATGGAGCAATATCGGCACTAAGCGAGGTGAATATGGAATTGAAAAATGTCCGGCTTTCCGTTCCCGATGACAGCAACATCATAGTCGGCCAGAGTCATTTCATAAAAACAGTCGAGGATCTGTACGAAGCTGTTGTCACCGGATGCCCGCACGCAAAATTCGGGATCGCGTTCTGCGAAGCGTCGGGCCCCTGCCTTATCCGCATCGATGGAAATCATGACGAGTTGAAAAGGATAGCGGCTGAAAACGCCATGACCATGGGGGCGGGACACACGTTTGTCATCATGCTCAAGAATGCGTTTCCGATAAACGTGCTGAATGCCGTCAAGAACTGCCCGGAGGTCTGCCGCATTTTCTGCGCCACGGCAAATCCGCTGGAGGTAGTCCTGGCTGAGACCGGGCAGGGAAGAGGAGTCATGGCCGTCATAGACGGTTACTCTCCAAAAGGGGTTGAGAGCGAAGGCGATGCAAAAACCAGAAGAGAATTCCTGAGGAAAATCGGATATAAAAGGTAATGAATTCCCATCGGGAGACCGCTGAGTTCGAACAGGCTCTGCACTCCGTTACCCCTGAGCGGGAGAAATGATGAACGAAAACAGATTCAAGCTGGCTCCCGAAACGTTGCGCTGGAACTGCGATCCGTCGATTTTCTCATTTGCGACGACCGCCGATATACCGCCGTTGAAAGGGATCGTGGAACAGGAACGGCCGACGCGGGCCATCCGTTTCGGCCTCGACATTACCTCTCCCGGATACAACATCTACGTCAGCGGCCTGACCGGCACCGGAAAAACCACTGTCATCAAGACCTTCCTCGATGAGATTGCGGCAAAGAGGCCGCGTCCCGACGACTGGTGCTATGTCTACAATTTCCGGGATCCCAACTCGCCCACAATCCTCAGCCTGCCCGCGGGAACGGCCAAACGGCTGTGTACCCGGATGGATGAGGCGATACGGTTGCTGAAGGCCGAGATACCCAGGGCCTTTGAATCGAAAGAGCATGAAGAGAATGTCAATCGGCTGCTGCAGGAGAACCAGGTCGTGCAGCAGCTTCTGTTCAACCAGCTTTCGGCCAAAGCCAAGGAGGCGGGCTTCGAAGTGGATGTTTCGAAAGTCGGGGTCAGCCTTCTGCCTGTCCTGGATGGAAAGACGGTTTCGGCGGAAGAGTACAAGAACCTCGAGCCCGAAATACGGAACCAAATCGATGTGCGCCGGCAGGAGTTTGACGTCGAGATCCAGTCGTTCCTGCGCCAGGTGCGAGACGTGAACAAGGAGAGCCGGGACAAGGTCAGCGAGCTGCAGCGGAAGGTCGGACTGTACGTCGTGCAGGGGCGGATTGACGAAGTGCGCGAAGAATACGCCGACCTGCCTCATGTCATGAGTTACCTGGATGATGTGCAGGAGCATATACTCGATCATCTCGAGGATTTCGGCGAAGAGCCTGTGAAGGACGAGGCTGCCGCCGCGCAGATCCGGCTGGAGGCGCAGCCCGATCCCTTCATGAAGTACAAAGTGAACATAGTTGTAGACAACACCGATCTGCAGGGCGCCCCGGTCGTAATTGAAATCAACCCGACCTACCACAACATGTTCGGGCGCGTGGAACGTCGGGCGCAGCTGGGAACGCTGTCCGCGGATTTCACTTCAATCCATGCCGGTTCCTTCGCGAAAGCCAATGGCGGATTTCTTGTGGTCAACGCCCGGGATGTTCTCATGAATCCGGGCGTGTGGGAGACCCTCAAGCGCACCATCAAGAACCAGGAAGTCAGGATTGAAGACCTGACGGAGCAGTTCGGCATGGTCTCGGTCCCGGTCGCGGGCATGCGGCCCAATCCCATTCCCGTCAACGTCAAAGTAATCATGATCGGCCACCATCTGACCTATCACGAGCTTTACAGCGTCGATGAGGATTTCCGCAAGATCTTCAAGGTCAAGGCGGACTTCGATTCCGAGATGGCGAGGGATGCGCATGGTTTCAGCAACTATGCTTCCTTCATCAGCTCGCGTTGCCGGGATGAAAACCTGCTGCAGTTCGACGCTTCAGCTGTCGCCGAGGTGGTCGAGTACGGAGCCTGGCTCGTCGACAATCAACAGAAGCTGTCTGCGAGGTTCAGCGATGTGGCCGATATCGTGCGGGAAGCGAGTTTCTGGGCGCAAAGCGCGGGCAGGAAGGTTGTCTCGGCGGAACACGTCCGGCAGGCAATAGACGAAAAATGCTACCGATCGAACCTCATCGAAGAAAAAATCCGAGAACTGATGACCGACGGGACGCTGCTCGTTGACGTTACCGGGGAAGCGGTTGGACAGGTCAACGGGCTGGCGGTCGTCGATCTGGGAGATATCCGCTTTGGAAAACCGTCTCGCATCACCGCGAAGACATTTATCGGCAAGAGCGGCGTCATAGACATCGAGCGCGAGTCGAAGATGAGCGGGAAGATCTACGAAAAGGGCGTCCTGATCTTGAGCGGCTATCTGGGTGCGAAATTCGCCCAGGAACAGCCGCTCTCGCTGGCCGCAAGTCTCTGTTTCGAACAATCATACGAGGGTATTGACGGCGACAGTGCATCTTCAACAGAATTGTATGCTCTGCTGTCGAGTCTGTCGAAGGTTCCGATACGGCAGGGGATTGCAGTGACCGGATCGGTGAGTCAGAACGGAGAGATACAACCTATCGGCGGTGTGAACCAGAAGATCGAGGGGTTTTTCAACTTGTGCCGGGCCCGGGGGTTGACGGGAGAGCAGGGCGTCATGATACCGGTGCAGAACGTAAGGAACCTGATGCTGAGCAGGGATGTGGTGGCTGCCGTGGCAGCCGGCAAGTTCAGCATTTACGCCGTCAGTACCGTTGACGAAGGGATAGAAGTCCTGACCGGCCGGCGGGCGGGTGAGCGCGGTGAACGTAATTCCTATGAGAAGGGAACCGTCAACGCACTTGTCGAGCAGCGGCTGAAGGAATTCGCCGAATGCTTTCGGAGATATGCCGCGGAAGAAGGGCCCCTTCAGGTCTCTACGAGCGGGCGGAAATAAGAGTCAAGGTGGAGCGAAGTTCTATGATCAGCGTGGAAGAAGCTCAGGGGATCGTGATTGCGAATCTTGCCGGGCCCAAAGTCGAGGAGGTCCCTTTCCGGGCGGCGTTGGGGCGCGTGCTGTCTGAAAAGATCGTTGCTACGCGCGACATTCCGCCCTTCAACAGGTCCGGCGTGGACGGTTTCGCCTTGCGTGCCGCCGATACCGCAAACGTTCCTGCAGAGTTCACCATCGCGGGTGAGAGCCGTGCGGGCGGTGAAATGCCGGGTGCACTGCCGCCCGGATCAGCTGTTGCGATAATGACGGGCGCACCCCTTCCGGAAGGTGCGGACGCGGTGCAGATGATAGAACAGTGCCGCGTCTCGGCCGACGGGAGGAAGGTGACTGTCCTGGATCAGGTCAGGGCGGGAGAGAATTTCGCACTGAAAGGATCTGAAGCCGGTTCCGGTGAAGAAGTGCTCCAACCGGGGCATCGAATCGGTCCTGCAGAGTTGGCTGTGCTGGCCACCTTCGGGTACAGCCTGGTGCCTGTCTACAGAAAACCTGAAGTCGCACTGCTCGTGACGGGCGATGAACTGGTCGAGTTCGACGAAAATCCGGGGGATTCCCAGATAAGAAACTCGAATGCGCATTGTATCGCCGCGCAGCTGAAATACATGGACATTGAGCCGGAGTATCTCGGGATAGCCCGTGACAGCCGAGATGATCTGCGCAGCAGGATTCTGGCCGGGCTGCAACGAGACGTCCTGATTGTCTCAGGCGGGGTATCCATGGGCAACTACGACCTCGTAAAGGACGTCTTCGCTGAGCTTGGAATCGAAATCCTGTTCAGCAAGGTGGCCCTAAAGCCGGGGAAGCCGACTGTCTTTGCCCGAAAAGGAGATCGGCTTGTTTTCGGATTGCCGGGTAACCCGATTTCCTCGCTGGTCACCTTCGAGTGTTTTGTCCGCCCGGCAGTGGGCAGATTATGCGGGCTGAAGAAGCCGGATCTGCTGCGCGTGAAGGGAGAGTTGCTGGGCGACATGAGGCAATCGCCGGGCAGGACATCGTTTATGCCCGCGTGGGCATGGTGGCAGGAGGACGGCTGGAAGGTGGAGCCGCTGCGTTGGAAAAGCTCTGCCGATATTGTCGGATTTACGGGCGCCAACGCCGCCTTCGTATTCCCAGGCCACCTGAGCCTGCTCAAGCGCGGTGAGATCGTCGACCTCATGCTCCTTCCCGACTTCTTCTCGCGCCAGCGCTAGGTGCAATCAAGGAACTTCTTCAAGGGCTGCAGATGGAAAAAAAGGTGCTGACACATATCGACTCCGAAGGCCGGGCCCGAATGGTCGACGTCTCGGAAAAAGCCGCGACCACGCGGCAGGCCGTGGCCGAATCATACATCCGGCTTTCGCGCGCAACACTCTCCCTTCTCAGGGAAGGAAAGCTGCCCAAGGGGAATGCGCTTGAAACTGCGCGGCTGGCCGGTGTCCTCGCCGCCAAGAGGACTCCCGATCTCATTCCTCTCTGCCATCCGCTCCTGCTGACCTACGTGAACGTAGACGCAGCCTTGGACAAAACCGGGGTACGCTTTCTTGCCACTGTTTCCTGCACCGGAACCACGGGAGTCGAGATGGAGGCGCTTACGGCGGCTTCGATGGCTGCCCTTACTCTCTACGATATGGTCAAGGCGGTCGAAAAAGGGGCCACCATCGAGAAAGTGCAGTTGCTGGAAAAGAGCGGCGGCAAGAGCGGCACCTACCGGCGCAGGAATCCCTGAAGCTCCTTGCGGCTTCTGATAAACTTTACATCCTTGAAGTTGAACGGGAAAAAAGAGCTATGCCTATTTACGAGTATCAATGCAGAAAATGCGGACGAAGAATGAGTTTCCTGGTTATGACTACAGCCTCGTTCCAGCCTGCATGCAAAACCTGCAGGAGCGAGGATGTGGAGCGGCTCTTCTCGCGTTTCGCGAGTCCGCGGTCCGAGGAAAGCCGGATGGAAGCCCTGGCTGATCCGGCAAGCTTTGCAGGACTGGACGAGAACGACCCCGGCAGCGTCGCCCGCTGGATGAAGAAGATGGGGAAAGAACTTGGCGAGGATTTCGCCGGAGAAGATATCGACCAGCTTGCCGAGGAGGCCGCACAGGAAGCGGCGGGCGGACTCTCCGAAGGCGCCGCCGATTCTGCCGGCAGCGATGATCTGTAACGACTTGCGGAAGGGAATCCGGAACCAGATGAAGACAGACGGATCACATCCGGAAACCGCCTTGACTTGCGTTGAAGAACTAGCTGAACGCTATCCGGACATCCCTGTGGAAGTGATATTCAAGGAAGATCTGCTGCGGCAGGGAATGGCGTGGTCTCCGTCGGCTCTCGAGATCGCCGCGAACTTCAAACGGAAGGCGTATTTCATCTTCTCGTTCGACATGGTTCCGATCTCGGACATGGAGCAGAACGAGCATTCGAAGGCGCCTGAAGAAATCAGGCTGGTGGGCGGCCCGTACGGTTTTAATCCGGTTGTGGTGTCGGTGCGACTCAATCCCGGCTCTCCTTACCGTATCGAATCGGAGGAGGGAGCGCTTGTCCTGAAATGCGGCTCTCACCCCATCGCCCAGGTCGAACTGCAGGAAGTGCCGGCATACTATCGGCGCACACTGGCTGATGGCAAAAGGCTTCCCGACGTTATTCCCGCGATAGAATGGGGATACCTTCTCTACCTGACGGTGTTTCGCCTCTGCCAGTACTTCAGCCGGCAGCAGGAGTGCCTGTACTGCGACATCAACAGGAACTACCGGCAGCACAGGGATGCCGGGAAACCGTACTCGCCCGTAAGGCCGGTAGGCGAAATCCTGGAAGCGCTCGAAATCATCGCGGCATCGGACCGCGACAGTCGGGCGTACACTGTGACCGGCGGCAGCATAAATGCGACCCTGGAGGGAAAGTCGGAGATCGACTTCTACATCCGCTATCCGGAGGCAATCGAAAAGCGCTGGCCGGGACGGTGGATAAGCAAGATCGTCGTGCAGGCGCTTCCGAAAGAAGACGTGAAGAGACTGCATGATGTCGGGGTGCAGGTATATCATCCCAATTTCGAAATCTGGGACGAGCGGATCTTCAGCCTGTACTGTCCGGGCAAAGCGGCGCACATCGGGCGCAACGAGTGGATACGCCGGATCCTTGACGCGGCGGCAGTGTTTGGACCCGCGCGGGTTATTCCCAACTTCGTGGCCGGGGTGGAAATGGCGCCTCCGGCCGGATTTCAGTCGGTCGATGAAGCGATTGCATCGACCGCAGAAGGACTCGATTTTTTCATGAGCAGGGGTATCTCGCCCCGATTCACAACGTGGTGTCCGGAGCCGATGACGCTTCTGGGATCGGATCGAAAAGGGGCTCCACTGGAGTACCATGTCAGGCTGCTGAGAGTGTACCGTGACATGCGTGTAAAATATCAGTTGGCTCCCCCGATCGGTTACGGTGAGACGGGACTGGGACGGGCAGTGTTTTCCGTCTCTTCATTCATGGATGTACTGCCATCCTCCGGCGAAGAGTAAATGCCTGAAATGCCTGAAGTTGAAACTCTGGCGCGCAAGCTCCGCAAAGCGGTGACCGGCAAGCGTGTGTCTGAAGTCCGGCTTTCCGGGCTGCCGCTGCGAAAACCGATCGCTCCAGGTTTCGGTGCGATCTTAACCACACGAACGATCCGCAGAATCCTGCGCAGAGGGAAATATCTCATCATCGAGATGGAGCCGAAGGCGTACTGGGTCATTCACCTGGGGATGAGCGGGAGACTCCTTTACCGGCAGGCTGCAGGCGAAGCGGGCATCCATACTCATGCGGTAATAAGGTTTTCCGACGCCACGGAACTGCAATACCGCGATCATCGACGCTTCGGCCTGATGGCCGCATACGAGGTGCCCCGTCTCAGCCAGGTTCCGGAGATCGGGGCGTTGGGCAAGGATCCGCTCAGCCCGGGATTTGACGGCAAATGGCTCCTGCCGATGCTGCAGAAAAGCAGACAGGAGATCAAAGCCTTTCTTCTTGATCAGCGCAGAATTGCGGGCCTTGGCAACATTTATGCGTGTGAGTCGCTTTTTCTTGCCCAGATTCATCCCTGCCGTCGCTGCTTTACGTTGAATTCTGCTGAAGCCGGTCATCTTGCCGGCGCAATCAAGAAGGTGCTCAAAGTAGCGGTGCACCATAAAGGGACGACGTTTGCGGATTTTATGGATTCCGACGGGAATCCTGGAGAAAACCAGAATTACTTGATGATATTCCAGCGTGAAGGGGAGGGCTGCGTCCGCTGCGGGGAGACCGTGCGGAGATTCAGGCAGGGGAACAGGAGTTCGTTTTATTGCTCCAATTGCCAGGGATGACGGGTCACCGGCTGGAGAAAGGGGAAGAGTCAATGGCGGAGTCGTACAGAAAATGCTCTCATTGCAGAGGCACCGGCAGGTGCCGCAGCTGTCATGGAACAGGGCGGCTGGCGTTGCAGAAGGGGAAGGTGTGCACGTCGTGCTATCCGCACGGGAGCGGGAATTGTCAGAATTGCCGGGGGACGGGAGGCTTTGACTCCAAAGGAAATCCGGCTTCTCCCGCCGCCACATCCGCATCTCAGTAGCCACTCATGTTTCTGGGAATAGACATCGGCAATACCAACATCACGCTGGGGCTCTACCGTGATGGGATTCTCGGGCCCCGCTGGCGCTTTGCTACCGGACGCGGCCGGACCGCTGACGAGTACGGTTCTCTTATCGCCGGCCTCCTCGGCCGTGCCGGGATAGACAGAAGCGAGCGCATTGAAGCGGCACTGGCATCGGTTGTACCGCCGCTGACAGGCGCCTTCGAGGAGGTCTGCCGGGAATATCTGGGCTGCGATCCCCTGGTTGTCGACGGCAACAGCAGAACCGGCGTCAGGGTTCTTTGCGACAACCCGTCTGAGGTCGGAGCTGACCGCATCGTCAACGCGGCAGCCGCCCACACACTCTACGGAGGGCCCGCCTGCATAGTAGACTTCGGAACGGCGACGACTTTCGATGCCATGTCGTCCGATGGAGATTATCTGGGGGGCGCAATCGCTCCAGGGATTGGAATTGCATCGGATGCCCTTTTTCAGCGCGCCGCCAAACTGCCGAGGGTCGGCCTCGACCGCCCACCAGCCGCAATCGGCAGAAACACGGTCCATTCCCTTCAGTCAGGACTCCTGTTCGGCTATACCGGACTCGTTGAGGGAGTCGTCAGGCATTTCTGTTCCGAACTCGGCCCCGGAACCAGGGTGATCGCCACCGGCGGACTGGCCGAAATCGTGGCGAATGAGACTCCGGTGATCTCTATCATTGCTCCATGGCTTACGCTGGACGGCCTCAGAATCATCTACGATCTTAATCGATAAAACCAGGCATCAGGGAAAGAATCTAATCATTGCCGGCCGGGATGACGATAGAAGAGTGGATACTATTCATGGAGCACTCCTATGCAATCTCTCGCCTACAAATGGCTGGCTGCGACCATGTCTCAGCAGATGCTCATAAGCTCACTCTCGCTCGGAGCGGAGCAGTTTACCGGGTATCCGGCACACGAACTTGTCGGCCGGCCGATCACCCAAATCCTTGCTGATGAATCGGTTTTCGAGCTCCCTCGCATGATCGAGTCGGCCGGTGAACTGGGGTACTGGGAAGGCGAGATTGTGCACAGAACGCGTGGAGGGCAGGCGATGGAGGCGCGCGGCGTCCTTTCGGCGCTGGCCGGCGCAGGAGACATCAGTGCCGGCTACCTCCTGATTTCCAGCTTCAAGAATACGGGTTTCGAGGAAAGTCTCGGGGATCCCGCCATAACAGAAGTCGCCGGACGGCTGAGAACCTTTGCGCACGATATGAACAACCCGCTTGCAGTGATCATGGGGTTCACCCAGCTTGCCATCATGAGTCCCGAATGTCAGGGGAAATTCAGAAAGGACATGGAAAAGGTCTATTCCGAATTGAAGCGGGTCATCGAGACCGTAGAGAGACTGCATTCTTATGCAGTCTCTCTCTGCAGCCGGCCTCAACGGGAATCATCGCTCAATTCGGCGTGAATCCCGCGCGCATCAATAAGCCGCGAGCGGTCTTTCCAGCACGCTCTGGTTCTTCTTGATCTTTCCCTGTTTGGCGAGTTCATCCGCGACTCGGGCGACATAGTCCTGAAAGAAGGGATCCTGAAGAGCCTGCAGGAGCCGCTGTCGCAGTTCAGGCCGCTGCTTCTTGAACTCTTCTTCATCGAACGGCGTGCGGGATTTGACCCTCAAGACTGCGGCATTATCCAGTAACGAGACCGGATCGCTGACGCTGCCGGGCTCAAGGTCGAACGCGGTCTGGTTGAACTGCGGGTTCGATCCGATTTCCTGGGCGGGCGTGGCGTTGAAGCTGAACGGCTCTGTAGTCTTCATTGTGAACCCAGCCGCTTTCGCAGCTTTTTCCAGGCTTCCCTGCTTCTTTGCCTCCTCTGAAAGCTTCTTCGCTTCGGCCTGGATCATCTCTTTGGCTTCGGCCTCGAGATAATCCGCTTCGACCTGTTTGCGGGCCAGTGAGAAATCGCCTGGCTCAGCCGGCTGAACTTCGAGCAATTTCGGAACGGCATAACCCAGCGGATGCTCCACGGCCTTCCCGACGGAATCAACATCTTTGAGCAGGAAGACCTCATCTATCAGCTGTTGTGAAAGCCCGATGCTGTAAGGACTGTCGGTTCTTGTGAACAGGCCCGACTGGTTGGTTTCCACCTGGAAGCCAAGGCCCTTGGCTGCGGCGGCGAAATCTTTCTGTTTCTGTGCGGCGGCTGCCGCCTCTTCCGCTTTCTGTTTTGCCAGCTCATGGGCCTTCCTGGCGTGGATTGCCGAAGTAAGACTCTCGCGGTTTGCCTCGAAAGTCGGAACCTCGTGTCGAGTCACCTTGATGATGTGATACCCGTATTCTGTGCGCACCAGATCGGAAATCTCACCGGGTTTCAGAGAGAATGCGGCGTTTTCAAACTCCGGGACCATCTGGCCGCGTTGAAACGGGCCGAGAGCCCCGCCCTGCTCCGCGCTTCCGGAATCGTCGGAATTTTTCCTGGCAAGCTCTGCGAAGTCCGCGCCTTCCTTCGCCTGTTTCAGAACGGCCTCAGCCTTTGCCCTGATTTCCGCCTCCTTTGACGGGTCGGATACGGTGAAGAGGATGTGTGAAGCCTCGACCGTTTCTTCATGAGGCCTTCGGTTCCACTCCTCTCTGAGATCGCTCTCGGTGACGGTGACGTTCGGGAGGAGCTGAGAGTCACGCACGAGCAGGTACTCGGCGCGACGCTTCTCCGGAATCCGGTAGGTTTCCTGGTGCTCGTCGAAATAGGCGCGCAGTTCGGATTCGCTCGGCTTGATTCGCTTTTTGAATTCGTTCTTGTCCAAATAGACATATTCAACGACGGTCTGCCGATTGGCCCGTGAGAACTCGTCTCTCAGCTCACGTTCGCTGACTTCAAGCGAATCGGTGATAATGGCCCGCACCTTCTTCAGCAGCTGGGCAAACCGAACTTCTTTTTCGAATTCTTCTATCGAGTACCTGTTCGCCGCCAGTACCTGCTTGTAGCCTTCGATCCCGATAAACTGGCCATCCGGATCCTGCATTACAGACATGGACTCGATCGCCTGGCGGATTTCGGCGGGCGTGACTTCGATTCCGAACCGCTCACCGATGATCTCGACGATTCTATTGTTGATCAGGCTATCGAGCACCTGTCCTGGAACTCCCAGGGCAACCAGAGTCTCGTTCGGTATTCTGCCTCCTCCTCTGCTGTAGTTCTCAACTACCCGGTCATAGGCTTGGGCAAAATCCCGCATCGAGATGGTCTCATCGTCGACTTTCGCTGCATACGACTCCGAAGTTACGTCGCCCATATTGCTCCCGGGCACGAAAAAGAGCAGCATTCCTATCGCCAGGGCGAATATGACGACCCAGAGCACCAGTTTCAGCCGTTTCTGGCGGCGCATTATGTCGAGCATGGGAAGAGACTCCCTCCATTCAAAGGAATGAAAGGATGCAGTATAGCACAACACCGTTGCGGCACGAGGCCGGATTTGGGCGATCCTGACCGGCCCCGGGCGGACGATTTTGTGATTTCTCCTGTGGATTATATAATAGTGCGCCTCTGCTCTTCCGATGAGAACTGGGAGAGCATCGCGTCAACATGCAGTCTGACTCGCGTGTTCTTGTTTCGACTGTAATGACGGGAAAGGGCGTCACCGCCCTTCCAGCTAACCCTTTAGTGACGCTATATTTGTGTAAACATGCCAAGCAGCCGGACTGTCTCGACTGGAGTGCGGAAACCTTCAGCTGCAGTAACAATCACGCTGAGCGTGGTGCTGCTTGCCCTGATCACTCATTTCTGCCGCCGGGATTCGCCGACCCCTGTCGCTGAGCCGGCGAGGGACTTTGCCGCCGAGCTGGCGTCGGCCGAAGGAATAGTGCTGTTGCAAAACCCGGGACGGAGCGAATGGCGGGAGGTGGCAGTCGGGGCCAAGCTGAACGATGGCGACCTGATCCAGACCGACAAATCGGCATCCATCCGATACCGGGACGGGTTCACTGCATACATCCAGCCCGGAACGATATTCACCGTCCGCGAGGAGAGTCAGACCGAGGTCAGAGTCTCACCTCAGAAAAACAGCTTTCCTTCAGTCCTGCTGGCGGGAGAAGACGGCGAAAAACTCAAAAAGCGTGACCATAGATCACATCCTTCGATTGAACTTCAGCGTATAATTCCGTTCGGAAGAAGTCTGGAGCTGATCGGGAAGGTTGAGGCCGGAAGCAGCCTTCTTATTAATGATGAGATTGTAGGGATTGCCGGGGACGGATCTTTCAAGCATTTCACCAAACCCTTTCCCAACTCAGAGCGAATCGCGACACTCGTCCTTAAGGTGACTGATCTGGCGGGCAGGACTCGCACTGTGGAAACAACTCATGATTTCAATCCTCACAGCGGAGGGAAACGGCAGTGATCGATCCGCCCAAGATCGCGGTGATATACAGGGATCGTTCTCCCGAAGTTTCGGCAGCGGATCACCATAAAACGCCATGCAGCATTGAGACGTTCGAGGAATCGGCGGTTCTTGCCGGTTCTGTGAGTCCTCGTCCGCACTATCTGGCCGTCCTGTTCCCCGAAGAGGGGGTACGCGAAAATCATTTCCGCCTGTCATCTCTCTTTCCGGGCGCAGAAATCGTGGGTTACGGAAGTTCGGAAGCGTCGGCCGGGGCTCCGATCAGGCGTGATGCGGGCGTTCTCAGCGTCAATCTGCCGATGCCCGGCTTTTTGTTCGAGTATCTGATCCAGGAATTGTCCAATTCGAGGCTGTGCCGGCGTGATATTTCGTCTGCGCGGCAGAGGGCGGACGAAATCAAGGATCTTTTTCATGCGTTTGCCGGCTCGATAGCCTATTGCAGCGACCCGGTCGACCGAAAACTTGGGATGAGCCTGCTGGTCAACAGGATCCTGTCTCAAGTGCAGGCGGAAGAGTGCGTGCTGTATCTTCCGGGAGAAGAGACTTGCGTGCTGCAGCGCTCATACAGCACCGGGAGATTCAGGGAGATAGATCTGTTTGAACAGCAGGGCAACACAGAGCTCGTCACTGAGGTGTTTGAACGCGGAAAGCCGTATGCCAGTAATGACTGCCGCTACGAGTCGACGATTCCATTCAGCCGGGAGAGCGTCAGGGTCAAATCCATATTGTGCTATCCGCTTCTGCATAAAGGCGAAAAACTCGGGGTCATAGAATTCCTCAATAAGGTGGACGGCGTATTTACCACCGAAGACCGTACGAAGATTGAATTGCTGCTGAACCCGCTTGCGATCGCGATCCGCAACGCCAATATGTTCGAAAATGCGGAACGGCTGACGATAACCGACGACCTGACGAAGCTGTACAATTACCGCTATCTGATGAAGTATCTCGAGTCAGACGTAAAACGTTGCTTGCGCTACAAGAAAAAAGTATCTTTGCTGTTCATTGACGTTGATGGATTCAAGCGAATCAATGATACTTTCGGGCATCTGGCCGGCAGCCGGGCTCTGGCGGAGATTGGACAGGTTTTCAAAAGAATCGTTCGTGAGACGGACGTCGTTGGTAGATACGGAGGGGACGAGTTTGTGATTGTTCTGCCGGAAACGCCGCTGAACGGGGCAATGGTAATTGCAGAGCGGATCCGGAAAAAGGTTGAGGAGTGCGAGTTTGTTGCTCAGGATTTGAGCATACGGCTCACCGTCAGTCTCGGGGTCGCCAACTGTCCGAAACACACCCTGACGGCCGAAGGTTTAATCAAAAAAGCTGATGCAGCCATGTACCGGGCGAAAGAGCTTTCCAGGAACAGCATCAAAGTCGCTGTGTAGGTCACTCATATGAATCTAAGATCATTGTTCGGGTTTTTCTCAAGTGATTTGGCTATCGATCTCGGGACTGCCAATACTCTGGTGTATGCGAAAGGGCGTGGAATCGTCGTCAATGAACCTTCGATTGTCGCGCTGGACAGGAACAACAAGAAGGTCCTGGTTGTAGGGCATGAAGCCAAGGAGATGCTCGGGCGCACGCCGGCCGACATAGTCGCGGTCAAACCTATGAAGGACGGGGTCATCGCCGACTTCGACGTGACCGAGGTCATGCTCAAGTACTTTATCAAGGAAGCTCACAGCCGGAATCATCTTCTCAGCCCCCGCATCGTCATCGGCATCCCGTCGGAAATTACGCAGGTGGAAAAACGCGCGGTTCAGGAGTCGGCTTTGCGGGCCAAGGCCAGCGAAGTCTACCTGGTGGAGCAGGCGATCGTGGCGGCGATCGGGGCCGGCATGCCCATCACAGAAGCCTGCGGCAACATGATCATAGATATCGGAGGAGGAACTTCCGACATCGCCGTCATTTCGCTTTCGGGCATCGTCTACAGCCGCTCCGTGAGGGTGGCCGGCAACGAGATGGACGAAGCCATCATCCAGTACATCAAACGGAAGCACAATCTCCTGATCGGAGAGCGTACAGCGGAGACCATCAAGATTCAGCTCGGCTCCGCCGGTCCTCTCGAGAGGCCGCTCACGATGGAGATCAAAGGACGCAACCTGATCGAAGGCGTTCCGAAGACTGTCACAATTACGGACGAGGAGATCAGGGAAGCATTGAGCGACAGCGTCGCCATCATCATCAACGCCATCAAGGTGGCGTTGGAAAGAACGCCGCCGGAGCTTTCGGCGGATATCATGGATAGAGGCATCGTGCTGACCGGCGGAGGCGCTCTTTTGAAGCGCTTCGACAAGAGGCTGGCCGCGGAGACGGGACTCCCGGTGTTCGTGGCAGAGGATCCGCTCTCATCCGTGGTGCTCGGAACCAGTAAGATGCTGACAGATCTGAAGCTGTTCCGGAGAATCTGTGTCCAGTGAACTGAATGCGAAACCGAATAAGGAAAGAGCCCTGCTCGTAACGATTCCTCTGCTGATTTTGCACCTGGCTCTCCTGTCGCTTCAGATCGAAAACCCATCCGGCACTCTCGTTTTCAAATCCTGGGTCCTTGCGGCCCAGGCGCCCGTTCTGGCTCTGTCCACGAGCGTCACGAACGGGATACGGCAGCTTTGGACCGGATACGTATGGCTCGTCGGCGCCCGCCGTGAAAACCGGGAACTGCAGCAGACGGTTCAACGCCTTTCGATGCTGAACAGGTCCTACGAACAGGTGCGGCAGGAAAATGCCAGGCTGCGCCGTCTTCTGGCTTTAAACGAGAGCATTGCGTACGATACCATCGGAGCTCGGGTCATCGCCCGCACTCCCGGGTTTCTTGCCAACGTCATATATATCGACAGAGGCTCCCGAGATGGGGTGCAGCCGGACGCTCCCGTCCTTTGCGGCGACGGAATTGTGGGCAGAACGGTTCTGGTTTTCAGGAATCAGTCGCAGGTACAGCTCATCACGAATCCCGATGCATCGGTTGGTGTGATGCTGGAGAGGACCAGAACTCCGGGAGTCCTGAGAGGGTCCGGGCAGCCCCTCCTTGATCTGGTTTACGTGAGCAATACGGAGGATGTCGTCGAAGGTGATGTCGTTCTGAGTTCCGGACTGGACGGAGTGTTCCCCAAGGGATTTGTTCTCGGGAAGGTTATTGAGTCACGTAAGGGTAATACGGTGTTTCGGGAAATCAAAGTGCAGCCCGGCATAGATTTTTTTCGTATTGAGGAAGTATCGGTGATACTTCCTCAATCAGAATCAGGAATTCAGAACATGGAGTAGAAACCACGTTTCGGGTTCCGGGTTTGGCTAGTCACCAGCTATGAAGTACCTATTCTTGGGGTTGATGTCATTCCTGGCTATTCTGGCCCAGATGATCGGGGGAAAGAATTTCTTTCTTTTCAACTTCCTTGATCTGTCTCTGATTCTGGTTGCGTACTGGGCGGTCTATCGCAATCGCATGCAGTCTCTTTTTGTGGGATCACTCGCCGGCCTTCTCCTGGATGCGGCGATGGGATGGCCGCTGGGCTACAACGGATTCGGCAAGACTCTTGCGGCATTCCTGATCGGCCAGTCGTGGAAGAAGTTCAATACGTCGGACCAGACGTGGGTTCGGTTTTCCATAATTGCTGCTTCCTCCTGGCTGAGTTCGCTCGGCATTCTCGGTCTTTTCTGGCTGATGGAGCGGTCAACGAGCGGAATGTTTTTGGGAGCCTCCCTCCTTCAGGCTTTCATCACAGCGGCGGTCGCGGTCATCGTTTTTGCGGGACTCGACAGCTACAGAAGAACTCAAATGCATAAGGTGCACTGAGCGGCGACGTGGTAATTCAGCAGGATTCAAACAGGCAACTCATCCAGCAGCGGCTGAACCTCTTCCGTTTCCCGGTGCTGCTGATCTTCTTCATCCTGGCCGCACGGCTCTGGCAGCTTCAGATTATCAACGGAGCCGAGTATGAAAGAAGGGCGGAGGAGAACAGAATTCGCACGATGCAGCTCGTTGCGCCCCGCGGAACCATCTCCGACCGCAACCGCATCCCGCTTGTCGAAAACAGACCGTCATTCAACATGCTCCTTTACCGGGAGGCGATGAAGGATCAGGATGCCACCGTCGAATTTCTCACTACGAGACTCGGAATAGATGCGGAAACGATAGAGGCGCAGCTGCGCCGGAGCAAGAGCGCCGGTCTTTACAGGCCCATCCTGATCAAGGAAGACGCCGACATGGAAGCTATCGCGATCGTAGAGGCGCACCGCAGGGATCATCCTGAAATCCAGATCGGCCCTGAACCACGACGCCTCTATCATTACGGCCGGCTTGCCGCTCACCTGCTGGGATATGTCGGCGAGGTCTCGGAGCAGGACCTGGCAGCAAACAATTTCCCGGGCGCCACCCCGGGGACGCTGGTCGGACGGACCGGGGTAGAGCGGATCTACAACCAAGTCCTGATGGGAACAGACGGCGAACGGCAGGTCCTTGTCGACAGCCGTGGAAGGGAAGTAGGTATCGTAGAAGAAATCGACTCGATAATAGGCGGCGAGGTCTCCCTGACGATAGACTTGGATTTGCAGTCTGTCGCGGAAGCCGCGCTTCAAGACAGAGTCGGGGCGATCGTAGCCATGGATCCGCGGAACGGCGAAATCCTGGTTATGGCCAGTTCTCCATCCTTTGACCCGAACGCTTTTTCGGCCCGGATTTCCAGTGACACGTGGAATGCCCTTATCAGTGATCCCGACCACCCCATGCAGAACCGGACGATCCAGAACAGCTATCCTCCGGGTTCCATATTCAAGCTGATAATGGCCGAAACCGGACTGGGCGAAGGCCTTCTCGACGGTGACCCACAGGTATATTGCAGCGGGGCCTCAGTTTACTATGGCAGGACTTTTCACTGCCACGACAAGAAAGGACACGGTTCACTCCGTCTCGAGCAGGCTATAGCCAAATCCTGCAACATATTCTTCTATGAACTGGGAAAGAAACTTGGAATCTCCGCGATAGCCGAGCATGCACAGGCTCTCGGGCTGGGCACGCGAACCGGGATTGATCTTCCGGGAGAAAGAAGCGGAATCATGCCGAGTCCGGAATGGAAGATGCAAACACGGCGCGGCAAATGGTATGCGGGCGAGACGATTTCGGTTTCAATCGGACAGGGGGCCGTCAGCACAACTCCCCTTCAGCTGCTCAGAGCGATATCTGCCATCGTAACCGGTGGGAGACTCGTCACGCCGCATGTGCTGTTGTGGGCCGAGAAGAAGACCGAACTGGAATGGCCCGTTGTCACGGTGCCGGTTTCGGAAGACAGCGCACGCAGGATCAGGGAAGGGATGCGGCTCAGCACGGTCTCCGGCACCAGCCGCAACGCAGCCGTTCCCGGCGTGGAGATCTGCGGAAAGACCGGGACCGTTCAGGTCATCGGTAATGAAAAGAAGGCGATGGCACGCGGGAAGACCGGAGACCACTCCTGGTTCGTGGGTTTCGCTCAGAAGGACAACCCGGAGATAGCGGTGGCCGTATTCGTGGAACACGGCGGCACGGGGGGAGTTGCAGCTGCTCCTCTCGCACGGGAAATCTTCCGGACCTATTACGACAAGCAGAAACCTGCGATTCTGACAAGAAACCGCCTCTCCGATACGGCAGGCGTGCCGTCCTTGCAAGGCTCCAATGATTAAACTGGATCAACGCCTTATATTCGGCTTCGACTGGCTCTGGTTTCTGGCTCTGCTGGCGCTTTCCGCCGCCGGAGTCGTCGTCATCTGGAGCACTACGGACGCTACCAGTTTGAATTCTTACTTCGGCAGGCAGATTATTTATCTCTGCTGCGGACTGCTGGTGTTTCTCATCCTTCTGAATTTTGACTATCACCTGTTTTCCGACTTCATCTCGATAATTTACCTGGCCGGAATAGCCGTCCTCGGGCTCGTGCTGGTGATAGGGCGGAGCATCCACGCGAATAAGAGTTGGATCGACATAGGGCTGTTTTCCTTCCAGCCCTCGGAACTGGTGAAAATCATCGCCGTGATCGCTCTTGCAAAGTACTATGCCGAGTACGACAGGGATTACCTTGGCTTGAGAGAACTCATGGTCGGCGGTTTGATCGTGTTTTTCCCGGCATTTATGGTCGTTCTGCAGGGAGATCTGGGTACGGCAGTCACTTTCTTTCCGATCTATGCCACCCTCTCGTGCCTGGCCGGAATCAAAAGGAAACACATAGCTGTACTGCTGATAGTCGTTGCAGCTGCAGCCCCGATCACCTGGTTCACGTTGCGCGGCTACCAGAGAGGGCGCATCGAAACGGTATTCAATCCTGAGAGAGATCCTCATCGACTGGGATACCAGACAATACAGTCGGAGATAGCCATCGGGTCAGGACGGATCGTTGGAAAAGGCTTCAAACAGGGTTCTCAAGGCAACCTCGGTTTCTTGCCGGCACGACACACAGACTTTGTCTTTTCAGTGCTGTCGGAGGAAAAGGGGTTCGTCGGAAGCATCTCCATACTCGGGCTGTTTCTGTTTATTGCCTACAGACTGTTCAGAACCGCGCGGGAAGCGAAGGACAAACTGGGGACCATGATCGTCGTCGGGGTCGCCGCCCTGCTCCTCTTCCATGTGCTGATCAACGTGGGCATGGCAGAGGGGCTCCTCCCCATCGCCGGGATACCGTTGCCGTTTGTCAGCGCCGGCGGTTCCTCCCTGATTTCTTATTATGCTGCAATGAGCCTCTGTATGGGGATCCGGATGCGCAGATACGTGAATTGAGGGCCATTTCGCCGCCCGGCCGCACGTCGGTCCCGGAACCTTTTATTTGCATTCGGCTATTCGCCCATTTACGATTATCAGTTTGGTGCGAACGTGCCGCGACGGATTCTTGAATTTCAGGCTCTGAACCTGAGCCTAAAACTGACATGAAATTGACCGGTCGCAAGTCTATCGATTGAGATCGAAGAGACGGATCAGTTGCAGGACCAAATCATTAGAAAACTGTCTTGGTAGTCACCTTACGAAGAACGCCGCGAGACATAGTTTAGCCTGCAACATGTCCGCTCCTTGTGCCGTTCAGGAAACTTGGAGTATTAGATGATCAAAGAGATGATCGTTTCCAGCACCAGCCTGGAAACGAAAGTGGCCATCCTGGAAGATGACCAGCTGGCGGAGCTTTATATTGAACGGAACAAAAACCGCGGCATACTCGCCAACACCTACAAAGGAAGAGTGACCAAAGTCCTTCCCGGGATGCAGTCCGCATTTGTGAACATCGGACTCGAGAAGGACGCGTTCCTCTATGTGTCTGACTTTGTTGAGGAAAACGAGGAGTGTGACTTCCCCACAGTTGAGGAACCGCCTGTGCCGGCTGCGGAGCCGGAGGTGCAGGAACGTCCCCAGCGACGGGAGCGAAAGTCGGAAAAGAGCCGCTGGCGGGAGAAAAAGGAACGCTCGGAATCACCGAAAGCCTCCTCTCCTGCCGACGACGAATGGGAACCCTCCCTGGAGCGCTGGAAAATCAGCGCTGAAACGGAACGGGAAGTGGAGTCTCATCTGGAATCGGAGTTCCTCTGCCCCAATTCCGACATTCCGGACTACGTGTCCGGTTTTCAAGCAGGTTTCGAGGAGACTTACGAGCCCGGAGATGTCTCGGCCGATCCTCAGGAACCGGATGCTGAAACGACAGAAGACGGACCCGATTCGGCTTCAATAAGAGATGAAGGGGACATATCATCCTTCGCAGTTGAGCAGGAGAACTCCAAGACGGGGTTCGCACGCCGTCGGGGCGCCGCCACTCGCCGCAAACGCTACACCACCGCACGACATGCGCATCGAGCCGAGCCGCAGTCAATCGATGACATGCTTAGGGAGGGGCAGGAAATACTGGTGCAGGTCGCCAAGGAGCCTATCGGCAAGAAGGGGGCCAGGGTGACCAGCCACATTGCACTTCCGGGCCGCTACCTCGTCTATATGCCGACAGTCGAGCATGTGGGGGTTTCCCGGAAAATCGGATCTGATGGTGAACGTCTGAGATTGAAAGAGATAATCCTGAAGCACCGCGACCGGTTCCCGGGCGGCGTAATCGTGCGGACTGCCGCCGAGGACCGCAGCGAGGAGGATCTGGTAAACGATCTCGAGTTCCTGGTGCGGCTCTGGGACGACATCCGCACAAAAGCCGAAAAGGTGTCGGCTCCCGCCCTGGTTCATGCGGAGATGAATCTAGTCCAGCGGTTGCTGCGGGATCAGTTCTCTTTTGAATTCGCAGCCATCAGGGTTGATGACGAAGTGGAATACCAGCGGGTGGTCGAGTTTGTCGACAAAATCTATCCGAACCTGGTTCACAGGGTGAAGCTGTTTACGAAGGACAATGACATCTTCGACGAATACGGAATCACTCCGGAAATCGACAAGCTGCTCCAGCCGAAGATCTGGCTCAAATCGGGCGGCTACATCGTCATCAATCAGACTGAAGCGCTCGTCAGCATAGATATAAACACCGGCAAGTTCGTCGGGCGCGGCAACAGCCTCGAGGAGACTATAACCCGGACCAACTTGGAGGCGGTCAAGGAGATAGTACGCCAGATCAGGTTGAGAGATCTCGGCGGTATCATCGTGATCGACTTCATCGACATGGATGAACGCAAGAACCGCAAGCGCGTGATGGAGGCGCTCTCGGAGGAGATCGCCCGTGACAAGGCGCCCAGCAAGATCCTCGAGTTCAACGAGTTCGGTCTGGTGGCCATCACCCGCAAGAGAGTCAAGCAGTCACTGGAACGCAGCCTATGCCAGCCGTGTCCGTACTGCAACGGTTCGGGAATGGTCAAGTCGGTGGTTACCACCTGCTACAACATCTATCATGAAATTGAAAAGATGCGGGAGTGCCTGGATGAACATGCCGACCTTATGGTCCGGGTTCACCCCGATGTCGCCCGCGCGCTGCGTGAGTCGGAATCGAACGTAATCGACGAGCTGCGGTACGTGCTCAACCGCGATATCATCATCAAGGCAGACCCGAGCCTGCACATCGAACACTTCAACATCGTTACCTAGATCCGGTGAAACGACCCCGGAGGCGGACCTTAGCAGCGCCGCCCCGGGGGACGAGGTCAAGAGATCCTTTTCAGATATCCTGTTGCTATTACAATACTCACGATGACTATTGCACTCATGACAGTCATTTGAGGGCCGGCCGTCTCGGTATTGATCGCCATCGAGACGATTGCAATACCCATCAGCGCGAAAAACACAAGATAAGGGACGGCCAGAACCAGGCCCAGAGTCCTTTTCCTCAAGAGCAGGACCGCGACAATAAACGCTCCCGGCAACAGCAGTGACAGATCCAGCACATGGATCGGATTGACCCACAACCCTACCTTTTCCAAGTCCTGCGGAATCCCGCCGCGCTTCAGGCCCCCTGTGATGTCAACGAGCCACAGGAGAGAGAACAGGACCGCTACTGTCGCCAATAGGATGCTTGCCGGTCCTGTCCGTACAGACGCCAGTGATCTCTTAACCGGATGAACCCCTTTTGCATATGAAATCCGTCTGATACGCGGCAATCAAGCGCGCTCTTTCCGCTTTGCCTCTTCCCAGAGCGCATCCATCTCCTCGAGGGAAGCATCCCTGAGTTCGCGTCCCTGTTTCTTGATTTCCGACTCCAGATAACGGAAGCGATTCTCAAATTTCCTATTGCTGCGCGCAAGGGCTGTTTCCGGATCGACTCCAAGGAAGCGAGCCACGTTTGCCGCCACGAACAGCAGATCTCCAACCTCGTCCGCCACTTTCTCGGGATCATTCGCGGACTGTGCCTGAAGGAGTTCTGAAGCTTCTTCCTGCATCTTCGACATGATCTCCCTCAGATGCGGCCAGTCGAAACCGACTCTGGCGGCTTTGGCCGTCATCTGGTGGGCACGGTGCAATGCCGGAAGTTTCGATGGTATTCCGTCCAGAAGAGACCTTTCGGAGTGCGGTTTGGAAGCGGATTCAATCCCTTTCTCGGCCGCCTTGATGTCTTCCCAGTTCTTGAGCACATCATCAGCCGTCTTCAGATCGGCGTTCCCGAATATGTGCGGATGTCTCCGCACCATTTTGCTGTGAGACCTGTCTATGACATCGGCAAGATCGAATTCATTCTTTTCATAAGCGATCTGGGAATGAAAGATTACCTGGAAGAGCAGGTCCCCCAGTTCGTCCTTCAATTCGGCCGGATCTTCCGAGTCGAGTGCATCGAGCACTTCATACGCTTCCTCAATGAGCATCGGCTTCAGTGTTTCGCGCGTCTGTTCTCTGTCCCACGGACATCCGTTTTCGCCTCTCAGCCGCTCCACCAGCTGGACCAGTTTCTCAATATCGGCTTTCTTTCTATCCATTCACTCATTATCTCCGCCGCCGGTGTCGGCGGCAATAAAGTCATTTACGATTCGATCCTGACGAATTAGGATGACAGATTACTATAGAACTGAAACGCCATTTCCAGGGAGCATGATGCTTCGACGTTTTGCTTTTCCTCTTCTTCTGCTGGTTGTTCTTCTGGTTTATCTGGGCACCGCCGGTGGGCGAGCCATTCTGGATGACGGGGATGCCCTGTACGCCCACATCGCTCAAGAGATGGTGAGAAGCGACGAGTGGGTTACCCCATACGCGAATGGGGTACGGTTTCTCGACAAGCCGCCCATGATGTACTGGCTTATGGGCTTCGGGTACAGGATTTTCGGTTTCACCGAGTTCGCCGCCCGTCTCCCTTCGGCACTGGCTGTGATTGGAATCGGAGTCGTCGTCTTCATGACGACCAGGAAGTGGGCGGGCCACAATGCCGCGATAGTCGCATTCACTGCATCGACTCTGTGCATCGGCACGTTTCTGTTCACCCGCATGGTCTTTCCTGACATCCTGTTTCTCTTTTTTCTCACGCTGTCACTCAAAGGCTTTCTCGAATGGTACATGGATGAACGGAACCCGCTCTTACCGGCGCTGCTGTTCTACGCGGCGGCGGCAGGAGCGGTGTTGAGCAAGGGGTTGATCGGGCTGGTCTTCCCGGCGGCAATCATCGGGCTGTTTACTCTCTGGTCGGGGAATATCCGCCGCCTCCTGCATTTCAGGATCCTGCCGGGAACGCTCCTTTTCGCCGTGCTTGCCCTCCCATGGCATATACTGGCGGCTCAGAGAAATCCCGGATTCCTCTGGTATTACTTCGTGAATGAACAGTTCCTGCGGTTCCTCGGGAAGCGACAGCCTTTCGATTACGAATCAATTTCACTGCCGGTCTTCTGGGGCCTCGTGCTCGTATGGATTTTCCCGTGGAGCGCCTTTCTCCCTGCCGTACGCCATACGGTTGCGAAGCTCACCAGCCAGGACGCCGGCACGCGGGCTCTGATACGGCTCAACCTCTGCTGGATCATCGTGATGCTCGTCTTCTTTTCCCTGTCGTCCCGTATCGAGCACTACTCGCTCCCGATCTTCGCTCCTTTGGCGATGCTTATCGGCGTCACCCTTGCTCCCGGGCAGCTGTTCGGACCGGGCGACTTCAGGCGCCAGCGTTCGGTCGACCGTTGTTTCGCCTTTCTCGGGCTCCTGGGCGGTCTTGTCGGGATCTCTCTGATCGGTGCGGCATTGTGGGCCTACGGCCTGTTGGCGGGACCTTCCCTGCAAGGCGCGGGCACCGGGCGCCTCCATGCATATAAGTACTACTTCGCTCCGCTTTTCGACATGCCGCCGGAAGTGCTGGCAAAACTGGCATATCCTTTGGCGGGCACCTGTGGCGCCCTCGTTGCGGGGCTGTTGCTCGCGTGGTTTTTGAATCGCAGGGGGGCGCGCCTGGCCGCCGTGTCGGCGCTCTCACTGATGATGACCGGCTTCTGCTTCTTTGCCTTCCAGAGCATCGGGATATGCGAGGAGATGATTTCCTCGAAGCGGTTCGGGGAGACCCTGGAACGCATTTACCGGCCTGGAGATGACGCGATCATCGTCGGGGATTTCGAGACGGCGAATTCCGTCAATTTCTATGCTCCGGCGATTCTGCGCATCTGTGAAGGGTCAGCGGCTCTGCTGCAGTGGGGAATGAATTACCCTGATGCTCCCGGGCTTATCGTCAGCCGCAAAGAACTACTCGAGAAATGGTCGGGTCCCCGCAGAGTCTTCCTGATTGCTCCGGAAAAGGGTGAAATCGTCGAAAGTCTTGACCCTCTTTACGTCCTGGTGCGTTCAGGCGGGCGCGTCCTCCTCTGCAACCAGGATATCGATTTTCCGGTCCATTGAAATTGCGGATTATCCTGTGACTTCTTTCAAGGCACGAAGGACGTGGCGCGCCTGCTCTTCCTCCATGCCGCTGAATACCGGCAGACAGATGTGCCTGGCACACAGGTCTTCCGACAGCGGCAGCGGACGCGACCGGTATTTCTGAAAGACGGGCTGGATGTGGAGCGGTTCCTCGTATACTTCTCCCGCAAGAGACACTCCGTAGCGTTCGCGCAGGATGGACTTCAACTCTTTTCGGTCCCTCTTTTCCTTCAGGATGGCAATGTACTTGTAGTAATTGCAGAACCCGTCGGCCGGAATTGACAGCGTCTTCAAACCGCTGAGTTCCCTGAGCTTGTCGTCATAAATGGCCGCGATCGCCCTGCGCTCCGAAATCATCGCGGGGAGACGCTCCAGGTGCCTGAGCCCTATGATGGCGTGCGGTTCCGACAGGCGCCAGTTATAGCCCATCCGGACGTGAGCATTCACGGTGAAACTCGCCTTTCCCTGATCGCGGTAGATTTTGCATTCCTCAGCCAGCCGGTCTTCGTTCGTGACGATCATTCCCCCTTCCGCAGAGGTCATCACCTTGGTGGGATAGAAGCTGAAGGAGGAGGCTATCCCGAAAGCGCCCGCGCTGACGGAGCGGTATGACGATCCGTGGGCATGCGCCGCATCTTCAACCAGCCAGATCCCCCTGCGGGCCGCCAGGTCCACGAGGGCGGGCATCTGCGCCGAAACGATTCCTCCGATGTGCACGGCGACGATTCCCGCCGTTCTGCAGGTCAGCGCCTTCTCGACGGCTTCAGCGCTGATTCCGAAAGAATCCGGATCCAGGTCGACGAACACCGGCGTCCCGCCGGCATGGACGACGGCAGCCGCGGTGGCGAAAAAGGTGTTTGTCGGAACGAGCACGTCTTTGCCTTCGACTCCGAGCGAACGCAGAATTATCTCCAGCGCGCTCGTTCCACTGTTTACCGCTATCGCGTGTCGTACGCCGCAGAGTCGGGCGAATTTCTCCTCGAATTCGGCGCCGTATTTCCCTAGCGTGAGCTGTCCGGTCGCCAGAACTTCCTGAATCCGTTCGGCGATCCATGCCCTGTCTTCCGGCAGGAACTGAATTTTTGCCGCAGGAACCTGCATCATTCCTTCCTTTCTACCGTCTGCAAACCGGTGTGATGAAACCGTAGGTCCGCCGTATCCGACCGCCGCTCAGGCGTCCCCACCTCCGCGGGCGATAAGGATCACTCCAACCACTACGAGCGCGATTCCGCACCAGCGCGTCGGTGGAACGCTTTCCTTCAGGATCGTGACCGCGAGGAAAGCCGCAAACCCGTATTCGATGGCTGTCATCGGAAGCGCCACCGTAACACCGGTCCATGACAATGCCGCCAGAAACAGAAAATAAAAAACGGCATTGAGAACGGTGCCTCCGATAACGTAAGGATTGCAGAGCGCATGCCAGAAGTATGCGATCACCTGCATGGGAGCATAGTTCTCGAGGCTCCCGACCTGCAGCATTCCACGCCTCACCAGGATCTGGCCATAGGCCGCCGAGCCGGCGGCAATAGTCATTGCGATAATAACCCGCAGCATTCTATTCTCCGTTTCCTTGTCAGATATCGCTGAATGCGATCCTTTCAGCCCGTTGAACCTGAAGTGCCCGTCGGAGTGATTCGCTTACCAGGGCACTGTACTCGTCCTGGTGCCGATAGCGAGGCATCGTGCTATCTATTTCCTCGCAGCGGCCCGTCGCCGGATGGAAGCAGAATTCCGTGATCCCATCCGGCAGATTGGCCACAAGCCTGAGCGCAAGCTCTTCCGTCATGGCTCCGCTGTCATTCATGCCGAACAGATAATCGTTGTGGCGGATTCCCGCTCTGCGAAGCATCAGCTTCATGACTGTTATCCAGGGATACAGAAACATCCAGGAGCACAATCTGGGCCCGAGAGATTTCCCGGACGCCTTCCAGGAAATGAACGGCGGTTCATTAGGGAGCCGGACTCCCTTGACGCCGTACTCCTTTCCCGCCTTCACGATGATCCGCAGCACCGTTGGATGCAGGTGCATGTGATTGTGCGCATCAACGTGGTCCAGCTTCAGTCCTGTACCGCAGAACCTTTCAAACTGCGCGCGGATCTCGTCTTCAAGCTGCGACCGTATTCCCGAACGAAAGAAAAATCTGAATCCCGCGCGCACAAGATCCGCAGGAAATTTCCCGCTGCCGTCAACCAGATCCGGGATGCGCCGGGGGTCGAGAACCGGCGTGCCTTCGACCAGCGTCAGGTGCAGTCCGACCTTGAGTGACGGGTGCTCCTTTGCTGCTTCAGCCGCCTCCTGCCAGTACTTCTCTCCAACCATAAGGCTGGCGGCTGTGAGGATCCCGCTCCGGTGCGCTTCGATGATGGCCGCGTTGACCTGCGGCGCAAGGCCGAAATCATCACCGGTCACAATGATTTTTTTCAAGCCGCGAGGGATCAACACGTTAGTGGTTCGCGGCGGACGCCGGCGAAACCAGGCGCCCGTCCCTGGTGAGAACAAAACTGTTCCCCCGCCAGATGGTCGTGCGCTTTGTGAAAGCAAGAATCCAGGTGGCCAGCGAGGCGATGTCTCTGAAAAACAACAGGCCCAGGCTGCGCAACCCTTCCCGGTCCCGGAGACCCCAGCCGAGAACGGCTGCAGCGCTGGCAAGGCGCGTGATGGCAGCCGCGGCCAGGACAGAAAGCCCTATGACGTCGCACATCCTGAATGCGGCAAACAGCAATGCAAACGGCACCGAACGGATAAGCGCTGTCGCAAAGAATGCCACGGGACGCGCCGCACGCGTATTCTGATCCCAGTAGACCTGATGGTCCCACCATTGCGAAGGGCTCTTGAGGTCTACAATCGTATCGACGAAATAGGGAACAATCGCGACTTCCTTCCCCATGCTCCAGATCCGCCGCCCCATCTCATAATCTTCAACGAGATAGTCCGAGAGACCCTCGAGTCCGCCTATCCGTTCAAGCGTGGAACGGTGCAGGGCGGCCGATGCGCCGAGGCAGAATTTCGACGCACCGCTTACATGCGCGAACAGGACGTTTGTCATGAAGTCCGCATTGAGCGTCAGAAGTTCCATCCGTTCAAACCACCTGGCTGCTCCCGCGGCCTTGTACAGAGTGCACGCGCAGCCGACTTTCGGATCGCTCAACGGCGCCACAATGGTTTTCAGATAATCCGGGCGCAGCAGCACATCGCTGTCGCTGATCACGAGGACGTCGTGACGGGCATGCTGCAGTCCGCCGATCATATTGTTGATTTTCCCGTTCGTTCCTTCCCGGTGATTTCCAAACGCCACAGTGACTCGGGCCTCACCGAATTCGCGCTGGATCTCCTTCAACAGCGGAATTGCCGCGTCATCGGGATCCTGCACGGAAAACACAACCTGGAACTCAGGGTAATCCTGAATGCATGTGCTGCGCAGATTCTCACGCTGGTTCTTTTCCAGCCCGTGAATCGGCTTCAGGATTGTCACCGGAGGCCAGGACTCGAAAGAAGGTTTCTTGCGGCGGCTGTGTCTCTTTCGGAAACGGATGCTGGCCAGTACGCACAGAATGCCATATATGGAACCGCCGATGGCCGGGATGATCGAGAGCCATTGCAGTATGTGTCCCAGTGAATGCACCATCAGATGAATCGACCTCCGTTTCCTTATCGAAACCCGCCTACTTTCCTTCCATCACCACCTGGAATCCCAAAGCTTCCAAAACGCCGGCTAAGTCTACATGCATTTCAGCCAGTTCGACAGTGAAATGACGAAACTCGGGGCGCAGCGGGAAGCCGTTGCGCAACCTGTCGAAGCCCGCTGCTGCCTCCGCCCGCGAGAGGAAGCGAAGGTCCCTCAGAGCCTTATCGGTGCTTCTGACGTCGAATGCCTTGCGAATAACCGAGACAACAGCTGCCGCTCCCTCGCTCCCCGGGTCCGGAACAAGACGACGGTTTTCGATATTCGCCGCTGCCTGCAGACTCTGAGACTCGATTCCGAAGAACGCACTCAGCTCTTCACGAATCATATCGGTTGCCCGGATCTTTCCGTCCAGCGAGGTGCCTGCGATGTGAGGGGTGCCGATATCGACGGACTCGAGGAGGGAAAAGTCGATATCCGGCTCTCCTTCCCAGACGTCCAGAATCGACCCTGCAATGCGCCCCTGCTGCAAAGCCTTCTTCAGTTCAACTCCGTCCACCACCGGGCCCCTGCTGGAATTGATGATGAACTGCCGGGTCGAGAGGCGGGCCAGCACATCTCTGTTGAGCATCCGGTAAGTCGGATACGGTCCATCCAAAGTGAGAGGCACGTGAAAACTCAGTATGTCGGCGTCAAGCACCTCTTCGAAAGAACGGTACCGGGGATCGCCGGTTGCGTCCCGCAGCGGGGGATCGCACAACATCACGTCCATTCCCAGTGCGCGGGCTTTCGCTGCCACGCGGGAGCCCACGTTCCCCACCCCGATGACGGCAAGCGATCTGTTCTGCAGGTCCAATCCCTTTCGGACAGCGGTTTCGAACAAAGCCGTGAAAACATACTCGGAGACGGATTCGGCATTCGATCCGGCGGCATAGCAGAAATGAATGTTGTTTTGCCTCAGATAGCCTTCATCGATATGGTCTTTCCCGGCGCTCGCACCTCCGACAAAACGGACGGAAGTTCCGTGGAGAAGAGCCTTGTCTACACGGGTGACGGTCCTCACCACTAAAGCGTCTGCATCAACCAGATCTGCAGCCGCGATACGTCGCCCCGGAAGAGGGCGCAGTTCCCCCAAATTCGAAAAAGCTTCGTGGTGGAATGGCAGAACCTCATCGACAGCTATGATCATCGGCAACCCTGAACCCCCTATATTGCAGTTATTCTGCACCAAAAGCAATGTTTAGGATGATGCCGCGCGCGTTGTCATTCTCTGGAACTGGAATCGAGGACGGAGAAGAAAGTCTGCACCGACACCAAAGAAAGTAGGTTATGATTGGGGGCCATGAGCTGGTTTAAGAAGCAGAAGAATCCGATTGCGAATACGAAGGAAGAAGAGAAGACCGTTCGCACGGAGGGTCTGTTCATCAAGTGCGACGGCTGCCAGGCCTTCATCTGGAAAAAGGATCTCGAGGCAAGCGAGAAGGTCTGTCCGAAATGCGGTCACCATTTCAGGCTTAATGCCCGGGAACGGCTGGAGATGTTGTTTGACGGGCGCACCTACCGGGTGTTCGATGATCATCTGATCTCACCGGACCCTCTGGAGTTTGTTGACCGGGAATCTTACGCCGAGAAACTTGCCGCTGCGCGCAAGGCGACGGGAACAAACGATGCGTTGATCAGCGCGAGCGGTACTCTGGACGGGCGCCGGATCCTGATTTCCGCCATGGAGTACCGTTTTATCGGCGGGTCGATGGGGTCGGTCGTCGGAGAGATGCTAACCCGTGCCGTCGAACGGGCAATACAAGAGAGAACCCCGCTGATTGTCGTCTCCGCTTCAGGAGGAGCGCGCATGCATGAGGGGACTCTTTCTCTGATGCAGATGGGGAAGATCAGCGGCGCGCTGTCTGAGCTGGACGACGCCCGGGTACCGTTCATCTCCATCCTGACTGATCCGACGACAGGGGGTGTTACGGCGAGCTATGCGATGCTGGGAGATTTGAATATCGCCGAACCCGGAGCCCTGATCGGCTTTGCCGGTCCCCGTGTGATCGAGCAGACGATACGGCAGAAGCTCCCCAAAGGCTTCCAGAGGGCGGAGTTTCTCCTGCAGCACGGTATGCTCGACGCAATCGTCGACCGGCGTAACCTGAAGAGTTACCTTGCCAATGCCCTCGAGTTTATGAGAACCGACTAACCCCGCGAACAACAGGCCAGCGGAGAAGTTCGGAGAGTTGGTGGCTAGTTTTCGGTCCTACCCGGGCCTTTCAACCAGTTCGAGAAGGACGCCATAGGTCGCCTTGGGATGGACGAAGGCGATCCTGGTTCCTCCCGCACCTGTGCGTGGTTGCGAGTCAATGAGCTGAACTCCCCTTTCGCGTAGTTCGGCCAGCACTTCGTCTATATTCTCCACACGCAGCGCGATGTGCTGGATGCCTTCGCCGCGGCTTTCAATGAACCGTGCGACAGCACTGGCGGGATCTGTCGGTTCAAGCACCTCAAGTGCACTCTCTCCGACATGGAACGGCAGCGTCGTCACCTTCTGCTCCGCGACCTGTTCCTTCTCTCCGCCATGCAACCCAAGGGCTCCGTTCCAGAATGAAGCCGCCTTGTCGGCTGATCTGGCTGCGATTCCGATATGGTCTATTCCAAGTATTTTCATTCCTCTTATGCTCCAGCCCGAAGGGTTGTCGTTACATGTTAGGTTTGTATTCGCCGAAAACTCCGCGCATGACGTCGCATATCTCACCCAGTGTGCAACGAGCGCGCACGCAGTCAAGTATGGGGATCATCAGGTTGCCATCTCCGGAGGCGGTCTGTCTCAGCTGATCGAGCGAGCGGCGTGCCTGCTCCGGATCACGCGAATTTCTTATTTCGGCAATGCGCCGGATCTGGATATCCCTGGTCTCAGGATCGATTTCGAGCAGCTCCCGATCGGACGTCTCCTGTACCTGGAAGCGATTGAGTCCCACCACAGTTCGTTCACCCGATTCGACCTGCTTCTGGTAGATGTAGGCGCTCTCCTGGATTTCCTGCTGTATGTAGCCCCGTTCGACTGCGGTTACCGCTCCTCCCATCTCGTCGACTCTGCGGATAAGTTCCTCGGCACGGCTCTCGATCTCGTTGGTAAGGAACTCAATTGCATATGCTCCTCCCAAAGGATCCACAGTATCGGCGACCCCAGACTCGTAGGCGATCAGCTGCTGGGTTCGCAGGGCAAGCTGCGCCGACTGTTCCGACGGGAGCGCCAGCGCCTCATCCATCGAATTCGTGTGCAGCGACTGCGCGCCGCCCAAAACCGCCGAAAGAGCCTGCCATGCCACCCGGATGACGTTGTTGAGAGGCTGCTGTGCAGTGAGGGTGGAGCCTGCCGTCTGAACGTGAAAGCGGAGCATGCATGAACGGGCCTTCTTGGCGTGGAAACGCTCCTTCATGATCCTGGCCCAGAGCCTGCGCGCCGCCCTGAACTTGGCGATCTCTTCAAGGAAGTTTATGTGCGCATTGAAGAAAAAGGAAAGACGGGGCGCGAAGGCGTCCACATCAAGTCCTGACTTGAGGGCGGCTTCCACATAGGCGATCGCATTTGAGAGCGTAAACGCCACTTCCTGCACCGCAGTGCAGCCGGCTTCTCTCATGTGATAGCCGCTGATGCTTATCGGATTCCAGTTCGGGATGCTTTTGGCGCAGTAATCGAACACGTCGGTGATAAGGCGCATGGACGGCTTCGGCGGATAGATGTAGGTGCCTCTCGACGAATACTCCTTCAGGATGTCGTTCTGGATTGTCCCGTTAAGCTTTTCCGCATCGACGCCCTTCTCCTGGGCCACCACCACGTACATTGCGAGAAGCACGGCCGCCGGCGCATTGATCGTCATCGAGGTCGATACCTTGTCCAGCGGTATCCCGTCAAAAAGGGTCGCCATGTCGTCTACTGAATCGATCGCGACTCCGACCTTGCCAACTTCGCCTTCCGTCAGTGGGTCATCGGAGTCGTATCCGATCTGAGTTGGGAGATCGAACGCCACCGAAAGGCCCGTCTGTCCCTGTTCCAGCAGGTACCGGTACCTGCGGTTGGTGTCTTCGGCGGTTCCATAGCCCGCGTACTGGCGCATGGTCCAGAACCGGCCGCGGTACATGTTGGGCTGAATACCCCTCGTGTACGGGTATTCGCCCGGCATCCCGAGGTCCTGCAGGTAGTCGAGACCGGAGATATCGGCCGGGGAAAAGACTCTTTCGAGCTCTATGTCTGAAGAAGTCTTGAAACTGCCGGCGCGCTCCCGACTCGCCTTCGGGTTCTCCTGCACCTTCTTCTGCCATTTCTCGACTTCGTTTCGGATTTTCCCTATTTCATCAGGATCGAACATCTACTCCCTCACAGTCATATACAGCAATAATACTCCGGAATTCCGAGTCGGGCTCCGAGTCGTTCAGTAGAATAGCCCATACTCATGTTGTCAACGAAAATCGCCCCCCGAGCCGGCGGCGAGATCCTCTTCGGTCAGAATTTCGATTCCCAGTTCCCTCGCCTTTTCCAGCTTGCTTCCGGGATTGGCCCCGGCAACGACATAGTCTGTATTCTTAGAGACGCTTGATGTCGGCTTGCCGCCGAGGCTCCGGATGAGCTCCTCCATCTCTGTCCGGCTGAAGCGCGACATAGTCCCGGTCACAACAAACGTCTTCCCGGCGAATCTGCTGCCGGACTTCGGTTTTTCTGTGAGTTCTCCCTTCATCCTGACCCCGTGTCTCTTAAGGTCTTCGATGGTCTTTATGCCGGAGCTGCTTTGAAAGAACTCATGCACGCTCTTCGCCACGACAGGGCCGACCCCCGGAATCCGTGCGAGGCGTTCTTCCGAGGCCGACATCAACTCGCTGATACTGCCGAACTCTTCAGCGAGCAGCCTTGCGTTATGATCGCCGACATGACGGATCCCCAGGGCGGTGAGGACTCGCACCAGTCCACGGTCTTTGCTCGCCCTGATGTTGTCGATCAGCTTCTGCGCGGACTTCTCTCCCATACGCTCGAGATCTTTCAGCCTTTCCGCCGTCACAATCGTTTCATCGTAGAGGTCCGGGAGTGCCTTCACGATTCCTCTGTCGACAAGCTGGTCTATCAGGGCGGGACCCAGCCCCTCGATATCCATCGCACGGCGGGAGGCGAAAAAGCGGAGCCGTTCTTTCAGCTGCGCCTCGCACGAAGGATTCAGGCAGCGGATGTAGACGCCCCCTTCATCCCGTTCCACCTCTCCCCGGCAGACGGGACACCTGTCGGGAAAGCAGAATCTGCGCTCACGTCCGGTCCGCTTCTCCAGTTCGACTCTTACGACATGGGGAATGATTTTGCCTGCCTTCTCAACAATGACGTTGTCACCGATCCGAATATCCTTGCGCTCGATTTCATCCGCGTTATGCAGACTGACCCTGGCGACTTTGGTTCCGGCAATCTCCACCGTTTCAAGTTCTGCCACAGGGGTTAGGACTCCGGTCTTTCCCACCTGGACATGGATGTCCAGAATTCGGGTGCTCGCCTGCCAGAGTTCCACCTTGTAGGCTATTGCCCAGCGCGGGGATTTGCTTGTTGATCCGACCCGTTCGCGTTGCTCAAAACTATTGAGCTTTATGACCATACCGTCCGTCTCGTAGTCCAGGACATCTCTGGCCTCGAGCGTCTCGTTGCAATACTCCATGACCCCATCGATCGACTTCAGGGGTTCGCTATGGGGCACTACCGG
>JAAYAM010000064.1 GCA_012719355.1 Acidobacteriota bacterium
ATCCGGACTTAATTCCAGCCGTTGGTAATTCCTGCCTTGTCCATGTAGCCGATCGCCTCGATCTCGTAAATCTTGCCGTTCCGGATCTTGAAGACGTGCGCAGCCGGAAGATCAAAGGCTCCGTAGTCGTTCTTCCGCTCTTTGACTCCCGGGACGCCGATAATCTTCATCACTTTCGGCTCTCCATCGTGACGGAATATCGAGAACGCAAATACCAGGCCCTTCTCCTCGTCGACTGCAAGAATGCGCCGGTCGCTGATGTCTGTGATGTAGCTCATCACGCCGGTGCTGAGCTGATCGGAGCATTTCATCTTCCTGAAAACGGAGAAATCGTCCTTTGCAGCCTCTTCAGGAGTCTGAGTCTGATCGTTGGCGGATATGCCGCCGTTTTCTCTGCGCTGGCATTCATCCGCAAATGGGGCGACCTTCCCGTTGTCCTGCAAGATGGCATCGTAATACGAATTTGCAATTTTCACCATCTGATCGCGAGACAAACGTTCGACTTTGAGCGCACGTTCACGGAACGCGGGGCGCAGTTTCGACATATTGGGATTGAGCGGACCGTCTGCGGGGACAAACAGGTGATCGATCTCAGTGATCTTGTGGTCGACCACCTTCAACCGGACGCTCGCGATGGTCGGTTTCTTCTGGTTCTCAATTACGCCCATGAATCCGATTTCCCCGACGTCCGGATCAGCAGCGTATATCTTGAAGTCCGTCGGTCCTCCCGTGGCAGTCTCCCAAAGGCCCTTGCCTATCGGGGTGGGCTTGGTGTTTTCGACAAGTTTGACGTTCTCGGCGAGCGGAACGGCCGATGGATCGTGTTTTGCCAGGGCGGCAAGATAGCTGTCCATCAGATCATTAAGGCATTTGCGATCACAACTCCAGCCGTCGTTGGCCTGGTAAGGGACGCCTACGATGGCCATCGCTTCGATTTCATAGATCTTGCCGTTTCTGATCTTGTAAATGTGAGCGGCGGGAACCGTGAATTTGCCCCAGTCATTGGGACTCTCGGTCATGCCCGGCACGTTCCTGATCTTCAGGGGATTCGGTTCGCCGTCATGATTGAACATGGAATAGACCATGACGAGTCCCATCTCTTCGTCCACTGCGAAGAGGCGGCGCTGATTGATATCGGTGATGTATCCCATTATGCCGGTGCTGAGCTGCTCACCGCATTTCATCCGGCCGAAGTAGGCGATGCTGCCGAAGGGAGTCGGCTTATCACCGTCACGCGGCGGCTCCTGGTTGTTGGCTGCAGTGACGCCGTTTTCACGTCGCTGGCATTCATCGGCAAATGGAGCAACCGAGCCGTCATTCTGTTCGATTGCGTCATAGTAAGCGTCGGCGGCTTTAAGCATCTGCTCGCGTGAAACGCGTTCAGAGCTGTCGAGTTTCGTGATAAGGCCGGGGCGTGGCTTCTGCAGACCCGGCGGGAGTTCGCCCTGGAGGGGCGAGACCATGTGATCTATTTCGGTGATCTTGCCGTCTACAAGTCGGAGGCGGGCACCCAGCAGGGCAGGTTCCCCCTGGTTCTGGATTACCCCCATGAAACCGATCTGCCCGGCGACCGGGTCGGCAACGTAGATCTTGAACTCAGTCGGTCCGCCCGTGGCGCTCTCCCACAGCCCCTTTCCCACCGGAATGGACTTGAGGTTTTCCACGAGCTTCACGTTGTCTGCTATCGGCAAGCCCGCGAGGTCGTGTTTCACGACTGCCGTGAGGTACTGGTCCATCAGGGAAACAAGGCATGCCCTGTTGCATTCTTTTTTCGCTTCAGCTTTCTCTCCGGAGCTGCAGCCGGATACGCCAATGATGAGAAGAATACAGAGTAGAACTGTCGTAGTTTTCATGCACTGCTCCTGTTCAATGCTCCCTGCGACGGAGCTGTTGGTAAGTGATGAAACCTTCCATTTTCCAGAGGTGCCGGAAGTCATAATTATTGCCACGCCTCATTACGGTAACTCAATCAAAAAAGCGGATTTGCAATGTCAACAAGGAGAATTCCGGGCTGGAACCCCAATTGCTTCCTGTATCCGGGATGGAGCAGTGCGAAGATGCTGGAGGTGTTAGTTGTATCGGTTCTGGTGTCAGGGGCCGCACTCCTGGCGCATGTTCATCAGAAGCCCCGCGTGACGGTGGGGGCTGTGCCGGCTGTCGAAAGTCGACCGATCGAACACTCCGGGTTTGCGGACACGACTTTTCTTGAAAGGGCGGCCCGAATCGCGATGTATGGATTGCTGCTGGGGGCCCTGGCTATAGAGAAGAGCAGAGATCCCGCAGTACGCGCTTTCGGCGAAAAGCTGCTCCAGGAGAGTCAGGTCGTCAGTACGGTGATCACATCCATAGCCCGTCTCAGGGGAATGAGTTCGGCGGCCGCGCTGGATCCGCACCAGCGCTCGATCATGCAGCAGTTGTCGCAACTATCCGGTGCGGACTTCGATAGCGGCTTTCTCGCAGCAGCCCTGTCGGGATACCAGAGTGCTCTCACAGTATTCGAGCTTGAGACACGGGCAGGAAGGGACGATAAGCTTAAGGAGTTTGCCTCTGATATGCTGCCGAGGTTGAACCGCCGGATCAGGGCCATTTCTGTTCTCGCGGGAGGCGATTTCCTTCGCAACTAATTCTCTCTGAGAATTCCCAGCGGCTTGTGGTCCATAACGCCGCGGCTGGCAAGCCATCCTGTGCCGGCCGCCAGAATCGCCGTAATTGCAGTGCCGGTCAGCAGCGGTAGCCAGCGGAAGCGGAATTCCGTTTCCAGCAGTTCTCCCAGCAGGTAGTGCGCGGCAACGGCGGCAAGAATTCCCCCAATCATTCCCGCAACCGATCCGATCGCCAGAAGCTCAACCGCCAGTATCCCTTTCAGCTGTGCACGCGTGGCGCCGAGCGTCCGAAACAGCGTCATTTCCCTGATTCGCTGCCGGCGCGTCGAGACAATTCCGGACGCGAGAATGATCAGTCCGGATGCTATGGCGAAGAGCGTAATGAAGCGAATGATTGTCGAGATCCGGTCCAGCAGATCCTGGATCCTGAAGAGGATTTCGCCGACGTCGATTGATGTAATTCCGGGGAACCGGTTGAAGAGTGTTTTCTGGAACTCGGCCACCTTTGAAGGAGCGATGCGTGCGGCACCTATGTAGGATGCGGGAAGTCCTTTCAGGGAACCGGGAGAGAAAATGAACTGATTGCTTCCTCCCGGACGGGGAAATTCCGAATCGCGAATATTCGCGACTCTTCCCGATATGGTGTTGCCGGAAACCTCGAACTCAACGATGCTGCCGACCCCTATCCCATAGCGGTTGGCAGTGTACTGCTCAACCGAAACCAAAGCGGACTCGTAGGGCGGCCGCCACCACACGCCTGTTACGATCCGCGAGTCAGGAGGAACCGCCTCGGTCCAGGTGAGCGTGTATTCCCTCCTGCCCTGATTACGTTCCGTGCGGGCCGGGACGTGACCGTCAATCCTGATCAGCCTTGATGCTACCACCGGGATGAGTGTCTGCGAGGCAATCCCCTTCTGCTGCCCGAGGAATCTGGACAACTCCGGTTTGTCGTGCTCAGTCACTCCGAGGAGGAAGACGTTGGGGAAATCAGAAGGAGCGCTGCGGACAATCTGGGAGATCAGAGATGTCTGGATAAGGTACACGGTCAGGATGAATGCGGCTCCCAGCCCGAGGCCCACCAGCGCCGGAACTACATGATTGCCGGGACGGTTCAGGTTCTTCAGGCCCTGGCGCAGTACCAGAGAAGAGATCCGTGGAAGCCGCCGAAGGAGCGCCAAAAACAGCGATGATGCCAGCATCAGAAAGAGAATGCTGCCGGCAAGGCCCACCAGGAATGTGATGCCCCAGCGCACCGATTCGGCAAGCCAGCCTGCCGCAAGGCCCACTCCCAGGATTAGAACTAGTGACGACACCAGGAGAAGCGGATCCTGTCTCAGCTGGAGTATTGTCGAATA
>JAAYAM010000004.1 GCA_012719355.1 Acidobacteriota bacterium
AAGTATATTCCTGACGCCCCTCAGCTGGATCCGTTCTTCGTTTTTCACAAATCTGAGATCCAGAAGATACTGGCCACCGCTATTGACACGTTGCCGAAAAAGGAACGTCTGGTCGTATCGCTGTACTACTTCGATGAACTTACGATGAAGGAAATCGGCAAGGTGCTGGGCGTCAACGAATCCAGGGTATCCCAGCTGCATACCAAGGCTATGCTCAGGCTCAGAACCAAACTGAGAAAAGTGAACGGGCAGGAGTAGAAACGAAGCGGGAAGGTTATGGATAAAGTTCTCTCGCAGGAAGAAATCAACGCTCTGTTTTCGGCGATGTCAACTGAAGACATCAGCCTGGAGCGCCAGGAGAAGGGCGCCGTCGCTCAGAAAGTCACCAGCTTCGACTTCCATCGCGCGGACCGCATCTCGCAGGATCAGATGCGAGCGATCCATTTGTTGCACGAACACTTCGGGCGCAATTTCGCTTCATCTCTTTCAGCCTATCTGCGGGCGTTTGTAGATGTCACCCTTGCTTCTCTCGAACAGGCGTCCTACTCGGCGTTTATAAAGTCGCTTCCCGATCCCACACTCTTCGCAAGTCTTGGCATGAGGCCCCTGGACGGCAACATCGCCCTGGAACTGAATCCGTCTCTGGCCTTCCCCATGATTGATGTGATTCTGGGCGGGCCCGGCCGGGCCATGTCTGAGAACAGGAACCTGACTGAAATCGAGCTGAACATAATTGAAGGCGTCATCAAACTTGCAATGAGGGATCTGCAGACCGCATGGCATTCGGTTGTCGATCTTGAGTTCTTCATGGAAGGGAAGGGAACCAAACCGCAGATGTTCCAGATCGTCTCTCCCGCAGAGACGGTCATCGCGGTGCACCTTGAACTCAAAATCGGGGAGAATTCGGGAATGTTGAATCTCTGCATTCCTTCGCGCCTGCTGAAGCTTCTCCGAAGCAAGTTCGACCAGCAGTGGAATTCGCGTCGGCACAAACCGGGCAACGGAGAGTCGATGAAGATCCTCGAACTCATAAAACCGGCGCCCGTTCCGCTCGGCTGTGAGATCAACGAGTCGAAAGTCACTATGGACGACCTGCTGAAGATTTCTCCCGGGGACGTGATCGAACTCAGCGAGCGCATCGGAGATCCCGTATACCTGTGCGTCGGCGGCGTTGCCAAATTCGTCGGGAAAATAGTTCAGCGGCGTGGAAAGAGAGCGTTTGAGATCACCGAGAGATACGTCTGCTGAGAATTACACAAAACTCGGAGGAACTTGTGTCAGAGACTGAACGACAGACAGAGGGCCCGGCGGATGTTCAACAGAAAGCCGGGAACTGGAACATCGACCTGCTGCTTGATGTTGAGCTTCCAATAAGGGTTTCGTTCGGCAAATCGGAAATGCCGCTGAAAGACGTTTTAAAACTCGGTCCCGGCTCGGTTATCGAGCTGGACAAATCGGTAAACGATCCGGTCACCATAATCGTGAATCACAAACCGATTGCGAAGGGCGAAGTAGTCATGGTGGACGGCAATTACGGAGTTCGAATCCTTGAAGTCGAGAGCGCCGCAGACCGGATCAGGTCACTGGGATAAGTCCGGTCCCTAGTCGGTTCGAAAAACAGGCGAGTTACAACGAAACATCAACAGAATCAGGAAACGGATTTATGCAAAGCACAATGACCCGCGTACGGAATGAACAGGATTCGTCGGTGAATCTGGCCGCACTCATTACCAAGATGAAAGATCTTCCCCCGATGCCCGTTGTCGTAATGAGGGCAATGGAGATGTGTCTGGACCCGAATGCATCAATCAGAAATCTGCAGCTCGTGATATCTCAGGATCAGGCGCTCTCCGCAAAGATCCTCAGGATTGTGAATTCTGCAATGTATTCCCTCCGCCGCGAAGTGTCCACCGTGTCGCATGCGGTGGCGGTGCTCGGTCTGGAAACGGTCAAGTCGGTGATTATGGCCGCCTCGGTGGATGGGGTTCTCAGAAATGCCAAAGATCTCGGCACAAAACTGATGTCCGATCATTCATGGGGAACTGCCATCGCAGCGCGTGCTGTCGCACGGCGAGTGAGATACGAGAACGTTGAGGAAGCTATGATTTGCGGGCTGATGCACGATATCGGGAAGCCGGTCCTGCTCCAGAACCTGCACCCGCAGTACTGCGAGATCATCAGCGGAGTCTACGGCGGGCACGGGAATTTCCACCAGTCCGAACTTCTGGCATTCGGGTTTTCCCATGCGCATGTGGGCGCGATGCTGGCGCGAAAATGGAACTTCCCCCAGCAGCTTGCCGAGGCGGTGGGATATCACCACAGTCCGCTTACCGCCCCAAGCTTCCGTCAGCTTTCGTGCATTGTGAATCTGGCCGATCTTATGACGATTTCGATGGGGATAGGGTTTGAGAAGAACAAGGATCTCGCCCTCGAAAAGCAGCCTTCCGCGGAGTTCCTGAAGCTGAACCAGGCTGCCCTGGCGGGTCTGATTACCGAGACAAAGTTGACGATTAAGGCCACCGCAAATCTGAAGTAAGACTGACAGGAGTGCCTGATGCTTAGTGTTCTGCCCTTTCTTCTTCTGATCCCGATTGCAGGCACGGCCTTCTGCGCGTGGCGCAGAATGATGCGCAGGATCGCGGTTCTGGAAGGAGATTTGAAAGCTGTTTCGGATGCGATGTTTCAAATGACTGCACTGCAGATGAAAAGTCACGAGAAGGTCTCGGGCCGTTTCGAGGAGATAGAGGAACGGATCATGGAGTTGAGCGTTCCATCGCATGATTCCAGTCTCCCGCTCGAGCGCAGGCACCAGGTTCTCTCGCTTTCCCGCCAGGGCGTGGAGATAGGGGAGATCGTCAGGCGGCTGAAAGCTCCTGTGGGAGAGGCTGAGCTAATTCTCAATCTGAGCAGATATGCAGGGGGCGGAAACAGCCGCCCCGGCAGCCACAGCGGACAGGTGAGACAGTATGCCTAAATTTCAGTGTCACCGTAGAGAGTGCAATAGGATCCGGTCTGAATTCAGCATTTTCATGAACAGGAAGATGCCTCCCGTATACCAGGGAAACCGGTTCTGCAGTGAGTCGTGCCTGAGAGCACATTTCAAGTACGAGATCGGCGAGAAATGGACGCTGCTGCAGATGGAGAGGAGACGTCGGATTCCACGACCGCGGCTCGGAACGATTCTCATGCAGACGGCCGGCGTCACCAGGGAGCAGATCGAGCACGCGTTACGACTGCAGGCCGAAACACGGACGGGTCGCATCGGCGACTGGCTTATGCGTCTCGGCTATGTGGAGGAGCGCCAGATCACCGCGGCTCTCGGCAGGCAGTATGGATTGCCCGTGATAGCTCTCGACAAGTCCGATACTAACGGTGACGCCGTTCGCATGGTGCCGGGCATGGTTGCAAGGTGCTCGGGTCTTATTCCGGTAGGCTTTGATGACAGCCGCTCTTCTCTCCGGGTCGCGGTATCCGCTCCTGTCGATTTCAATTCGCAGCAGGCGATCCGGCGCATGACACGAAAAGGGATCGTCGCTTACGTAGGAGACCAGTCCGCGATAGAAAGGCTGCTGCAGCAGTGGTATCCCCCCGAGGAACTGGAGTTGTCCGACGTTCCCGGCTACAGCTCTCTGGGAGAACTGATCGAGATAGGAAATGAGTTGATCAGCAGCGCCATTGCAGCGCGTGCCGAAAGCATCCAGGCGGAACTGGTGCAGGAATTCTTCTGGGTTCGTTTCGTCTGTTCAGCGGAGTCTTATCATCATTTCTTCCGCTGCGTATCAACCCAGGTTGATCAGCCGCTCCGGCAGAACAGAAATTTCCCAGCCGGCGGGCAAAATCTGCCTAACTGCGAAACGAAATTGGATGTGGCAATGCTGAAAATGAATGACGAAGGAAGAAGGAAACGCCTGGCATGAAAGTTGCTACAGGACATCTGTGCCGCCATGATCAAGAGCGGACCGGAGGAAACGAGCCATGAACAGCGGACTCTATACTGCCTATTCAGGTTTGCGGGCGCAATCAGATGCGCTCGAAGTAATCGCAAACAACCTGGCGAACATCAATACCACGGGATTCAAGGAGGAAAGGGCGTTCTTTTCGCTTCTCGAAGAATCCATCGAGTCAGGCCAGGCTCCGCATGAGATCAGCAGAATTACCAACCGGTCGGTACGGGCCCATGGATCGTTGAACACGTCGGAAGGTTCACTTGTGCCGACAAACCGGGACCTGGATATCGCGATAACCGGACAGGGTTTTCTCGTGGTTCAGGCGCCGCAGGGGATCCGCTACACCCGCAACGGCAATCTGGCCCTGAATGCGCAGTCGGTTCTGACCACGTCGGAAGGGTTTCCGGTGCTGGGAGTCTCCGGGCGTCCTATAACGCTGGGTCCCGGGAAGATTCAGATAAGCGGTGACGGGACGATCATGCTTGATAACAGGCCTGTCGACCAGCTTAAGCTCACTGCCTTCGGGGACATTTCGAAACTGGACCAGGAAGGGAGTTCGCTGTTCATCTACAGAGGTGATCCCGGTTCGGTGAAAGCCGCCGACGCAACAGTCCAATCAGGTTATCTGGAACAGTCAAATGTGAATTCGATTGCTTCTGTGGTTCGGATGATAGAGATCATGCGGCATTTCGAGGCGATACAGAAGAGCGTCAACCTTTTGATGAACGACGTCAACGCGAAAGCCATAGACAAACTCGGGCGTTAAGGAGAAGACATGTTACGTGCACTGCATACAGCCGCGAGCGGGATGGAAGCACAGCAGCTGAATATCGATACCATCGCTCACAACCTGGCTAACATCAATACCAGCGGATATAAGCTCCGCAGGGCGCAGTTCCAGGACCTTCTCTATCAGAATCTGCGCCAGGCGGGCGCCGCCAATACCGCGACGACCGATATTCCGGTGGGTCTGCAGGTTGGGCTCGGAACCAAGCCTGTGGCGACAGAAATTATTTTCACTCAGGGGGACTTCTCCTCAACCGACAATCCGCTGGATCTCGTGATTCAGGGACAGGGCTTCTTCCAGATACGCCAGGCCAACGGAGAGATCGCCTACACGAGAAACGGCAATTTCCATCTCAACCGGGACGGCAACATCGTCACTTCCGATGGAGATCTGCTCGAACCGCAGATCACCATTCCGCCGGACCAGACGGGAATCACGATCGGAGCCGATGGAACAGTCTCGGTGCAGCAGCCGGGACAGAGCCAGCCTCAGCAGGTAGGCCGGATCGAACTTGCGCTGTTCCAGAATCCCGCCGGACTGCAGACCGCAGGGAAAAGCCTTTTCCTTCCGACTCAGGCTTCCGGCGAAGCGATTACCGGCACTCCGGGCGAGAACGGTCTGGGCAGCCTTCTGTCTTGCTTTGTGGAGCAGTCCAACGTGAGTGTAGTTGAAGAAATGGTCAACATGATAGTGAGCCAGCGAGCCTACGAGGCAAACTCCAAAGTCATACGCACTGCGGATGAGATGTTCTCACAGGCCAACAACGTCGTACGGTAGAGTGTCATGAAACGAGCTGCGGATTCTCTCCTCACCTTCAGCCAAATCCCTTTCAGTAAGTCGTCCAATGTCCCGTCGGTTCCTCGAGACAAAGGCGGGACGAGAGGATGGCAGCTCACCCCTTTCACCCCTTTCACACTCCGGAGATATGTGGCTTCTTCTCCGGACTTGTCTGTTTCGCCACGCAGCTTTGTCTGCTCCAGGTTGGGTGAGGGGAGGATTCGCAGCTTGTTTCGTGGAACATATGTCGTACTCGTCGTAGTTGCTGTTCTGTTTCTTCAGACTGAAAACCTGCTCTCGGCTGCAGGCGCCATCATTGAGTTGAAACGTGAAGCGGCGGTGGCGTCCGGCGACGTGCGGCTGCAGGATGTCGCCGATGTGCGCGGAGAGGACTCACGACGCATCAACGATCTGGCGTCGGTCAAAATAGGAACTTCGCCCGATTTCGGTTCCGTAGCAATAATGACCCGCCACGAGATAAGAAAAGTGGTTGCCGCCGCCGGCCAGTCTCTTGAAAACGTTTCTTTCGAAGGAGCCCCTGCCGTGCAGCTGCGGCAGATCGGGCAGGCCCCGGATCATGTCAGGATTGCCGATCTGCTGAAGGAACATCTGGCGAAAACGACCCAATGGCGGGCGTCCGAAATCGAGGTGCGGTCTATTGGAAATCTGAACCGGATCGAGTTTCCTCCGGGCGAGCTCGAGTTGCGGCTTTCCTCTGATGCCACCTTCACGGGACGGAACCGGGTTCTTGCATCGCTCGAAGCGATTCGGGAAGGAAAGATACTCCGTTCTTTCTGGATTACGGCCGAGCTTACCGTACGGGCCCCGATAGTCACAGCCTCACGGGCGATTGCGCGCGATGAGGTCGTCGAATCCGACGACATTTCGACAACGCTGCGGCTCGTTCCCGATTTGCGAGCTTCTTATACCCGCAGTGATGAGGACCTTGTAGGGCAGGCTGCGCGCCGTGGATTTTCCGCGGGAGAACCGCTCGTGCTGGAGGCCTTCACCCGTCCGCCGCTCATCAGAAGCGGAGACCGGGTCAAGTTGCTGTTGGAAAGGGACGGAGTAGTTCTGAGTTCAATTGCACGCGCGGAACAGGATGGTGTGCTTGGCCAGATCATCCAGGTTCGGAACCTCACCTTTTCGAAGAAAATGAAGGCGCAGGTGACCGGACCGGCTGAAGTGAGAATAGAATAGGAGGAGTTCGCGGATGAAGCGTTCAGCTCATGGGGTATTTTCAATCTTGCTTGCCGGTTCAGTATTTGCTGGATGCGCGGCTGGAGGCGCCAAGGTGAATGATCCGACGGAGTTGCGATCGTACGTCGAAAGCGCCAGGAAAACCGACAGCGAATACAGCAGGCGTGAAGGGTCTCTGTGGGCTCCGAACAGCTACCGCTCAGACCTTTTCCGGGATCTCAAAGCGCGCCACGTTAACGATATCGTGACTGTTCTGGTGTCGGAGTCGACCCAGGCGGTTGCTTCGGCGGACGCGCAGAATTCGAAAAACACTTCCGTATCCGCCGGGTTTGACGCACTGTTCGGTGCGGAAAAGAAGATTGCTGAACTTCCGAACCTGGTACGCGGGAAGAGCAATGCCAGTTTTCAGGGAGCTGGATCGACGACCCGCGAAACGGTATTGCAGACCAGCCTGACCGCCCGGGTCGTCGACGTTCTTCCGAATGGTTACCTGGTGGTTGAGGGGATGCGGGAGATCCGCGTCAATAACGAGAATCAGAGCGTCTACCTCACGGGCGTCGTCCGTCCCGAAGACATTAGCCCCGGCAACAGGGTCCTCTCTTCGGCTGTCGCACAGATGTCGGTGCGAGTACAGGGGAGGGGCATGGTAAGCCAGCCTCTGAAGCCCGGCTGGCTGTACAAGATCCTGATGGGCATCATGCCGTTCTAGATGCGGGGGAGAAATGCTGACGAAGCGACTTTGTTTCATTTCGATTGTGTGTCTCGGACTGATGCTGCCGCAATTGTCTTCGGCTGCGAGCCGGATCAAGGACATTGCCGCCTTCGAGGGGGTGAGGGATAACCAGCTTGTCGGTTACGGGCTGGTTGTAGGCCTCAATGGTACGGGCGACCGAAGTCAGACATTCTTCTCGACCCAGACACTGGCGAATATGCTTCTGAGGAGTGGGATTACGATCGATCCTGTTCAAGTACGGGTAAAGAATATCGCAGCAGTCATGGTTACCGCGATTCTTCCCCCGTTTGTCCGCCAGGGAAGCCGGCTTGATGTAACGGTGTCGTCTTTGGGAGACGCACAAAGCCTGCAGGGAGGAGTACTGATCATGACTCCGCTGACGGCTGCGAACGGTCAGGTTTACGCCACCGCCCAGGGGCAGGTTGTACTGGGAGGATTCAGTGCAAGCAGCGTCGGTAGCCGCATCCAGTCGAATCACCCGACTGTCGGCAGGATCCCTGGAGGAGGGCTGGTCGAAAAAGAGGTGGCCTTGGATCTGGCAGGCAAAGAACAACTGAACCTGGTTCTCCACCGGAGCGATTTCACGACTGCGACGCGGGCCGTCCAGGCGATGAATGAGGCCGCCGGCGGCAACGTGGCACGCGCGCTTGACGGCAGGACCATCTCTCTGGCTGTTCCTCCTGCATACTACGGCCGCATCGTAGAATTCATGTCCATGATCGAGAACGCCAAAATGGACGTCGATCTGCCTGCCCGGGTTGTTCTCAACGAAAAAACCGGAACGATCGTGCTGGGAAAGGATGTGAAGATCGCCGAGGTTTCGATCATCCACGGGAGCCTTTCCCTCCAGGTAGGCACAATCTTTGCCATTTCTCAACCCGAGGGATTCTCCAGGGGACGGACCGTAGTGCAGCCTGAATCTCAGGTAGCGGTCAACGAGGAGAAAGGCGAAGCGGTGACATTGCGCGAGGGCGCCAGCGTCGAAGAAGTTGTTCGGGCATTGAATGACATAGGTGCAGGACCGAGGGACGTGATCGCCATTCTGCAGGCGATCAAGGCTCAGGGTGCACTGCAGGCGGAACTTGAAATAATCTGATTCCGGAGCGATAAGAGTGCACGAATCAGCGGCGATGTATCTGAACTTGAGCGGCCGGATCCCAACAGTGGCGGCTCAGGGGGATCCGAAAAACGCGAGCGCCCTGAAGAAAGCCGCAGAGGAGTTTGAGGCGGTCTTTATCAACCAACTGCTCAAGGTGATGCGTGAGACCATCGAGGAGTCGGGCTTGACCGGCGAAGGATGCGGCAAATCGATCTACACCGAACTATTTGATCAGGAAATATCGCTCAGCATGGCTCGAAGAGGTATGCTCGGAATATCGGACATGATCACTCGGGATCTTGCTGCAGATTGGTCAGAGGGGGGAATCCCGGTTCATACGACGAATACCCAGGCTCCCGTGCCTGTCGAGATCGACCCCGCGGCCGGCAGGATGCAGCTTCCGGTGCATGCATCGGTAAGCTCCCGATTCGGCATGAGAAACGACCCTTTCTCGGGACAGGCGCGATTCCATAAGGGAGTCGATCTTGCAGCGCCGGAAGGGACGAAGGTAATGGCCGCATTGCCCGGGAGAGTGATCTTCGCCGGCTATCAGGGCGGATACGGCAACACTGTTCTGATCCAGCACGATGAAGGGCTTCAGACGAGATATGGTCATCTGAAGGAGATCAACGTGAAAGCAGGCGATAGTGTCACCTCAGAGAACATGGTGGGAACGGTCGGGAGCACTGGAAGAAGCACGGGGCCGCACCTGCATTTTGAGGTAATCCGGCTGGGAAATCAGATCGATCCCCTGAAGGTTCTCGATGCCCGGGCGACACGCGAATCCGTCCCGAGCCTGTAAAGGCACAAACAGTAAAGTACTGTCACCAAGGGGACGATAAGCAACACAAGAGGAAGAAGACCTCTTGAGGGATATTATGGAGATTAACGGTACAAACCCTTTGATAGTTACTGAGCGAAGCGTTCAGCGGCTCGAGACTCCGCAGCCCGAGCGGATTGAGAGAAAAGTTGGAGAGCATACGGAATCTGACCGGATCGAGCTGTCGGTTCGAAGCCGGGAGATGACTCATCTCGAGGAGCTTGCTCAATCTGCGCCGGATGTAAGAGGCGCCAGAGTCGAGCAGATGCGCCAGGCGATTGAAAGAGGGACATACAACGTAAAAGCGGAGTTGATCGCGGGAAAGATCATCGGAGGGAGCCTGCTGGACGAGGTTTTCTAGCTCGACTGGATGGAGACAGCCATGTCGAATGAACTTGGTCTGGTAAAGCTGGTCTCACCTTTTGTCAAACGGATTGGTCATGAGGAGCGGCTGGGTGGAGAGCATCCTCGCCCGCCGAAAAATCAGAAACAAAAACGCCCCTCAACGGAGGAAGCTCCAGACAGCACTCCCGAGGAGACCCGGAACTCCGATGACTTGGCATCCTCACCGCATATCGACCTCAGGATCTGAATGATGGCTGATCTTGTCGCGGAACTTCTGCGGATCGTTGGCGAACAAATCGACGTCTGCTGTGAACTGGCGGCGCTCGCGCGGCGCAGGACCGAGCTGCTGGTGTCGGGCGACGTCGAGGTGCTTCTTGAAAGCAATCGCATTGAGGAGGAATTCTGCACGAAGCTCCAGGGGCTGGAGAAGGAAAGGGCCGCCCTTTGCCATGATGCATGCAGTGCTTTGGGGATGCTCCCCGGCGAGTTCACCCTCATGAAGCTAATTGAAAAGCTTGATCACCCGGCGGCCGGGGAACTCCGGTCACAGGCGAATCTGCTCAAGAGCATCGTGAAGGAACTCAGATCAGTCACCCGGCGCAATATGCGGCTGATCGAGAAATCAATTGCTTATTCGCAAGGGTTGATGGCGCTGATGTCCGAAGCGTCGTCCGGATATCAGCAAACCGGATTGTTGCAGTCAATCCCTTCCGTTCGGCCGACGTTTTCCCAGCGAGCGTGATTGCGGGCGCCCGCGGAACCGTCCGGCAAGGATTCATCGTATGCCCTCACTGTTAAGCGGTCTTGACATGGCCCGTCAGGCGCTTGCAGCACAGCAGTACGCGCTGTCTCTTACGCAGCGCAACGTTGCACACGCCAATGACCCGTACTATACCCGCGAGGCGGCGGTCTTCACCTCGTCAATTTCGGGGGGAGTGTCGCTCGGTCCCCGTGTCTATATTGAAGCTGCACGAGATCACTTCCTGGATTACGGAATCAATCGCGAATTGCAGATGCTGGGTAAAGCCGAAGTGACATCTGAAGCGCTGCAGCAGATTGATGCGCTCTTCAGAGGAAGCGGCGGTATGGATCTGCAGAAGGCGATTTCAGATTTCTTCGGCAGCTTCACTCAGCTGAGCAGCACCCCGGAAGACAGGATTCTGAGGCAGCAGGTGCTTTCGAAAGCAGACGTTCTGGCAGATACGTTCCATCGGCTCTACAGCGGCATGCAGCGGGTCCAGATGTCACAGAACGAGGCCGTCAGGTATACGGTAGATGAAATCAATTCGCTCACTTCCCAAATCGCCGTCTTGAACAGGGAAATCCGCGCCGCCCAGGGCAGTGGTTCCGACGAGGAGTTCCGGCTGCGTGATACGCGACAGCAGGCGCTCGAGCAGCTCTCCGGACTCGTGGATCTGACGTACTACGAAACCGATTCAGGATCTATTACCGTGATGACGCAGCAGTGGAGCCTCCTGGTGCTGGAGGATCGCAGCCACGATTTTTCGACCGTCACGTCGACGGAAGGCACTCTTGAGCTGAGGTTGAATGGTGAAAATGTGACAAATGCTATTGAATCGGGAAAACTGGCCGGTCTGATCGACGTCAGAGACAACAAGATCGGAGCGTACCTTCAGGCGCTGGACGACCTTGCCGCGACACTCGTTTCAAGGGTGAATGAGCAGCATGCGCTCGGAAGCGACCGCGATGGGCTGGCCGGCGGGGATCTGTTTGTGCCTTTCGTTCCTCCGGATCCAACGTCAAATGCAGGTGCTGCGAGTAGCATCAAGGTGGCAATCACAGATCCTGACAGGATTGCTGCCGCCGCAGCCGGTGCTGCCGCCGGCAACAACGAAAATGCGAAACTGATCGCTGCCATTGCCGACGAGAGCCTGTTTGGGGCCTCTCAGACGGCAAACCAGTTTCTTGCGGCTCTGGTTTATCGTATCGGGTCTGACGGGAAGGCGGCAGGGGATGAGATGCTTACCCAGAAGGATGTTCTTCAGAGCCTGAGCAATCTCAGAAGTTCGCTTTCCGGAGTGAATCTCGATGAGGAGGCGATAAACATCATAAAGTACCAGCGCGCATATCAGGCCAGCGCCCGGTACGTCGGCGTACTCGATTCCCTGACTAATGAAATCATTCAGATTTTGGGGGCGTAGATCATGCGTGTGACACAATCGGAAATATACCGGAACTTCGTCGCCGACCTTGAGAAACTGAATTCGAATCTCGGGAGTATAAGCCGCCAGTTCTCGAGCGGGAAAAAAGTGACCCGGCTTTCTGATTCTCCGTCAGCCAGCGCGGTGCTCGTGTCGCTCTCCAAGCAACAGTCTGATCTTGAGTATCACCGCCTTAACGTAGATGCGGCCTCCCTCTTCCTGACTGTCGCGGATTCGGCTCTGAATGAAGTGAACAACCTGCTTACTTCAGTTCACACGAAGGGGAGCCAGGCTGCCAGTGAAATTCTCACGGCGGAGGGGCGCGCAGCTGTCGGTTCTGAGATCCGCGCCATGCGCGATCAGATCGTGTCTCTTGCGAACAGCCAGGCGAGGGGGCACTACATCTTTGCAGGTTCCGCCGTCACGTCTGCCCCGTTTGTCCGGAGCGGCGACGCCGTCACGTACCATGGCAACGAGGAAGTCAGCAGTGTGGTGATAGGAGATGGACTGGAGGTGCGGCAGGGCGTTCCCGGCTCGAATGCGTTCGACTCGGTGTTCAGGGCGATCGAGGGACTGCTCGATGGAATTGACAGCGACGATCTGTCGGCCATCAAGGCATCTCTTGATCAGTTCTCTTCCGCTTTTTCCGACCTTGGGCAGGCCCGGGGGCAGGTGGGAGCGAATCTCGGGCTGCTCAGGAATGTCACTGTCGAGCTTGAATCGCAGAAGGTCGGACTGAAAGAACAGCGGGGCCTGGTTGAAGACGCGAACATGGCTGAGGTTGTTGTTCGACTGAAAGAAATCGAGACGGCACTTCAGACCACGGTAGCTGCGGGCGGATCGATTCTGCAACAGAGCAACCTGTTCGACATTCTGGGATAGAACGTCTACAATAGCACCGTCTAGCTGGTGTCTGTTCTGGTGAAATGGATATCCGGAAGCGGGTATCCCGTTTTTTTGGTTTGAGGTGCGATGCTAATCCACACGGTCAATTTTGGTGATCTGGAAGTACCGGAAGACAAGATCATCACTTTCAAGGAAGGGCTTCCCGGATTTCCGCAGATCCACAGGTTTGTGGTGCTCGACAGGGAGGAAGTCAGACCCTTTCAGTACCTCCAGTCTCTGGACGATCCTCCAGTATCTCTTTTTATCATCAATCCCTTCCTGATAGAGCAGGACTATGAATTCCGTCTGACGGATGCCGATATGGAGGATATACGCAGCACGAACTCCGCCGAACTGGCAGTCTATGCGGTAGCTACCATCCCGGAAAATCCCAATGAAGCAACGCTCAATCTGATGGCACCGATCGTGATAAACGACAGGGCGCGGTGCGGCAAGCAGGTGATTCTGCACGAAAGCAGGTATTCGGTCAGGCATCCTCTGCTGAAGAGCGAGCTTCAGAATCAGGAAGCCTGAAGGGTGCTTCCTTTTGCGCAGGATCAGGATATCTCTGCAGGTAAATAACACGGATGCTGGTATTCACGAGAAAGAAGGATGAGCGTCTTATAATCGGGAACGAGATAGAAATCACGATTCTCAGCGTGGGGAGCGGTAACGTGAAAGTCGGGATTACGGCGCCCCGCCACATCTCGGTTCACCGCCACGAAGTGTACGAGGCGATCAGGAAGGAGAACCTTGCCGCGTCTCGTTCGCAAATTCCAAAAGCTGATATTCTGAAGAAACTGCTGGGATGATCTCCGGTCAACAGCATGAGTCGATGAACTTGGGGAAGTTGCTCCGGACCGGTTTCACGCTCTTCAGAAACTGAGAGCCTTTTCCGAGTTCTTTCAGTCCTTCCTGCATACTGCACTTTTCGGCCTGAAGCCGGGCGGTACCATCCGTACACAACTCATTCAACCCGATCACCTGTTCCTTGACCGCTTCCAGAAGCCGTTCAATTTCGCCGCGGGACTGGCTGTCGAGCCTGTCTCGGACGGTAGCCCAGTCGGTGGCCAGGGCTTGCACCGTGGAGTTCATCTGTTCGATTCCGGCGAGGCTGCTGCCGTTCTGGATGATCGAAACTGCAAGTGCGCCGGCGTCGTCTGAGTCCATTATCCCGGTGAGCTCCTGGCGAAGCTTCACATAGCTGTCAAGTATTTTCCGAAGTCGTTCTGTCAGTGGATGCATATCTATATCGAGATACTCAGTGAAGTGAATTGCGTTCCAGCTGCGGACTGTGGGGTAGGGATGCGGGATTCCGGCGAAAGCGCCGCCATTGCGGGGTTTTGCGATACGAGTTCCTGCCAGGCCGAGCGGAGATTGCCGAGCAGCGCCTCGGTCTCCTGCAGCGGCTGAACACTCTGCTCCACGTTCGCGGTGAAGATTCTTCTTCTCATGTAGTCGTACAGCCGGTCGAGTGAGCTGGCGATTTCGCCGCCGTTCTTCAGGTCCAGGCAGGACTGCAGTTCTGAGATGATTGTGGTGCATCTGTTGATGGCGCCTGCCCGGGCGGCGATATTCTTGTTTCTGATATGCTCCTGGGCTTCCTGAAGGGAGCAGATGGCTGCGTCATAGAGCATGACTATGAGCTGAAGGGGATTTGCTGTTTTCACCGCTACTTCATGATACCGGTGTGCTATCGACTCATGTCCTGACATCTGAAACTCCTTTGCACTGTCCTGCTACTTCGGGAGGGAACTGAGCTGGCTGCCGAGTGACGACTGCGCCACGGACAGGAGCCGGAGCGCCTGATCCGCCCTGTTGAACTGCTCCGTCAGCAGCATTCTTCGTATTTCGAGACGTTCCTGGTACTTGGTGATCTGCTCGTTGATTGACCTGATGTTCTGGTTGATGGCGTCGCTGGCATGATGGATCGGGCCGGACAGAGGATCTGTAAGCCCGTCAAGCCGGGTCACGAGATTCATGAGGAGACTTGCCCCTTCCGTGCCCTGGGAGTCGGAAGCGACGGTAACGGTTCCGTAGTATCCGATGGAGGTCTGAGCAATGGTGAGGCTCAGTCCTTCTTCCGGTTCTCCCTCTGCGCCTGAGAGGTTGAGTCCCTGGCCGATGGCCGCGTGACCGTTGATCGTGCCGCCGATGTCGACGCCGACGGCTTCCATGGGAGCTGAGGCGAATCCCGTGGAGCCTGCCGATCCGTCCCTGTCAGAAAAGATGGTGAACGTTTGTGAGCTTCCGTATCCGTTGGTAGCTATTCTGATTCTGCCGCTCCCATCATCCGTAGCGATTATGGACATCCATTGTGCTGCGAGTTCGTTATTGATCTTGGACAGGACAGTATCGAGGGAGTCATTCTCCAGCAGGGTGATTACCGCTGATCCTTCCGGGGAAGTGATGGTCAGGGTCTCGTCGGCCGTCAGGGTGGTGATTGGCTGGGATCCTGTAGCGACAGCCTGCTCGGCGAGCCTGTCGATCAGGATCTCATATGTCCCGGCTTGTGTGGCTTCGGTCTTTCCGTTATAAGTTACCCGGTTGTCAGCAGCCGTCGCTCCGCCTGAGGGGGTGCCGTCGCCGAGAAATAGCGCAGCGACCCCTGTGAAGTCATCTGCCAGCGCCTCCCGGAACTTGCTTTCATTGAGCTTGAGGCTGCCGTCGCGGCCGAAATCGAGACCCACCTGGCTGGCAACTCTGAAGTTCGAGAAGCGGTTGGAGACGCCCTGGGTTACGTCGCTGTGCAGCTTGCTCTGGATGTAGCGGAGGGTCGAGTCCCCTGAGAGCACCCCTGCCTTTTTGGTGGTCGGATTGTACGTGAACTGGCTGTTCAGGAACGAATTCACCTCGTTGTATGCGGCGATTATCTCATTGAAGGACGCGACGATTGAATCGACGTCGCGATCAACATTGATCGTTACCGGGCCGGCGGTTTCGGCTTTCAGAGTGAAGGTGACTCCATCGATAACATCCGAAACGGAATTGGAACCTTTCACGATGTCGATGCCGTTGACGGTGAAGTGTGCATCGGCCGCGGCCACTTTCTGTTGCAGGGCGAGTTGCTGGCCTCCGGTCAGGTTTTCGGTGACGGTGAATGAATTGGCGGTACCGGTATCGTTGGCGGTCAGGAGCAGTTTGTAAGGAGCCGATGATCCGTCATTGATGATCGTTGCGGTGACTCCGGCCCGCGCGTTATTGATCACGTTGCGAATGCCCGTGAGAGTATTGTTTGTGCTGTTGATTGTGATGACCAGCGGGTCGCTGTCACCTCTGGCTATCGTGATAGTTCCGGTGCCGGCCAGTGGTGAAGTGGCGTCGGCGAATCCGGCGGATGCGTAAGACTGGGCCTGCGCCAGACTGCTTACCGTGATCGAATATGCGCCTGTGGTTGCGGCGTTGGATGAACTCGCAGAAATTGCGTCTTCGGCTGAGGATGTCGCTATGCATTTCGAAAAGGCGCTTTTGGCAAGCCTGTCGTAGAAGCTGAAAGGCTTCGACAGCGGCACTTCCGCATCTCCGAACAGAAAGGAGCTTACCTTGTCGGATAGGGAGGAAAGCCTGGTGTTGAGGTTCTGCAGAGCGCTGGCTTTGCTCTGAAGCGTGCTGACCTGGCTTTCCATGCTGCGCACCGGGGCGGATTCGACATAGATGAAACTATCCACGATCGAGGGCACATCCAGTGTGCTGCCGATGAGGTTGACCGCTGAGCTCATTTTGCGCGCCTCCCCTATAACTTTGGA
>JAAYAM010000065.1 GCA_012719355.1 Acidobacteriota bacterium
AAGGGGGTCTACATCGGACCTTTCTGCAACCTCGGTCTCTGTACAATCGAAGACGATGTCCTGCTGGGGACCGGAGTTCACATTATTAGCGGTTTCACACAGCACAACTACTCCGATCTCTCGATTGCGATTCGGGATCAGAAGGGGAGCCTGCGCAACGTTTGCGTCGGCCGGGATACGTGGATCGGAAACGGAGCTATTGTCGGAAATGACGTAGGAACCAAATGTGTTATCGGGGCCGCTTCGCTCGTTGTCCATGAAATCCCGCCTTATTCGGTCGCAGCGGGAAATCCTGCCAGAATCATCCGAGACCGCCGGGACATATCCTGTCAACATGAAGAATGATCCTGTTGTTATTCCCATAGAGATTCGGGGAGTTCAGCCCTTCCAGATCAGGGAATACCCGATCGAGGTTGGAATTCCCTTTCCTGAAGGAGCCGTCCGGTCGCTCGACTCACTTGCGCTTTACAGCCGCGATGGAAGTTGTGTCCCCTGCGATCTGACCGAGACGCTGCGGTGGCGCGGCGACACATTGAGATGGGGCTTGTTGCGTTTCCTTGCCTCAGGTGATTCGTATCTTCTTCGCACCGGCTCGATTCAAGAATCACAACCGGGCATCCGGATCACCAAAGGGGAAAACAAGTTTGAAGTCGACACGGGTGTGGCTTCTTTTTCTGTGTCCAGGCAACACCTCGTGCTTAGCTGGGGCTCAGTGTCGAGCAATTCGCAACTCATTACGGATCACAGGGGGCGTACCTATTCTTTCAGAATCGATGCATTAGAAATCGAGCACCATGGTATGGTTTCGGCCACACTCCTGCTGAAAGGAAAGCTTGTCCGTCGTGGCAACCGGACCTTCTGCAGCGGAGAATGCCGTATCAGTTTCTGGGCCGGAACTGCTCTCGTCCGTATCGAATTCACTCTATGCAATCAGAATGCTGCGAGGCACAAGGGAGGACTGTGGGATCTCGGGGACCCGGGCTCGGTGTTCTTTGGTTCCCTTCATTTTTCTTTCAACATCCCACACTCGGACAATCAGTCTCAGCGGCTCTACCTGAGTGTCGACCCGGGTGGCAGGGTCGTGGAGTCAGGATCAAACCGGTTGAGTATCCACCAGGGTTCTTCGGGCGGCGAGAACTGGCGTAGCCTTGCGCATGTCGACAGGAACAACAACCCAACTCCGAAGTTTCAGGGGTACCGTGAAATCAGCGACAGCTCGGTTTCCACAGGTCTGCGGGCGAATCCCGCTGTCATATATTGTGATCAGTCGATCTCGGCGGCATTTGCCCTGGAAGACTTCTGGCAGCACTTTCCGAGCCGGCTGGAGATTGGACCCGGTTTTGTCTCGGTCGAACCGTTTCCTCATGCCGATCTGCAGCAGTTTGAACTCCAGGGTGGAGAGAAAGCCACGTTCAGGCTATGGGCCGATTTCAACTGCGCGGAGCCTTCGACGGCTCTGCTTCCCGCCCGGATCAAAGCCGTTCCCGTTCTGCCTCGCACGTGGCATTGCACTAGCTGCGGCATCCCGGAAGTAGCCGGCAGCGGAGATGCTGCCGACCCGTGGTTCGGTGCGTTCATCCGTTCAGCAGTGGAAGGTCCTCGCAGTTTCTTTAGACGCAGGGAGTCGTATGACGAATACGGATGGAGAAACTTCGGCGAACTGCCGGCAGATCATGAACAGCAGTTTTACCGCCAGGATCGGCCTCTTATCTCGCACTACAACAACCAGTATGATCTGGTGCAGGGATTTCTGACGCAGTTTGCGGGAACCGGCGATACACGCTGGTTTGAGCTGGGCCGCGACTTGGCAAGGCATGTCATTGATCACGATATCTATCACACAGATCGCGACAAGAGCGCTTACAACGGCGGGTACTTCTGGCATACCGCCCATTACGTACATGCCGGCACGGCGACTCACCGTACCTACTCGCGGCTTGCCGCAGATCCGCTGCCGAGGGGATTCGGCGGGGGGCCGGCAAACGAGCACAATTACACGACAGGATTGATGTACTACTTTCTACTCACCGGTGATGTGAGGGCGAAAGAGGCCGTAATAGGTCTGGCCACCTGGGTGCGTAACATGCAGGATGGATGGAAGACTCCATTTAGGTTTCTCAGTCGAAATGAGACGGGACTGGCAACATGCACAGCAGATCTCATGTTCCAGGGACCTGGCCGTGGCGCTGCATATTCGGTCAATGCCTGCCTTGATGCCTTCATTCTGACGTCTGATCACGAGTGGATTGAGACAGCAGAGAGGTTTCTACGCACCTGCATCCATCCTGACGATGATCCCGGGAATATGGATCTTCTGAATCGAGAAGCCCGATGGTCCTACGTTGTTTTTCTCCAGATTGTCGGCAAATATCTCGATATCAAGGTAGAAACTGGAGAAACCGGGCTGGATTTCCAGTTTGCCCGTCAGTGTCTGTTGAAGTACGCGCGATGGATGGCGGAAGCCGAGTATCCGTATCTTGAGCGTCCTGAAGAGCTGGAATACCCGACTTCCGTGTGGGCGGCGCAGGAGTTGAGGAAAGCCTGTGTTTTCCTGCTGGCGGCGCGATACGCAGCATCCGGTGAGGCCGCCTTGTTCAGAGAGAAAGGAGACTACTTTTTTTCGGTCTCCCGGCGATACCTGGAGTCGTTCGAGGACAGGACTTTTACGCGTAACATGGCCATCGTTCTTTACACTGTTCCTTCGTACTATCGGCTGAGAGGGCTTCCGAGTGCAGTTCCGGAAGCATCAGCGGAAGAGTTCCATGATTTTGGCACACGTCCATCCTTCCTTCCCCAGAAGGCTGATGCACTCCGCAAGTTTAAGAGGATTGTGAAGACGTTTGGACTGGCAGGAAT
>JAAYAM010000066.1 GCA_012719355.1 Acidobacteriota bacterium
GGGCGATGATTTGTGCAGTTGCTCGAGGGCTTTCCTGATTCTCCTGACGGCCTGCTGAACGGAGCGGAAGTATTCCGCATAGACTTTTCTGATTTCGTCAGGCTGGCTTTGGGGGGAAAGGCGGTTTCGCTGGCGCAGGAAAGCCACGTTTCCCATCTGGTTTAGTGAATCGATCAGCGGAGCTATTTGGGAACGGCGATATATCGCTTCCTTGACAGCCTCGAGCCGACTTCTGGACCGACTTCTGGACACCCACAGTTCCTGGGTCAGGATGTCTTCTATTTCACTTACTTCTTCGAAGAAGACCTGCAAGGCAGTAGTGCTGTTTGGCCTGGCTCTCTTGCTTGCGCGGGAATACGCATCACGCACCGCCGTTCGAAGCTGGTTATTCTGGCGGCAGTGACGGTAGAGGGCCTCTTTCAGACTTGAGATTGTAAGGTTACCTCGCAGGATGCCTCCTTCGGTGGCGTTGATGAAGTGGACGTCAGGGTGTCTATCGATCTCCTTAAGTATCCAGTTCCAGTAAGCGAGCAGCTTGTCGGTTGATTCAACCTCTTTCCCGAAAATATCCTGGACACCCACAGTACGGCGGGCCGATCTGAGAACGTCGAGTCGAGCCTGCCATTCTTCGGGATTGGTTGCGCCGGCAAACCATTCGTCGTCGAAGTAGACGCCGGAACAGTACAGCCTCCCTCCTGTATGGGCCAAATCTTGTCCGACAAAGATGATCGGGTTGCACTTGAGGAACAGTGCGAAGTCGAGCGCCATGGTGGCGACCGAGCCCCAGGCACGGAGGTGTCCCTTGTCGGCGAGGAGATCTGCCAATGAATGCAGTGAGGAGTCCTGAAAGGTACAGCTGACGATTCTGCCTGCGAATTCATCGAAGACGCCAGGGTGGGAGGTGACCTCAGCCACGAAAAGAGCATCGGCTGAACGGGCCCCTTTCATGTGAAGGGAATTGGCGTGGGAAGGGTCTCCCGTCAGAACGAAATGAGGATCAATCCCCGCGGCAAGGAGGGGTTTCAGCGCCGTGTCTGTTGATAGAATCAGAACGTTTTCATCCCAGCCGCGGAGTTCGTGGACATTCTTGTCCAGCGAGGGCCCCGCAGAGGCAATGATTGCGGGAACCCCAGAAAATCTGCCGGCGAATGAGAAGACCCCGGGGGCCTGCGCGGCTTTCCGATAATTGCGGACGAAGTTGTCCAGGAATTCCTGAGACCTGCCGACCAGGGTGTTGATGTCGGTAAATATCTGGTATGTCTGGCTTTGAATCATTTCGACGGCCGCCTTGAATGGGGCCGGGTTCAGGGAGAGGGATGGGGAATGCATTATGTACGTGCTCTTGCGCGCGCTCACGGGATCAAAGAATGCCCGCCACTGTTCCGCTAGTTCGGGACCGGATGGCGGCCACGCGAAGTGTACTCCTGGGCGTCCAAGAATCTGCTCGAGATTGCGGGCTTCGAATGCAGCTCTGAGGATTTCCAGCTCAGGTTCGATGACAAAGAAGTGCATGGACGGGTCGGAGTGCTCCTCCAGAAGTGCGTCGAAAAGATAGCCGAGCCCGAACCCTAGCAGTATGAAATAGTCGGCGTCAGCGCAGTCCTGTTTCTTCAATGTATGACGTGCTTCCTTCAGTGGGTCGTACCGGCTGTGTAGCGCAAAAGGAGTCCCGTTGCGATCATACGTTGCCGTCGGGAGGCCGTAAGCAGCTGAAGACAGCTTCACATTCGTGCATTTCGTGCCCCTTAGCTCAGATGCCAGTTCAGGTTGATTGAGGGCGAGGAGGGATAGATTAGCTTCAAGATGACTCAAGAATCGACCTCCGGCTGAAGGATCATCAATAATGCCCGGGAACACGATCTCTCTGTTCCTACGCGAATCTATCGTCGCAGACGTATCGGGTCTTAAGGATTTTTGGTGGCGGCTCTGTGGCGATGTGCAGGGGGAGTGAGAGGCGCGCTCCTCCATGAAGCTGCGCCTCTCGATTTCTTATCCAGTTTGAATGTTATCCACGGAGGATGTTGAGTACGGACTGGCTGCTAGAGTTGGCCTGAGCCAGCGCGGCGAGGCCTGACTGAGCCAATATCTGGTATTTGGTGAGATTCGCCACTTCCTCCGCCAAGTTGGCGTCCCGGATACCGGACTCTGCGGCCTGCGTATTCTGAGACTGGGTTTGAAGTACTGAGACTGCAGACTGCAGCCGATTGATGCCGGCACCGATATCGGCTCTCATGTTGGACACGGCGTTGAGCGCGTTCTTTATTGTGTCGAGAGAACCGGCTGCATCGGTTTCGAGGTTAATGTCAGATAGTCCGGCGGCAGTCGCTCCCTCCCCGAAGGTAACATTTCCGCCGGCTGTAGAAATCTGACCGATAGTAACCGAAATTGAGCTTTTTGCGGTGATATCACCCACAAAGACGCTCAATTTTCCGTCGTCCAGTCCACCATCGAATAGTTTGACACCATTAAAATTCGTTTGTTGGGCGATGCGGGCTATTTCAGCCTCTATCTGCTCAAATTCGTTGTTTAAGGATTTGCGCCCATCGTCATCGATGGTTTCAGTTGCAGCCTCTTCAGCCAAGGTCACCGAACGGGTCAGCAAATTGCTGATTTCCTGCAGAGCGCCGTCGGCGATCTGGGAAACGCTGATGCCGTCGTTGGCATTGCGAACCGCCTGATTCAGCGCAAAGGTATTGGCGCGCAGGCTGTCAGCGATCCTCAAACCGGCAGCATCGTCCGCTCCGGAGTTGATCCGCTTCCCTGAAGAGAGTCGCAACAGTGTACGCGAAAGATTTACGTTGTTTATGTTTAACTGATTTTGAGCATTCAAACCGGATATATTGTTAAGGATACTAAAAGATCCCATTTGGATTTCCTCCTTGAATCCGAGCCAGAAAATTTCCTACAACCAGATCATGGCTCTGGCAGCCTCGGCGAGGGGATTTCGCCCGGCTCATACAGCACTTTGAATTTTACGGTTCTGTCTGCTTATCGTCCGAGGCCGGATCGACCTTAGCGGAAAATTACGTGAATGGAAAATCTGGACATCCATTTTCCTTTGCGGAGAGAGATCTGGCGCCCCGGTTGCCAGGACTGCCTTTAAGTGACTTGTATCCCTTTCTCGGATTATTCAAGCGACGACCCTGGCGCGGGATTACCGACTAGATCAATCATGGACCGGTACTCTGAAAAGAACGAGCCGTCATGCTCCAAAGAGCAGAAAGAATAGAAGAATGCAGGGATGTCTGACCGCTCAGTGCCTCGACTTCGGCATGGGCGACCTGAGATGAGTCAGGGAGATGATGAAGCGAAGGCGGTTCGAGCTGCTCTGAGGCCTTTGATCCAGCTTCTGCCTATCCGGTCGGCAAAACTGCGCATGTTTGAAAACAGCCCGGCGGCGAGACTGTATCTTGAGCGGAATGCCGAGATGGTGTCACCCCACGCATCCGGAGTGACTCCAATACGGAGTAGAAGTGAGGTGAGATCTGCGCTAATGACTCCAGGTTTGTCGGAGCGGACCAATCGCCCGGAACGGTCTACAAGATCAAAGTACTCGGTGGGAGTCATTTGCAGAATCCCCTCCACTTTTGGATCTGGTGAGATGGGAACCAACCAGGGATTGGAAGAGGTAGTGGGGGCCTCGTACTCCTCAACAGAACGGGTGACATTGTCCTCCTCAGGCAAGACATCCGGAACCGAGTTGGTAGTCATTCTCTCTTTCTGCCAGAGTTGAATCCGTTCCTGGATGCTGGTGTAGTCGCTTTCTTCCGGAGTGTCGGCCACGCCGGCCCGGATTGAATTCAAGTCGACGTACACCATGCAGGCGACGGTAGCCGCCTCATCCAGCAGTTCCCGGCACTCGAAGCGGCCTTCCCAGAACCGGCCTGTGACCTGATCCTCTTTGTTCGCCATACGAGCCACATATTCGTTGAGTCTGCCCATAAACCAGCTTAAGCTGCACAGTCGCTTGCGGAGCTTTTCGATGAGTTCGGGGCAGAGTGTGAGGGCTGCTATGTCCTTTTCCGCAGGCGGCGTGCCTGGATCTCGTCTGCCGAAATAGCGCGGACACAGCATCAGCCACCGGATTGCCACCTCTCTTTCAGACCACAGCGCCGCAATATCAGGGCGGATGCGCAATATGGCGTGGTAGTGATTCTCCATGATTGCATAGGCGCACACTTCAATGGCGAAAACGGTAGCAAGGTACTGTAGCCTTTCGACGAGTACTTGTTTGCGATGGGAGAAGTCTCGGCCGCTAACGGCGTCGTACCCACACAGGAAGGCCCGGCGAACGCAACGGCTGAAACAGTGAAACACCCCTTCTTCACCTTCTCTGACATACTTGCTGCGCGGATAACCCATGGCTGTCTCCGTTCATCATGTCTAATGACGAATGCGCAGAATGAGCCAAAGAAAAAACGAGAAAAAAGAGGATAAGAAAGAATATCAGCCGGCTTGCACCGGCTAACCTGAAAGTGCACGCCTTGGAGAACGCCTGCCTCGAAGATGCCTCGAAAGATGGGTGTCCAGAAATGTCCAGAAATGGTCGGATGATGGATGTCCAGAAATGCGGAAGGTGGGTGTCCAGAAATACGAAGGCGGGTCCACCCCTTTCAGAAGACCCGCCTTCTTTCGCCATTCCCAGGTTGGGGAGGAGACTACCGGACGCCTTGCAGCAGCGACAGTATGGACTGCCCTGAAGCATTGGCCTGCGAAAGCGCTGCAACCCCTGTCTGAGAAAGGATCTGATATTTCGTAAGATTCGAAATCTCAGTCGCCATGTTGGCGTCCCGTATCGTCGATTCCGCCGAGCGCGTGTTCAGTGACTGACTCTGCATAACCAATACAGCCGACTGCA
>JAAYAM010000067.1 GCA_012719355.1 Acidobacteriota bacterium
AGCGCACTTTCGAACTCAGGCCGGAATTGCGGGCCGCGCGGCGGCAGTTGCAGCAGGCGCGCCTCACCGCCAGGCTGGCGGGAGCCGAGAATAAGCTGTCAGTCGATCTGGAAGGGCAATGGGGATATGCGGTGAGGCAGCCACAGAACTTTTTCAGGAATGATTTCTCCCGCTGGAACTTTACCTTCAGCTTCAGGCTTCCTCTCTTCGACAGCGGACGCAAGAGCGGGCTGGTCGCGCAGGCTGCCGCCCGTCTCAGGGCGGCTGAGCAGAGAATGGCGCAGCTCGAAAATCGAATCCGGCTTGAAGTGAAGCAGGCGTACGACGATATGCAATCCTCGGCCAAAGCGATAGAAGCGGCACGCCTGAGTGTGGGGCAGGCTGAAAAAGTGCTCAACCTGATGCAGGCCAATTATCAGTACGGCGCCGCAACCACGCTGGACGTGGTGGATTCCCAGACGGCTCTTGCGCTGGCGCGGAATTCCGAGATCGGCGCAACGTATGAATACGAAATGTCAAAAGCACGCCTGCGCCTGGCTTCGGGCAGTCCTATTCTGGACCAGGAGGTAGATAAGTGATTGATCGGTTATCGAAGTATCTCGTTTTGTGGGTTCTCCTGCTGTCTGCCGGCAGCCAGCTCAATTGCAGCAATTCGATAGGGGACCACGGGAGCAATCCCGCAGCCGCTCCTGTTTCCGATGAACTGATCGTGAGAGTGGCGCCGGTAATGTCTCAGGAGTGGATCGCCACCGTCCCGATATCCGGGAACTTCCGCACCCAGTCTACGGTCGAAGTGAAGCCCGAAGTCGGAGGCAGGCTGATCGCGGTGCATGTAAACGAGGGAGACCTGGTTCGCAAAGATCAGCTTCTCGCTGAAATCGATCCCGTGAACCATAGACTGGCGTACGACCAGGCTGCGGCCGCTCTGACTGTTGCGGAGGCCGGTCTTGAGCGCGCCAGGGTTGCAGCCGAACACGCACGAACTGAAAAGGAACGAGCCGACAACCTGCTGCGCAGCGGCGGAATAACCCAGAAGGATCATCAGGCGGCCAGCACAGGCGTCAGGGAAGCGGATACGCAGGTCAGACTCGCCGAAGCCCAGTGCAACCAGGCCAGGGCCGCCCTCGCGATTGCGGAGAAGGCGCTGAAAGACTGCAAGATCTTTGCGCCTGCACCCGGTCACGTTCAAAAACGGTATTTCGACAAGGGCTCTCTCCTCGCGCCCGGGGTGACGTTCTGCACTCTGGTTGACAACAGCAAACTGGAGCTGGAATGCGTTATTCCGTCCTACCAGCTGGCGTCGATCAGGATCGGACAGCGCGCTTCTTTCACGACTCCAACCTGGGGCGAACGACGGTTCGAAGGCGTGGTGGCGGCTATCATCCCGGCGATAGAGTCGGAAAACCGTTCCGTGACGCTGAAACTGAATATTTCGAATCCGCGCGGAGAATTGCGCAGCGGCATGTATGCACGCGGCGAGATCACGACCGAACGCGAAAAGAGTGCGCTCATCATACCGCGCGACTGCCTCATCCCCGAGAAGGAGACTTCCAGGACCGCAGCGGTGTTCGCAGTGCGGGACGGGAAAGTCCGCCGCCTCGACGTCGAGATCGGCGGGACGCAGCAGGAACGGCTGTGGATCAGGAAAGGGCTTGATGAAGGAGACCTGGTGATCACGGAGATCGGTCCCTCATTGAAAGAAGGAATTGCTGTGCGGATATCAGAGTAACTTCGCACCTGCAGAACAAACCAAGGGAAGCGCTCTATGATTCTGTCGGATCTTTCGGTAAAGCAACCTGTGTTTGCAACCATGATGATGGTTGCGCTGGTGGTTCTTGGGATCTTCTCCTACAAGGAGCTTTCGATCGATTTATTTCCTGATGTCGATTTTCCCGTGGTCACGGTTCAGACCGTCTATCCCGGCGTGGCTCCGGAAACGGTCGAGACCGAGGTTACGAAGCCGATCGAGGAAGCGATCAATCCCATCCAGGGGGTGAAACACATAACGTCCACCACGACCGAAGGAGTTTCGA
>JAAYAM010000068.1 GCA_012719355.1 Acidobacteriota bacterium
CGCCACGTCCAATGCCGGTTGCGACGAATCTACGCCGGTTACCTGGTAATTTCGCAGGGCAAGTTCGTTCGCGAGAAAGCCTGCGCCGCAGCCGATGTCCAGAACTCGCGCATTCCCGCCGGGAAATCTCGCTGCGATCTCAGAAACAATCCAGCGGTTGCGTGCCCGCGCCTCCGACCTCAGCAGCGCTACAGGATCATCTTTGGCGGTGTACCAGCGGTCTCCATAGTGCAGGTAGATGTCGTTGTTTATCGAAAAGGACTTTTGTTTCGGGGCCATATGATATTCCAGAATATGAACTGGTAGACTGCAAAGCCGACCATCAGACCGCATATCAGTGCGAGGAAAGGGCGCTCCAGCCAGAGGAAGGCGGCGCCGGCCAGCACCACCGGGTGAAGAAGGAAAAGAACTGCGTGCAGCCACTGCTCGGCTGCACCGCAATACCGCCGGTGCACAGGTTCATCCTTGGTGACAAAGAGGCAGGAGAAGACGGCAAGCGCAATATACACGCTTCTTGTCAGTGTTCCCGGTTCGACCGACAGCATCCAGACCAGGCACAGGATAACCGTGAGGGTATCGAGTGGATGTCCGATTCGCTCCCAGCGCGGCAATCCCCGCTTCCTGTGAAACCAGAATTCGTCGGCCGCCATGCAGAGCATCTGAAGAAGAAACGGGAATGCAGGCCAGTACTGTCTCAGCATTTGCGGAAGATCGCTCCGGCGATCGTCAGCCCGGGACCGAAGGCCAGACTCACGATGATTGATCCCGGCTTCACTGAAGCATCGGCAGCGGCTGCCATCCAGATGTGCGGAAGTGTGGCGGAAGACATGTTCCCCCTCTCGAAGAGGATCATGCGGCTCAACCGAAGTTGGATTTCTTTGAGTCCCAGCAGTTCCTGTACCGAATCCAGAATGCGCGGACCTCCCGGATGAATCGCAAAGACGGCCCCCTCCCCCTCGTCGGAGTATTTCATCCCTGCTTTCGAAAAGAGTTCCACAAGGAAACGGGGGAGTGCGTCGGCGATCTTGCCCGGCACATCGCGCGACAGCGTCATCTCGAATCCCCACTCCGACACCGTCCATGTCATGTCATCGAGCGAATCCGGCACGACTTCTTCCTGTAGCGCCACGATCTCGAATGCGCCGTCAGCGCGGTTTCTCGCCTCGTCGTGCACAACAGCGTAGCGAATGTGTCCGTCAGCGAACAGGGTTTGGATGATGAGTTGCACGGGCGAGTGGTCGGCAGGATTGAAGTGCAGGGTGCACAGTTCCGTATGGACTATCTCGGCCCTGGCGCCGCCACACTCGGTGAGCGCGGCGGCGATGCGCAGCGCGGGGAGAGCTGCATAGCAACCCATGTGGTACACCTGCACGGCCCGCGTGCTGCGGTTCCATCCTTTCCGTTCGATCAGGCGCTGTATGGGACTGGGGGAAACGTAACCGGTACATGAGACGTGAATCAGGTCGGAAGGGGGTTGCGTGTCTCGGGAGAACAGCGCTTCGACCACGCGGTCTGCGGTGC
>JAAYAM010000069.1 GCA_012719355.1 Acidobacteriota bacterium
CAACTGCCGCCCTTTACCGATTACGCCATGAAGGGGCGCACCTACCGCTATTTTAAGGGTGAGCCGCTGTACTCTTTCGGTTTTGGATTGAGTTATTCCACCTTTGAATATTCGGGGCTGAGCGTGAAGCGGACTCCGGAAGGGGCCACAATCCAGGCTACAGTCAAAAACACTTCGGACCGGGACGGGGATGAAGTCGTGCAATTGTACGTTGGAGGCGGCGCCGGCGAAGATGCGCCCATCCGGAGTCTGCGCGGCTTCCAGCGAATTCATCTCCGCGCGGGTGAGAGCCGTCAGGTGAATTTCTCCCTCAGCGGCGAGGATTTGCCGAAGTCCGCGGTCGACATCAGCGTCGGCGGCGGACAGCCGCTGGCTAAGATTCCGCACGTGCGGGGCACATTCTAACGATCGCTCCCTCTGCCGGCCAAGTCCCAGCCCGAGACTCCGGCAGGTCCGGCCGGCACGAGACTTCTACTGTCAAACTGGAACTGCCTGCCCCCGGCAGAATCGAATCTTCTTTGGAGCGGAGACGAAACATAAAATGCAATATGCATGCAGATAACATAAGATATGCATAAATGTTCGCGAGAAGATGGATCGGATCAATGGGCAGCATGGAGATCTGTCCGGTTGCTTGACAAGAGATCGATATGAAGAGATATGTCTACACTCCGTCCTATCCCTCTTACATCAGTCTTCCTGTAATCAACCCCCAAGATGCTAGTCAATTGAGAAAGGGAGAGAAGCCGGGCAAATAGGAATAGTCCGGCCATTGCACTTGCAGCATGATCAGCTACACAATCGTTCCCGATAGGAGAAAATCACAATGCTTCGACGAATTTGCATTTTAGGATGCATGTTTGGTTTATTGGCTGCAGTTGCGGCCGCGCAGCCGGGACCGCCACAGGCTCCGCAGGGCCCGCCCCCCAAGGGCTCCGGGCCTTACTCCGCCATCATTGAAGGGGATCCCGGTGTTCCAGGGCACACAATTTACCGGCCTGAGAACCTGAGCCCCTTCAATCAAAAGAATCCGTTGCCGGTTGTAGCCTGGGGCAACGGAGGATGCGCCAACTCATCTCAGTTTTATTCCCCCTTCCTTGCGGAAATTGCATCCCGTGGATTCCTGGTTGTGGCCATTGGCCCATACACGCCGGAACCTGCTCCCAAAACCGGCGGCATGGGTATGGGTGGCCAGACGAAATCCTCCCAATTGCTGGAAGCCCTTGATTGGGCGACGGCGGAGAATAAGCGCCAGGACGGCAAGTATTTCCAGAAACTGGACCCGTCAAAATTTGCAGTATTCGGTCACAGCTGTGGTGGATTGCAGGCATTGGAAGTCTCGCCCGACCCGCGCGTGACGACGACCCTCGTGATGGATAGCGGCATCGTCATCCCGGGAGCGATGCGGAATGCCGCCGGGAGGAGCGCCGAAAAAGCCCGCACCTAAAGCGGGAGTGGCCCAGGGGGCGGCTCCAAAAGTGCCCATGGGCGGAGCCATGGCGATCGGCAAGGATATCCTCAATAAGCTCCATTCTCCCGTGATCTATATCAATGGCGGAGAAAAGGATATTGCTTATGCCAACGGAATGGACGACTTTGCAAAAATTGAGAAAGTCCCGGTCGCGATGGCCAATCTCGATGTAGGGCATGGCGGAACATATAGCGAGCCGAATGGAGGAGAATTCGGAAGAATCGCGGTAGCATGGCTGCAATGGCAACTGAAGAAGGATGAAAATGCCGGAAAGATGTTCTCCGGACAATCCTGCGGTCTATGCAAGGACGACAAATGGAAGTTTGAAAAAAAGAAACTGCCATAGTTGTCCGTATCTGAGCGCCTGTTCAGAAACTGCGCAGGGCAGCGAGAGCGCAAGGTCGCCCGGTCCTGCGCAGTTTGTTCACGCCCTTCCACGGGAAAGGAGAAATATGGCTCGTGTAGTGGAAAAGCTGCTTCTGCCCGCCGCGTTGTTCCTGGTCGCTGCTGCGGCATTGCCACCCATTTTCCCTCAAACAAAAGGGGGCCGGCCCATCGCCGCCCATTCCGAGGCTCAGTCGAAGCCCACGATATCGATCTGGCCCGGCAAAGCACCCGGTTCGGAGGACTGGACCTTTAGTGAGAGAGCAACGAAAGGTCCCGACGGATCGATTATGTATTCCAATGTGGTTAATCCCACGCTTACGGTCTATCTGCCCGATCCGGCGAAGGCGAACGGTGCAGCCGTTGTCCTCTGTCCGGGTGGCGCAATGCGGGTGCTGGGCTTCGCAGAGACAGAACGAACGGCAGAGTGGCTTAATTCCAAAGGGATTGCAGCTTTCATCCTTAAGTACAGGCTTGTGCCCGATGCCCCACCAGCGGCCGGCGCCGCAAAGTCTCCCGTTCCTTCCCGGACGGGCTTTACCATGGGCAAAGAATTGTCATTCGGCGAAATCCTGGGAAGGCGCGGCAATGCGAATCCCGCGATCAATGATCCACTGCAGCTCAAAGTGATTTCAATGGCGATAGCCGACGGCCATCAAGCGATTCGAGTTCTCAGACGTGAAGCAGCAAAGTATCACATTGATCCGAAGCGCATCGGCATCCTTGGATTCTCTGCGGGCGGAGGCGTTGCTGTCGGCACGGCGGTTACGGAATCCTCCGACGGCTATCCGGATTTCGCAGCCACCATCTATGGGCCGTCGCTAGTGGATGTGACTGTGCCAAAAATGGGAGCTCCGCTGTTTATCGCCGTCATGGACGGGCATTTCAATGTGACCAATGGATGTATGGCGTTGTTCACGCTGTGGAAAGAAGCCGGACGCCCGGTTGAGATTCACGTTTATGATCATGGCTACGGCCCCGCTTCGGGAATGCCGGTGGCAAGCTGGACTGACAGGTTCTATGACTGGCTTCAGACCCGAAAGCTCGTGATCGACTGACTCAGCACAGGAAGTGGCGGTAATGTATTGAATGTCATCCCTGCATAACTAGGGTAGAAAATGAGATCAGATCAGGAACTGCCGGAGATCTATTCGCCATCCTTGTCGTGGAAAAAGTCACTCACCTGATTTCTAACGAGCGCTTCGCGCTCCCAGTAGGCATACTCTTCCATTCGCTCATGCTGGCTTTTCTGGATATGCTGAGAGATGGCTTGCATCGCCTTCTCCATATCCCCATCCGCAAGAGCGCTAATCATATTCAGATGCTCATTGTGAATTCTGGCCAGGGCTTCGGCCGTATGTCCTGCGTGGCGTGCTGCAAAAGCGCGGATCAGATATCGCACCTTATTGTAAAATTTCAGTGAAACGGAATTTCCCGCCACACTCATGAGGAATGTGTGGAAGCGGATATCGGCCATTTCAAACTGCCGCATTTGCGCGTTGCTCAGATTCTTTTTTCCCGATTTGACCAATTCATTCCTCAATGTCTCGATCTCTTCGGCGAGGGCATGGAGCCTTTCGAGTTCTTTTCCCGACAATGTGCGTGTGGCTATCTTCGAAACCGCATGGGATTCGAGCACGGAGCGTACTTCGTAGAGCTCTGCAAAGTCCTGCATGGAGAGGCGTACAACGGCAATAACTCCATTGGAATCTTCTTCCAGCAAGCCTTCGCCAAGCAATTGGCGTATCGCCTCATGTACAGGTGTGCGGCTGATGCCGAGTTCGGCCGCCAGGGCTACCTCGGAAATTGCTGCGCCCGCGGGCAGTTCACGGCCGGCAATTTTCTGCAGGATAAACGCGTAAGCTCTCTGGCGTGCGGATTTTTGATTGCCCTTCCGGGAATTTGTCTTCGGCAATTTTGGCATGGCGTCGCTCTGTCTCTTCAGCATATAGCCCACTGATGCGCCGGCGCGGCGAATGTTTATAGAAAGCGAACCCAGTCTCCGTCCCACGCGAAGTCGGTACGAAGCCCGGCTCTGCCGGTGATCTGAGCGATGTAGGAGGCCACTGCTTGACCTCGTGCATCATCGGTGCAAATTTCCGGCTGTCCTTTGGAATTCACCCAGCAGGGAATAAATCCTGCTTTGCGAACACACCCGGCGCTAATCTCACAAACCGCAATCATTGCATTTCGTGATTCAGGATGAAAGGGATATGTCGGGCAGTCTGGATCCGGCTCAAAGCCGAACAGTTCCCGGCGCCGGCGAGCCCATTCGAGGCGCTTAGGGCTGGGGTTCGCTTCGATATTCAAAGCCCGGGTCACCGTTACAAAGTTGCCCAATCCATGATAGATCGGTTTTCCCTTATAGACCTCGACGCCTCGCAAAATGTGAGCATGATGCGATACCACAATGTCCGCGCCTGCGTCGATCACCGCTTTGGCCAGAGGGCGTTCGTACATGGCCAAAGCAGCGGGTATGTGCCCGATTCCTTTATGAAGGGCCACAATGACCACATCAACGTCGCGGCGCAACTTCTCCACATCAGCAACCATTGCTTCCGTGCTCTCGGGTTCGGCGAAGGTGTATATCCGGGGAGGGCCTCCGGGAGATGCGTGATCGAGTTCGTAGTGGGTGATCACATGAATGTAGGCGCACCCCGGCCTTTTTTCATTGGCCCATGAATCCTTCGGTCCCACACAGTTGTAACTGAGGGTTCCCACTTTCATATTCCTGCACGCCACGATGGCAGGCTTGCGTGCCTCTTCGATACAGCTTCCCGCTCCTGTGGTGGCTATTCCCAATTTTTGCAGCGTTGCCACGGTGTCTTCGATTCCGGCGGGCCCTGCGTCATGTATGTGGTTTCCGGCCAGCGTGGCCACATGGAATCCGGCATGTTTCAGTGCTGCCAGATTATCCGGATTGCTGGGAGGAGCCGGGATGTCGGATGTATTCTCCTGCCCGCGAAGCGTGTGTGGAACTTCCACATGTCCCACCAGCAAATTCGCCTCCCGCAGTTTGCTGCGCGTGAGATCGAAGAATGAATCGGGCTCCGGTTCGTCCAGGATCAAATCACCCACCAGCATCACCTTGAGCATCAGATTACCTTTAGCGCTTTCAGTTCTAAAATTCTCTCCGGTGAATAGCCCAACATATGGCCATACACTCTGTCATTATGCTCCCCCAACGCCGGAGGCGGTTGATCGAAGCCGATTCGGGAGCCGGAAAACGTGAAGGGCATGCCCATGCCGTATACATCCGCTACCGCGCCATACTTTGGATGAAGGAGGGGCTGGGTTTCGCCGCGTCGCACCACCCTTGGGTCTCGCGTGGCTGCATAGGGATCGCGCACCTCGGCGGCCGGTGCGCCGGCGCGCTCCAGCCGGGTAACTGCCTCTGCCGAGGTCAAGGAGCTGGTGAACCGTTCAATAAACGCATTCAACTCCTGGAAGTTTTTCACGCGCGCATTGCGTGTGGAGAATCTCTCATCGTCAGCCAGTTCCGGATGGCCGGCAGCTTCAAAGAAGGCGCGGGCCATCGCTTCGGTCGGGGCGCAAAGAGCAATGAAGCCATCCTTGGTCGGATAAACGCCGAAAGGCGCGAGGCGCGGGAGAGTCTGCCCCGTACGCTGCGGAATCCCGCAGCGTTCGAGCAGATCAAAAGGTTCCACCGAAACCATCATCGTCAAAGCCCCCAGCATCGAGACGTCGATATGTTGCCCCGCGCCTGTGCGCTGCGCCTGGTGTATGGCTGCCATCACGCCAATGACACCGAACATCGGGGCGCAAAGATCGGCCATGGGAATGCCTACTCGAATCGGCGGATCTTCAGGCTCGCCCGAAGTGTACATCATTCCGCTTTGAGCCTGAATGATCGTGTCCATTGCCTTGGCCGGGCTGGAATCGTCTTCGCTGCCAAAGCCGGTAATGGAGCAGTAGACCAGCCGAGGATTTACCGTTTTCATCCAGCCGTAGCCCACTCCAAGACGATCGAGTGTTCCCCGGCTGTAATTTTCGACCAACACGTCGCACCGCTTCAAAAGGTCGGCAAAAACAGAGCGCCCTTCCGGATGTTTGAGGTTCAGAGTAATGCCAAGTTTGTTGCGCAGGCGGTTGATCGCTGAGACGGATATGTCGTCCGGGCCGCGGCGGACCAGACTGGCGCCCTCCGCTCCGAGATAGGGGGCGTTCTCGCGGCAAGTGTCCCCGTTGGCCGGATTTTCCACCTTAATCACGTGTGCGCCGAGTCCGGCGAGCAGGAGGGTCGCAAAAGGCCCTGCCAACGCCACCGTCATGTCCAGAACGGTAATATCGTCCAGGGGCCTTGGGAGTGTGTTTCCTGCTTGTTCCGTTTTCATTGATCCGTCCATTTCAGCTACTCCTCCGGTTTGTGCATCAAGCCTGAAATACTTTAGTTCAGTATGAAATAAAAATAAAATGCATAATGCATGCACATGACATAATATGCATATGTATGCATATTGACACGGGTCAGGGATGTGTGAAATAAGCCTGTAATCGAAAAGGTGTTTGCAGATGCCCTCCTCTAACAGCACAAAGCCTGATTCAATGATGAAACCTTACGATGAAAACGATCCGATAGAGCGGCTGACGTGGCATTATGAGAATCCTTCGGCACAATCCAGAGGATTGGCTGATCAAGGTTTGCCGGTGGTCGGAGTCACTTCCAACACCGTGCCATGGGAGCTGATTCGAGCCGCAGGAGCGTATCCCTGCGTGATCAATCCTGGAGATGGCAAACAGGAAGACATCCACCGTTTTATGGAAGAAGGCGTTTTTGAGGAACGCACCCGAGCCATTTTTGGAGCTGCAATATCGGGAGATCTGCAATATCTCAAGCTCCTGCTGATTCCACGGACCTCCGAGCAGGAATACAAATTGTATCTCTATCTCAGGGAAGTTGCCCGCCGGGAGCCAGGGCGCCGCCTGCCGCCCGTATACCTTTATGACATGCTTCACTCCCGCTCGTCGGAATCCTACTCCTATGGATTGGAGCGCACGCAAGTTCTCCGGCAGCGGCTCGAGAGTCTGACGGGCATTCCGATTAGTGAAGGGTCTCTCCGGCAGGCGATCGAGGAATCCAACCGTGCTCGAAAGGCAATCCGGTCGCTGCTCTCGTTGCGGCTGCAGGAGCCGCGCATGACCGGAACAGAAGCCCTGGCCCTGACCGGAGCATCCTTCCTCATCAGCAGAGATGAATACGCTCAGTTGGCCGAACGTGCAGTGAAGATGATTTCGGAGCGTGAGTCCCTTGCGGGCAAGAGACTGATGATATCCGGAGCTTCGCTGAATCACCGAAGTCTTCATCAGGTGCTGGAAGAGCATGGAGCCGTGGTTGTCGCTGAGGATGACTGGTGGGGATCCCGCAGTGCGGGAGGCGATATCGATGTGGATTCCGGAGACCTGTTGAAAGCCATATTTGAGAAATACTATCTGGATACCCCGAGTCCGCGCCTATTTCCTTTTGAAGCCGCGGATGCGTGGTTTCAACGGGAATCATTGAATGGGGTCGATGGCATTATTTTCTATTTGCCGCCGGAAGACTGCGTTGCGGGATGGGATTACCCCAGGCGCCGGAAATACCTTGATGAGAAGGGCATCCCGCATATGCTTGTGCGTGAGGATGCCAAGTCTATTTCGGAAGAATGTCACAAGCAGATCGAAACGTTTATATGCAGCCTTAGCCAGGGACGGTAGACATCATGGCGGAAAAGCAGCTCGATTGCACTCTTGCAGCCGGCGAGCATCAGAGAACCTGGTTTGCACAGCTCAGGAAGGATGTGTTTGAAAGGCAGCGGCCTTACGCCATAGTTCAGGCAGACATGCCCTTCGAGCTTTTCCAGGTAATGGACATGCCGGCCGTGAGCAACCAATGGTGGGCCGCCATCATTTCGGCCAAGCGACTTTCGTCCTATTACCTCGATGTCTTGAATTTTCTCGGGTTCCATAGCGGGCTCTGCCGGTACTGCAGTCTGGCGGCCGCATCGACGCTGGCAAACGATCCGGACCGGGCTCCATGGGGCGGGCTGCCCAAACCGGCGCTGCTTTGTGCAAGACTCACCTGTGATTGTCTTCAGCGGGTTTTCGGAATATGGGCCGAGGCCTTTGGGTCAGAATTTGTTTTTCTTGATAATCCGGGCGCAACAGAACTGCCGCCCCGCTGGTGGGAACTCAGCCGCTATCATTGGCGTGAACTCTTTGAAGCGCACCGCCTGAGATTCACGGTGGAACAATTTCAACATCTAATCAGGGTGCTCGAACGGGTCACGGGGAATAAATTCCGGATTGAGCGCCTGCGCGATCTGATGGAGCGCGTCAACCGCCAGGAGGAGTACTTCGAGGAAGCATGGCAGCTGATCTGCTCCGCACCCAGAACTCCGGTGCGAATGCACGAACAGGTGGCGAATGTCATGGCTGCGCAATGGGAGCGCGGCAGTGATTGGGCCGTGGGTCATGCCCGCAGCTTCCGTGACGAAATCAGGAATCGGGTAAGACAAGGAGTCGCGGCATGCTCGAATGAGCGCCTGCGCCTGATGTGGGTAGGCGCCGGACTTTGGCACGACACCGATTTTTATACGGCGTTCGAGGAAGAACTCGGCGCCGTTTTCGTGTGGTCCATGTATCTGGCCTTCGGCCCCGACGGATATATACGCTATGGTTTGGACGATCCGCTGATGGCGCTGGCAAGCCGCACCGTCAGCATGAATGAGCAGTTGCACAATCCGCCATGGGCCAACGAGTGGGTGGTTCACCAGGCCCGGCTGCACAGAATTGATGCCGCTCTTGTGCTGACTCCGCTGGGAACCAAGCCCGCGGCTTCAGGTAATCGCTTTATCGAAAGAGCTTTGGAGGAGGCGGGAATCCCTGTGCTGCCGGTTGTTGCCGATATGGTCGACAGCCGCGGATGGGACCCGCAAAACATGCGCCGCAAAGTTGCTGAATTCCTGACAACGCGCGTTCTGTCGCGAACGCAGCGAGGGCAGGGCGTCCGGCATACCGGCTTCTGAAGAACGAATGTCGAGGTGTTCATGAAAGCGGAAAAACATAAGGGGAATGCGGAAAGATCGTGGATTGTCCCGTTTCTTGCAACGCTTTTCGGAATGTTGACCCTTCAAATGTCCAATCTGGGATTTTCTCCCCTGTTGCCTGACATCCAGAAGGAGTTCTCAATGAGCCATACCCAGATCGGGCTTTTCACGGGAATGTATGGCTTGCTGGCTTTGGCACTAAGCGTTCCTGCCGGTCTGGCGGCGAAGCATTACGGTGAGAAGCGGGTGCTGGTTGTGGCTCTCTTTCTGGTGGGATGCGGATTATTCATGCTGGGCAGGGCGCCCGGCTTTTTTTCGGCTTTCGCAGCCCGCGCTGTATGGATCGCCGCTTACCGGTTTGCATTCGTTGGAGTCCTGACGGCTATTGCCCTCACAGCACCCCCTTCTCTGAAGGGATCCTCAATGGGCCTCCTGGGATCGACTGCCTCACTGGCTACGGTAATCGGAGCTCCTTTCGGCAGCAAAATCGGCGAGCTCTTCGGCTGGAGAACCGGAATGACAGGTTTCGCCTGTGCCGCTGTTCTCGGCTCCTTTATCATGTGGGCATTTTACCGCCAGAAATCCGGCGTACGGGAGCAGGTGCCGATGCACAATATCGGCAGTTCGCAGGAAGGAGGACGGAGCGCATTCCGGTCGCCCGTTGTCTGGGCCCTTACCATTCTGGTGGGATTGGTAGGGATGGCCTCCTATAGTGTGACCTTCTTTGTTCCTGCCGCCGCAAGCGCCATCTTCAAAATGGATGCCGTCGGAGCTTCTCTCGTCATCAGCACGGGGTACGTTTGTGCAATTTTTCTGAACCTTCTTGCCGGCTATTTGATGGACCATTACAACAGATGGATTGTTCTTGGCTCGCTCCTGCTGGTGTTGATGCCCGCCTCTCTGGCTATGACCATCGGGAATGAGCTGGTATTCCGAATCGCCACGGCAGTGGTACTTGCAGTAGGGTTCGCTGCGACGAATCAAGTGTATGGTCTCGCCGGAAGCGTGCTGAGGGGCCGGGAAACCGGAAATGTAATGGGTGTATTGAGCCTTGGTGCGGGAATCTGCGGTTATGTGGGGCCTCAAATGCTCGGGCTGCTGCGCGAATGGACGAAAGGATTCGCCGCCGGGTGGTACATGATGGCCGGCATCGCATTGTTGACGTTGATCCTTCTATTGCTGCTGAAACGCCACAGTGAGAAGCGTCAGGTCGAGACGGTGGCGGCCGCTTAACGGAATGAACCCGAGTGCAAAATATGAAAGGGACATTCGCAGTGAATACTAATCCTTCTTTCCGAAAAGGGGCGTTGCTCCTGTGTATTGCTTTTGTTTTGGGCATTCCGGCAACGCTGCTGCGGGCACAGACGTCCGCACCCATACCATTCGGCTGTGCCATTGATGCCCGGGACCAGACGCGCGAATCCCGGGCGCTTGCAAAAAGCATTGCCTCTCCCGGCGGCCCGCAATGGCGCGCAAAGGGCGACCTTCACCGGAAGTACCATTTTCCTGCAGCCAACGCGGATATGCCCTATCGTTTGTATGTTCCGACTACATGGGATGGAAAAGCTAAACTGCCTCTGGTTATGATCCTGCACGGTGCCGGGTCGGATGAAAACTGGTATGTCGATGCGAATGACAAGCAGCTGATTCGACTGGCTGAACAACACGGATACCTGCTGGTCTCGCCGTTGGGCTACACCCGTATGGGAGCCTACGGAACGCCGCTGCGCCTTCCGGCGGTTTTCGGAAATCCCGAAATCGCCGCAAAGCAGCGTGCAGCGGTAACCCCCGAACAGGAGCGAACCCTGGAACTCAGTGAGAAGGATGTTATCAATGTGCTCGAGATTGTGCTCAGCGAGTATCCCGTTGACCGGCGTTCAATGTTCCTGACCGGACATTCCATGGGAAGCGGCGGTACGTGGTATCTCGGCGCCAAGTATGCGCAGTATTGGGCCGGCATTGCGCCCATGTCGGGCCCGTTTGTGGACGAAGCTAATTATCCGTGGGAAAACATACGTAGAATGCCGGTGTTTATGACGGAAGGGACAGGGGCAACTCCATCGCTTGTCGGAAGCAGGGCTATGTTTGCCTGGATGAAAGAGCACGGCTTCAAGATTGAGTATATGGAGGTGAATGCCGATCATGGCGGCATGATTCCACTCGTGTTGCCAAGCATTTTTAAGTTTTTTGATCGTTGCAGATCCAAGTAACAGTTGCCGGGAGGCATGTGCCCCCCGAGAGGGAGGATCAATGTCTTTTTCGAATTCGAAAAGCAGCAGCAAACTGAATCGCCGCGAGGCGCTGCTATTGTCTGCAACCGCAGGCGCCGCTGTGCTGGCAGGAGCATCCTGCAGTTCGAGCGGGAACACGCATACAGGGGCGCCCAATGCAGCGGCTGCGAGCTGCAGTACGCCGCGGACGGCCATTGCCAACACACAATACGGAAAGGTTCGCGGCTATGTCGAGGATGGCGTCCTGACGTTCAAAGGCGTTCCCTATGGCGCGGACACAGGAGGAGAAAATCGTTGGCTGCCGGCCAAACCGCCCGCGCGTTGGGATGGCGAGTACCCCGCGCTGACCTATGGGGCCAATTGCCCTCAGAACCTGCATAACTGGTCGAGCGAGCAGACATTTCTTCAACAGTGGACTGACGGCTGGCAGAGCGAAGACATGCTCAAACTGAACATTTGGACTTCCAGCCTGACGGGCAAACGGCCTGTGATGTTTTATATTCATGGCGGCGGCTTCAGCTTTGGCTCGGCGTACGAGCTCGCTTCGCAGGATGGAGCGCAGTTGGCGCGCCATCACGATGTGGTATCCGTAACAGTAAATCACCGCCTCAACATACTTGGATTCCTCGATGTATCCTCCATCGGCGGAGAGGCGTATGCCGATTCGGCGAATGTCGGGATGACGGATCTGGTCGCGGCGCTTCGATGGGTTCGGGATAATATCGCAAATTTCGGCGGTGATCCGGATTGCGTGATGATTTACGGCCAATCCGGCGGCGCCTCCAAGGTGACCACGCTGCTGGGAATGCCCTCGGCCCAGGGATTGTTCCATCGCGCTGCGGCCCACTCAGGCGGTGGTGGGGATGCACCCAGCGCGGAGCAGTCCAGAGAATACGCTAAACGCGTTTTTGCCGAGCTCGGTGTTAGAGACATCGCAGCACTCCAAAAGATGGAATGGTCCCGATTGAATGCGGTCGCCAGCGCCGTTGCGGCCAAAATGAATCCGCCCATGGGAGTGTATGGGCCGATCGCCCCTCCGGGAGTAGAGAAACCACGCGTGGGTTGGGGGCCGACCTGCGATGGACGCGTTATTACGATGAAGTCTTTCTTCGATGCAGCTCCCGAAATATCGAAGAACATTCCGATGCTGATCGGCTCCGTGAGCGAAGAAGGGAATTCCATGCTGTCCCGGCCAACAGAGGCGGAGTGGAAGGCCAACCTTACAAAGTGCTACGGTGAGGCTAAAGCTGTTGCATTAATTGCAGCCATGAAAAAGGCGCATCCGGAAAAGAGCATCCGGAAGCTGTCCTATATGTGCAATGGCAGCGGCCTGAACACGTTCAATATCTGCAACAATGCCATACGCATGGCCACCATGAAGTACCAGCAAAAGGGGGCGCCGGTGTTTCTATGGTATTTCTCCTGGCAGTCGCCGATGCTGGAAGATGCCGGCGCCTGGCATACCGCCGAACTGGCCTTCTGCTTCGACAACACGAAGCGCTGCGAACAGGGCACGGGCAACGGGCCGGAGGCACGAGCGTTGGCTAAGAAAATGGCGACCGCCTGGGCCAATTTCGCTCGCACCGGTAATCCGAGTCAGCCGGGATTGGCATGGGAAGCGTTTGATCCGAAGCGGTGCCAGACCATGGTGTTTGATAACGACTGCCGGATGGTAGACGATCCGGAAGGCGATGTGCGCAAAATCCTGCTTTCCTGACCTTCGCAGCCTCCAGCCACGAATTTCATGAGCCGGCTCGTGAAACTCGCGGCTGGAGCGATCATATCAGGAAGCCGCTGTCCATAGAGTGACGCGATGGCCAATTCGGACGATGGAATTATCTTCAACATCCAGGGATATTGCATCCACGACGGCCCCGGCATCCGCACTTCGGTCTTTCTAAAGGGATGCCCGCTGCGCTGCCTCTGGTGTCAGAATCCGGAGTCTCATTCGTTTCATCCCGAGCTCCTCTTTGTAGAGGAAAAATGCACCGGGTGCGGGACGTGCATCCAGGTCTGCCCGGAAAAGGCAATCCGCATGCGCGGAAGGTCATCCCGGACGGATCAGCAGCTCTGCCGAGGCGCAGGATTGTGTGCGGAAGCCTGTCCCAGCGGGGCTAGAAATTTGATCGGACGCCGGACAACGGCCGATGACGTCTTCAAAGAGGTCGCGGCAGATTCGTTGTTCTACCACGAGTCGGGAGGCGGTGTTACGTTGAGCGGCGGAGAGCCCCTTGCGCAACTCGAATTCGCGGCCGCCATTCTGAGGAAATGCCGGGATGCCGGATTTCACACGGCGCTGGACACCTGCGGGTATGCAAGCTGGACTACCGCGAAAGAGGTCCTGCGGTATGCAAGCCTCGTGCTTTTCGATTTCAAGCACATGAACCCGGAAATGCACAGGAGATACACGGGAGTATCAAACGAGCTGATTCTGCAGAACGCAGAGAAGATTCATCATGAGATGTCGGTACCGATGCGAGCCCGCGTAACACTCGTTCCCGGTTTCAACGATTCCCGGGAAAATCTCGAGGCCACCGCCGAATTCATTGCCGGAAGACTGTCGAACGCCATTCCGGTTCATCTGCTTCCCTACCACCGCCTTGGGGAAACCAAGTGGCAGGGACTGGGAAGGAAACATGAGACTGCATCCATTGAAGTCCCCGGTGAACGGCAATTGGAGATGTGCAGCCGGATTTTTGAATCCTTCGGCCTGAGTGTGATCATGGGCGGTTGATTCTATGAAAGGGACCGGCTTTGTTGCCGCGGGGTGTTTTGGAGAACTGGAGAGCATGATGGGAGTACTGGCAGACAAGATACGCAGGAGAGGGTTTCCTTTATCTATCGAGAAGGCGCGCCTGATTACCGAATCCTATCAGCAGACAGAGGGCGAGCCGTCCATCATAAGGTACGCCAAAGCCTTCTCCTATATGCTGGAAAATATGCCTGTCCTGATAGACCGCGACGAGCTGCTCGTCGGTGAAGGAGCCAGCATACCGTGGGGAGCCGAGATAGATCCGTTTTTGGGAGTGTGGCGGGAAGAGGAGATCAAGGCGGCAGCCGAAGAGGGTATCATCACTCTTGACGAAATAGACTGGCCGCTGTTCAGAGAGCTTGGCAGGTATTGGGAAACCAGGTGCTCCGAGTACATTCAGTCGAAGCTTTTCGATGAGAGGATATTCAGGTACCTGCAGCTCGGCATTACACTTCCACCGATGAAAAGAAAAGATGAGTTCAGGGGAGCCTATGCCGGCTCCGGACTCTGCCTGTCCTTTGCCTTCACTGACTGCTATTCCGACTTTTCGAGATGGCTGAACGGATTGAATCCAATAATCCTGGAAGCGGAAGAAGAACTCCGGAATTTGAGGTTCTTCAGTCTGGACGATGTGGAGAAAAAACTGTTTCTGGAAGCGGCCATAATCGTGCTGAAAGCGGCAATCAGGCTGGCCGACAGATATTCTGAGGCGGCCGGGGCGCTGGCCGAGATCGAGGCAGATACCCGTCGGAAAGAAGAGCTGAGGAAAATTGCGGAAGCTTGTCGTCGGACGCCGGCCGATCGTCCCGAGAACTTTCACCAGGCTATGCAGTCGCTATGGTTCAATCAACTCCTGTCCGCTCCCACTTCGACCCATAATCTGGGCAGATTCGATCAATACATGTATCCCTTCTATAAAAAAGATATCGAGGAAGGCAGAATCAGCAATGACGAAGTCCTGGACCTGTTGTGTGAACTGCGCATTAAATGCATGAAGCCTGAAAATATCAAGCTCTCAGGCGCCAAGCGATCCCAGCACGCAGGCTTCGCCAAATGGCGGAATATGACCATCGGAGGAGTCACAGCCGACGGCAAAGATGCCACCAATGAGCTGACCTATCTGGTCCTTGAGGCGGCCAACAGGTGCAGAACGGCGCACCACACCATCACCTTGAGAGTTCACGAAAACACGCCGGAAGATCTGCTATTGAAGGCGCTGGATGTTGTTAAAACAGGCATCGGCATGCCGGCCCTGGCACTGGACAAATCCTTTCTCGACTACATGACCTCCGGAGGCATACCGGTGGAAGAAGCCCGCAATTACCACCTCGCCGGGTGCGTAGATCCGGCCATTCCGGGAAAAGCCAGTTTCCTGGCAGGCAGCTTTTTCGTAGTTCCCAAGGTCCTGGAAATTTTCTTGAACGACGGGGTGGATCCGCGCACGGGTCTGACAGCCTATCCCTGCAGATTGCCCGTTGATGATATAGAGACCTTTGATGAGCTCTATGAGGCATTCAAGAGCACCCTTTCCTATTTTATCGGCCTCTGGCATGAACACAGCTTCCTCAGTGGACATCCCAAGGACTACTACGATGTTGTCGAAATCCTGGAAACGGTTCTGATGCAGGATGGAATCAAGACAGGCAAGCCCCTGTCCAGGAGAAAGCCGGTGCCGCCGTATGACTTCAGGGCGGCGATGGTGCCCGTCGGCGCCATCAATGCGGCAGATTCCCTGGCAGCAATAAAGATGCTGATCTTCGATGAAAAGAAGTTGTCCATGAAAGCGCTGAGGCAAGCATTGGCTGATAACTGGGAAGGCCACGAAAATATCAGAAGGATGTGTCTGCAGGCGCCCAAATACGGAAATGACAACGACTTTGTGGACTCCATAGTCAAAGATCTCTACAGGTTTCTAATAGACGAGGAAGCGAAATATTGCACCTTCGGACGGCCCGAGTATGCGAAAATCCGTGGAATTGGAGGTGCCTCCATTTCATCGATGTTTGCCGGCGGCGCCATAGTCGGGGCAACGCCCGACGGGAGACACGCCGGCACGACCCTGGCTGACGGGACGGCCTCTCCTGCCCAGGGACGGGACACACACGGGCCTACGGCAATGCTCAGGAGTGCGGCGAAGATCGATCAGTCCATGTGTGCGTCGACGCTTCTAAACGTGAAGCTTCATCCATCGTCTTTGAGGAGCCGGGAGGACCTGAAGAAACTGGGAAGCCTGATCAAAGCCTACGCTGCCATGGGAGGCAAATGGATTCAGTTCAATGTCGTTGGAAACAGCCAGCTGCTCGAAGCTCAGAAGTTTCCTGAAAGGTATCGCGACCTGATCGTGAGAGTGGCAGGATACAGCGCCTATTTTGTCGACCTGAATAAAGGCGTTCAGGATGATATCGTCCGACGCATGGAGGTCAGCATCTGAACAATATCCCGAAAAACCGGATCTTCCCTCGGGGGGTACTATGACAATGATTTGCGCAGCATGCTGCAAAGTCGGTTTGTTGAGTCTGCTCTTCGCGGCTGCGGCCGCCGGAACAGTCCTGGCACAGGACAACACGGCGCCGTTCCCGGGCTTCATAGGCGAACAGGGAGGAGGCGGCAGCATGCCGGCCGTCGCACAGTCACGAGCCGACCTGCGCACCCATACCCTGTACCGTCCCGTATCGCTGCCGGCGGAGCCGTTGCCTTTGCTGATCTGGGGCAATGGAGGCTGCAGCGACAACGGACTGTCACATGACAGGTTTTTGCGCAACATCGCCTCCCACGGTTACATCGTCATTGCGCTGGGCTATGCGTGGCGGCGCCCGCTCCGCAAAGATCCTGCCGGTCAGCAAAAAGACCCCACTGATGTCTCCCAGATGAGCCAGGCCATGACATGGGCCGCCAGCCGCACTGCGGACCCTGCCGACGAGTTGTACGGGCACATCGATACCAGCCGGATCGCTGTGGCCGGCCACAGCTGTGGCGGCCTGCAGGCCATTAAGATTTCAGCCGACCCGCGCATCTCGACCTCGATGATTTTCGACAGCGGCGTGTACAACAAGGCCGGCGGCCTCAGCAGGATCCAGGTGAGCAAGGATGAACTGGCTGGTCTGCGTGGCCCGATTGCCTACTTCACCGGGGGGCCGACCGATGTTGCCCATCTCAATGCCGCCGACGACGTCAAGCGTATCAAGCATGTCCCGGTCTTCTTCGGCTGGTTGCCCGTGGGACACGGTGGCACGTTTTCGGCGCCCGATGGAGGCGACTGGGCGGAAGTGGCCGTTCACTGGCTTGATTGGCAGTTGAAGGGAAACCGTTCGGCCGGGGACTGGTTCCTCGGCAAAGACTGCAGACTGTGTCGCGATAAGCGCTGGACGATCGAACAGTTCGTCAGTCCCTGACGGCATGAATCAGGTGCTCCGTATAGTTCAGCGCGACCATCGGAATTCCATCATTGTTACCGGTGATATCAAACTTGGAAAGACCATTCATCTGAAGTGAATGAATGCATGGAGGAAATGTGAAGACATTATCGATCACTGGCCTGCTGGCCGCCTGTCTCATGATGATGCTGGTTGCCTTGGGAGGAACGAAGCTTGCCACGGCTCAGGAACACAGGCGGGTGAAAATCCCGGCTGTCCCGGGAGAACAGGCGCCTCCGGCCGATCCGGGACAGAACAATTTTGGCTGGCCGATCCTGACGCCCGGCGCCGGCGGGCAAAAACCGCCGATGATGCCACGTCCGGAGCCGAAGATCGGGACTTTTGCGCTTGAGGACATTTCGCTGAGCGATCCTTTCATCTATCCTGACGAGAAGTCGCGCACCTACTATTTGACGGGTACCGGCGGGTATCTCTACAAGAGCAAGGACCTGCTGACATGGACTGGCCCTTATTCCGTCATTGACCTCAAGGGGACGTGGATGGAAGGGAAGTTTGTAGCCGCGGCCGAGATCCATCACATCGGGCAAAAGTATTACATGGCGGGCACCTGGAATGATCATAGCCACCTGATAGAGAACATTCCTCGCCGGTACAACGTTCCAACCAACCAGACGCAGTTGCTGGTGGCCGACACGCCCGACGGGCCGTACAAGCCTCTTGTGCCCGAGTTCGACTTCTGCCTCGGTCCCGGGGATTGGGACATCATTGACGGCACGCTCTATGAGGAAGACGGCACGATTTACATGGTCTTCGTCCACGAGTGGACCCAGATCATCGACGGCACGATCGACTACATGCCGCTCTCGAAGGATCTCACTCGGCGCACTGCCGAGCCCACTACCATCTTTCGTGCCAGCGAAGCGCCCTGGGTAAGGGAGATGAATAGCATCGGCGAGGCAACTTTCGGCCTGAAGATGCCGGGATGGGTGACCGACGGCCCACAGCTGTTCAGAACTCAAACGGGAAAGCTGGGAATGCTGTGGTCGAGTTGGGGCGAGCACCGCTACGCGCAGGGCGTTGCTTATTCGGTGTCAGGAAGCATCAAGGGACCCTGGGTGCAGGAACCGGAGGCTTTCAAGGGCGACAACTCCGGACACGGCATGCTCTTCCGAACCTTCGAGGGGAAGCTGCTTCTCATCATTCACCACTCGGAAGGCAATGGGCCACGCAAGCCGCAGCTCTGGAACGTAGATGATTCGGGCGACAAACTTGTGCTGAAGGACAGATACCGCTGATCCCCCATTATGCGGCACGTTTTCGGCGCCCGATGGAGGCGACTGGGCGGAAGTGGCCGTTCACTGGCTTGATTGGCAGTTGAAGGGAAGCCGTTCGGCCGGGGACTGGTTCCTCGGCAAAGACTGCAGACTGTGTCGCGATAAGCGCAGTTCGCCAGGCCCTGACGGCATGCAACTTCGAGCAGGGGATCCGGCTGGGATCAAGAGCCTCAGCCGGATCCCCTGAGTGCTGGACCGGGTGACCGGTCATTTGACGTGCGGGTTATATCTGATCGCGCCCGTTTTCTGATCCCGGGAATAGTGTTTTGCAAAATCCCAGGCGATCCTGGCATATTCGGGATAAAGCGCATGAATCAGATGCTCCGTATAGTTCAGCGCGACCATCGGAATTCCATCATCATTGTTCAGATACCAGCAATAGTTGTCGTACTCGTCGTTGAGCCGGGTCTTCTCAAAACGGTCAGCCTTGAAGCCGTTGATCGGATACGTCGCGAAATCAAAAGCATCAATCACCTTCATGCCGTTGTAACCAAGGAAGAGGTTGAGCTGGGTCTGGTACGGAACGGCGATGTTTCCGCGGGCCTGATCGAAAGCGCCCGGAAGATCGAACGACGAGGTCGTGAACATCACAGGCATGTGCGCCTTCTTCAATTGGGCGGCCTGTTCCGGTGTGCCAGTGTATCCGGCGGCAGCCATAGGAATCGCTGCGGCAAACAGAGATGGATCGCCATTGACGGCCTTGAGCGTCGCGGCGCCCCCCATCGAGTACCCGGTGACGTAGACGCGAGACCGATCCAATGCCGGGTAAGTCTGGATAATGTGTTTTACAAACCTGGGCAGGATATTGCACAGCAAGCCCTGGATGCCGGGATCGCTGGTTCTCGCAAAATTCAGCGACTGGTGCTCCGGCGCCACCATGACGAAGCGCTCGGAACCTGCCAGATCGAGCAGTCCGATTTCGTCCACGAACACTCGGGGATCGTCTCCACCTCCATGCATGGCAAGAATCAGGGGCACGGTTCCCGCGGGCACCGTGCCTTTCAGCACTTCGTCCGGAATATACTCAAACCATGTCTGAAGGTATTCCCCGTCCTTCGTTTTCAGGTCGCTGAACATCTCCGAGGTCTTGCGGGTCAGGTGAATGCCGTCTCGCGTCACACCGTTGATAACGGCATTCCTGCGGCATAGTGAATATGGAGCCTGATCGAAGTTGTATCCCTGATACGGAGTGGACGCGGAGTACAACCCCTGCTTGATGACAGGCACCCGCATAGCCTTGATAAACATGTTGTAGTAGGCGTCCCTGATGTATCTGGCGATTTCCGTGTTTCCGGCCTCCCTGACGACGGCGACTCTCCTGAGCGGGAATGCCTGGTTGAAGTGTGTCTCGACGCCATTTTCGATTGTGAAGGCATCGACATCGTTCGCTTTCTTATATTTTTCGATGACTGCATCCGGCGCATTTACCAGGTACGCGGGAACCAGCGCCGCGACCTGGCGAATTTTTTCCATTTTGCCGTTGATCAGCAGCATGCCGGCGATACGGCTGACATAGTCAAACGTTCCGGCAACGTAGTTGTTGAGGAATGTTGCGCCTCCGTCGATGCCGATGACATAGGTGTAGCCATAGCCGCCGAAGTACTCGGCGTCGGAGTAGTATGTCATTGTCTTTCCGCTTCTTTCAGAAGCCTTCTGGGCGAGCATGGCAGTCTGGAGGGCGTAATAATACTTCTGATCGCCGGCGGTGAAACCGGCCTTGGGATCCGATGGCGTGACCAGCACGACGCTGCCGATTGCCTCATCGATGATTCTGATCAAATCCAGGCTTTTGAGGTAGGCGAGCGCGTCATCCTTGCCCGGGAAGGATTTTTCGGCAAACACCAGGATATTCGTGTTGAGTCTTGCGGCGGCGCGCCCGCCGAACAGATTGGCGGACCGGTAGACATAGGTGGTTCCCTTGGGATAGCCATCCAGGACTGGATGGGATTTGAACGTCTTTCCATTATTTGTTTCCAGGTGAGCGACGGCCGCCGGACTGCTGGCGCGGGTCTCTTCCAGGGTCTCGAAAGTGGCAGGATTCCCCTGGCTGCCCGAGTAGTCGAGCGCCAGGGCGCTGGAGGAGGTCAGAAAACCTGCTGCAAGCGCCAGGACAACTGTCAGAAACAACTTGTTATTGAACATCAGCTTGATCCTCCTGATTCTCTGCAAAACGCATGAGTGCTTCCATCGAACTGTTGTGTTCATAGGGGAAAATGGCTTTGTAGAAATTGTTGAATGCCGGAGCAAGGATATCGGAAAAGACGAAGAATCTTTAAACCTGCCTCCATTTCAGGTTTCATCTCTGGCCAACACCCATTTTGCTTAGAAAAAGGCTGTCTGCGCTGAGCCTTATGCAAACTCAGACGGTACTGACATATCTTTCGGAGTTTATATCTACACGTCAATGCAAAAATCTATAAACGAAAATGGCTATTTGCGAGGTTTTGGGGAGTTGTTGGCGGGTGTTGATAGGGAGGCCGTCTTTAGTCCCTTTGTGTAAGCGTCAAATAATCCCCACCTGTTGCTGAGCCGCCGCCAGGTCTTATCATATCCTCCGACAAATGGAGGGAAGCATGGGAAGACACAGCTCACTAAAGGCGGAGCAGTGGCGACAACACGTCGAATCGTACAGATCAAGCGGACTTACTCGCAAGGCCTACTGCGAAAGGAACCAGATCAAGGAGTCTGCATTCGGTTACTGGTACACGAAGATGAAGAGAGGAGAAAAGAGCCAGGACGACTTGACCAGACCAAGGTTGGTTGGGGTGGGTCCCTTTTACGTTAGCGAAATCATCTATACATGTGAGCGTTGCGGAGCTAATGCCGTCGACTACCTGACTGAACTGCAGAAGCATTCCGTCGAACTGAGCGAGAATCCTGGAACGACAGACGCCACCAGTCGTTGAATGGCCTCTATCCACCTGAACTGTATTCACTTCTGCCCGCCAGTATCGGGCTCCAGAACATCCCGAGTATCCCTTCCACGACCGTACCGTTTTAGTCACCCACTGCGGCCGTATCTGTATCGGAAAACGCAAAATCAGTCTCAGCAGAGTCTTCGCCGGCCAGTATGTCGGAGTTACCGAGGTCGCCGACGACATATGGCTTGTCAGTTTTATGGATTATGATCTAGGCTTTTTTGATAACGAGGTGAACCGGGTCGAGCCTGTGGGCGAAATCCGTTCGCCCCAAAAGTGTTACCCATGTCTCCGGGATGGACCGGTGAGTCTTGGTAGCGACGGGTGGAATCGAACCACCGACCTTGGGGTTATGAATCCCACGCTCTAACCGACTGAGCTACGTCGCCCCATCCAAGATCAAATGTAACAGGGCCATCATTTTGCTGACTTCCGCGACGCTTTTCAAGAGCAAAAACGCCACCCGGCGCTTACCTCGCCTTGCCCGCGCGCAGATAGGCGATGATCGCCCCCGCGTCCTCCGGAGTCATGTTGTATATATGCATCGGCGGCCGTATCGGCAGACCGTTCGGCCCCGTTCCCTTCTCGAGCACCGCCCGGATCTGCTCGTCCGTGAAATTCGGAAGTCCCGCAAGCCTCGGCGCCAGATATCCCCAGTCGGTAACCGGCTGCACCGGCCGGAACCATATCGGTGCCCCCATCAGCCATTGCTTTTCATCCCATCCGCCCTGCCCGTCTCTCGGAGTGTGGCATTCCCCGCACTTCGCCACCTGCTCGACCAGGTACTCTCCACGCGCCACAGGAGCCTGCGGAAAAGAGGCGGCAGCCAATCCCGTAACCACAATTAGCAGTACCAGACCTGCAAGAACGCGATTCGTTCGGGAATTCATCATGGCAGAATCCGGAATCAGGGGGAGTTTCGTATAAACCTTAATCAACAACGACAGCTTTCACAAGAGGGCCGCCTCGATTCCCTCTCTTTACCGGCGACGCCTCCACAGATTCTAGCCGTCGCTCGGTCTCCAATTAAAAGCCTCGCGACAGAGGTTTTCTGAGCTTCTTGGAGCTTGACAACGTCGGCATTTCTCCCCTAGTCTCAGCCTCAGCCTTGATGATGATCTTCGGAAAGGATCCTATGAAATACAGACATTCACCGGCTGTGCTTGTTCTGTTACTCGCTCTGACCCTCTTGCCGGCGCCACCCGCCGACGTCGCCGGCAGCGGCGCCACCCCTGTTCCCGACCACATAACTCTCACCTGGACAGGAGACCCTGCGACCAGCATCACGATCAGCTGGAGAACCGACACGAGCGTCACTGCCGGATTCGTGCAGTACCAGCCGGGGAATGCAATCCCGCACGGAGCACCCCAGGTGAAAGCGGAAGCGCGCGACTTTTCCACCGATCTCGGCACCAGCCGTCTCTTTTCAGCCACTCTCGTCAACCTTGCTCCGAACCGCCAGTACTCCTACCGAGTGGGCGACGGAAACCGCTGGAGCGAAATGCGTTCGTTTTCTACCGCCGATCCGAAGATCCGCTCATTCAAGTTTCTCGTTTTCGGCGACAGCCAGTGGCATCTTAATGACAATCCTCCTTATCTCCCGTGGCGCAACACCGTGCACAACGCGTATAACGCCAACCCTGACGCCAGATTCATGATCAATGTAGGAGACCTCGTCGACTGGGGGCAGCGCGGAGCCCATTGGAATGCCTGGTTTGCGGCGGCAAAAGGAGTCATTGATCGGATACCGATCATGCCTGCCTCCGGCAATCACGAATCGTACGGTTCGCGCGATACGATGCGCCCGAAATTCTGGACCGAACAGTTTACCCTGCCTCGAAACGGCCCTGACGGACACAGTAACGTTTACTCGTTCGACTATGGTCCGCTTCATGTTGTCGTCCTCGACAGTCAGCAGGAAGAACAGAAGCAGTATGGCGATATCCTCAAACCGCAGGTGGAATGGCTCGAGGCGGACCTGAAAGCCAGCAAGGCCACATGGAAAATCGCGGTTTTCCACAGGCCGCCTTACGGTGTCCACATAAAGAGAAACGAAAAAGAGATCCGTGAGGCTTTCTGTCCCGTGCTTGAGAAGTATGGCGTCGACATCGTGTTCGGCGCTCACGACCATGGCATCGCCCGCACGTATCCGGTCAGGAACGGAGCGCGGATGCAGCGAACCTCGGAAGGGACGATTTATTACGTCGTGGGACACAGCGGCGGAAAAGTGTACAAGGATATCGAAAAAAAAGAATTGCACGCCTTCTTCCATAATCCCGTGGATCACCCGAACTATCTCGTTGTTAATGTCGGCGAAAAGCAAATGACCGTAAGGGTGATGAAGCAGGACGGAACCCTTATTGACACTTTTTCAGTGGATAAGAAGAAGCGGTCTCGTCCCACAGACTACTGATGTATCGTGGATCAGCAGCAGTGACTATGTCACCGAGGAGACCGGGCGGCGCTCGGTCTCTTTTCTCAAAAGACACGGTTGCAGGGCTCCCTGATCGACCCCACAAATCTCATTTCCTGGCATATCTGACGCAGCCGCTCCGCGACGGTTCATTCACAAGCCCTCACCCCTGATTGCGACCGAAGGCACTTCCTCGACAGATTCAAGACGCGCGTCTCTTTTCGTTCTGAAGAACCCCGTCGCGCGAGAGGACCTTGGGTCCGGATAGGCGCCGCCAGCCGCCCCTCAATCGCTCGCAAAACAATTTACTAGGCGGATCGTATAAGCGTTTGAGGAGGTAAAAAGCGCATGGCAGAACGACCGTGGGAGTGGAAAGTTCCTGTATCGAGCGAAAAGATCAAGCAGACAATGAGCCGCCATGATGCGCTTGACCGGGTATCGGGGCAGGCGGTCTACACTCGGGATATCTCATTTCCTGGAATGCTATATGCTAAAGTCCTGACTTCACCTTATGCTCACGCAAAAATCCTGAGTATCGATGCAGGCGAGGCAAGGAGGCTGTCAGGCGTCCGGGACATCCTGACATATGATGACCCGGAAATTGCCAAGGACGGCGGCGCGGGCGCCGATGCCGCGATGAGTTACAGTATCCTTACGCTTCCCGGAACCAGCGATTTCTTTCAGCATCCCATGGGAGTGGCGGTCGTCGCCGACAGCGAGGAGATCTGTGACCGCGCGCTGCGGCTGCTGAAGATCGAATGGGAAGAACGTCCGTTCGTGCTCGACATGGAAGAAGCTGCCAAACCTGATGCTCCAAAAATTATGACGGAAGTCAGGCGCATGGGATTCAGGTCGAAAGAGCCCAACATAGTCACGACCGAAGATGTCAAAATCGGCGACGTGGAGAAGGGTTTCGCCGAAGCAGACAAAATCATCGAGTACACGATAACCCGGGAGATGAACTCTCCTGCCGGCGTTGAAGCCATGGCGTGCGTCGCCTGGTGGCGCAACGACGCACTCGAGCTCTGGGTACATCATCAGTCCAATCCGCAGAGCAATCTCAGTTCTTCTGGGATGGGATTCCCCGGCATGGGGATGTTCGGGTTCGGGCAAAACGCTCCGCAGTCTCCATTTCCGCACTGGTCGAAAATCACCGTGACGTTTCCTTACCAGGGCTCGTGGTTTGGCGGGCTTGCCTGGCTTGCCTATTCCACGCTTTTTGTGCGGCTCGCAGCCATACTCGCGAAAAGGTCAGGAGGGAAGCCGGTTAAGATCCTCTACGATGAAAGCAGCTTCTACTGCGGCGGAGACGAAGCCGGCAAATATGAATGCAAGGTCGGAGCCAAGAAAGACGGCACCATCACGGCGTATCACTGGCATATGATCGGGATCAGGAATCCGGCGACCGATAAGACATTTGAATGCACACGCATCCCTAATATCCGCGGCACGCAGGTATGGGCTTTCACCAACAAAGGCCACCAGGAGTGCTTCCGCCACGGAGCGGCATCGTGCGTACCTCATAACGTGATGTTTGACAGGGTGGCGGCCGAATTCGGACTCGATCCCACAGAAGTCGCTCTCAAGAACGACGGCTGCCAGGGGCATGACTGGGACTGGATCACAGAATATCAGAAAAAGAACGGCTTCCCGCAGCGACACAGCCTGAAAGAAGTCATCGAAATGGGAAAGAAGGCGATCGATTGGGACCGCAACTGGCACCCTCCCGGAGTACAGAAGCTGGAAAACGGAAGAATGCACGGTATGGGGTTTACCTCCGTCAATGAATGGCACTGGGGCGCCGGGATGATGAGCTTTGTCTCGAATACCAATGCGTGCCTCATGCTGCAGGACGGCAAGGTGACGATTGTCGGGCTGAGATGCGACATGGGGATCGACACCGAATCCGCCTATCGCCATTGTGTCGCGGCGGAACTCGGGATGAAATACGACGACGTGCTCATTCAGGAGCAGCGTTCCGACAACAGCGCATTCACCCTGGCACAGCCCGCGGGTTCGAGCGGAACAGTCAATGCAACGCTGCAGCTTGCGGTTGCAGCGAGGGAACTGAAACGCAAAATCCTCGAAAGAGCCGCGGCGGCGCCTCCCTTCGGTTTCATGATGAATATGGGAGAAAGCCGGCAAACCGCGCCACGGACCGCCGACGAGTTCGATATCGTCGACAGCATGATAATAGAGAAGGCGAATCCCGACCGGAAAAGACCGCTGGCGCAGGTGGCCGGCGGTTTCTTTGCTTCCAGTCCTCTGATGGCTCATCCCGAAGTGAGCCCGATGACGATGTTCCCGACCTCTCCCGAAGGCGGTCCCCCGGCCGGGGGCATGCCGCCCATGATGCAGGAGGTCTATGTCATGGGGAGACAGGCCCACTTCATCGAAGTGGAAGTCGATACCGAAACCGGGATGGTCTATGTGACGAGAGTCGTGTGCGTTAATGATGTCGGTCACATATTCAATCGCAGGGGAGCCGAGGCGCAGCAGTACGGCGGGGCCGTGATGGGACTCGGGAAGAGCGCCACCGAAGAGAAGATCTACTGCCCACGGACTGGAGTGGGACTGAATCTGGATCACATAAACTATCACATAGGAACTATGAATGATTATCCGGTCGTCCAGTGCCTCCTGAACGAAAGCCACACGGGATACGGGCCTTACGGATCTTTTGGAATAGGTGAAAACATCGGAGCCAGTCTTGCGGCCATCACATCCTCGGCGATTTACAATGCGACCGGGAGATGGATCTCCGAGTATCCGATCACTCCTGATCGTGTTCTGATGGCGCTGGGGCTGATTTAGCGAGCAGGAGCCGCACGGCGTCGGCGCCCGTGGCGGCGCGTTCCGGGGTGGCATACGAAGGCGTGTGGGTGATGCGGTCGACGAGAAGGCCTACCAGATAAATGCGTGTTTCGGCTGCGGGATTCAGCATCCGGAAAAGCTTGATCGCGGTAACGGGTGTCATCTGATGCGCGCTCGCTGAGACCTCGTTCCAGCACGAAAAGCTGTCTTCCGCCACCGTTATGACATGTCCGGGAGATCCCATTTTCCCATTGGGGTCAAGAATCGCATCGATCAGGATGACCTGGCCGTATCCGGAAAAGTCGTCCAGGTGATTCAGCAGGTCTGTTCCTGCATCCGCGGCGACTGTTTCCGGGGGAAGGCCGCTCCTGCTCAAGACATCGAGCACCAGGGATCCGAAGGCGTCGTCACCGCTAAGCGGGTTGCCCAGCGCCAATATCAGAGTCCTGACCAACTTTCCTATCCTCTCGGGCGATTGGAAGCCGCACCGTAAAGATCGCGCCCTGGGAGGAGCTGGAGACCTCTATGGTGCCTCCGGCGCGTGTCACGATTCCGTGTACTATTGCCAGCCCGAGCCCTGTTCCTTTTCCCACCTTCTTTGTGGTGAAGAAGGGCTCAAAGATCAGAGGGAGCACGTCATCGGGAATCCCTTTTCCGGTGTCGCTGATTCTTATCAGGATTTCCTGTGTCTGGGGAGCGTCACAGGTCTCGATGGTAAGGGTGCCGCTTTCCTCCATCGCATCAACGGCATTGATGACAATGTTCATCACCACCTGCTGCAGTTGTCCTGCATCGATGAGCACATTAGGCAGATTCTGGTCGAACTTGCGCACCGTCCGGATATTCTGAAACATCGTCTGGTTTTCGAGCAGCAGAAGCGTCTTGTCCACAACCGTGTTGACTTCTGTTATTGACGGCGTGGCGCTCGACTGGCGCGCGAAATCGAGGAGCCCCTTGACCGTCTCGCGGCAGCGTAGCGTCTGCTTGACGATGACTTCCAGGCTTGGTTTTAGCGGATGATCATCGTCGCACTCTTCCAGTGCGAGCATGCTGAAGGTGAGAATTCCCCCCAGCGGATTGTTGATTTCGTGCGCCACTCCCGCGGCGAGCCGTCCGATCGAGGCAAGTTTTTCCGACTGCGCCATCTGGGTCTGGACGGCGACCAGTTCCTCGGTCCTCTTGTTCACCTTCTCTTCGAGCGTACGGCCCCACTCCTCGAGTTCGAGTTTCATAGTCTTGATGCTGGCGGACATCTTGTTGAATGAATCGGCCAGAATCCCGATCTCATCGTTGGACTGGATGGCGACCGAATGGTCGAAGTCTCCTGCGGCGATGCGGTTGCTCGCCTTCACCATTTCCTCGAGCGGAAGAATCATGCTGCGGGTAATGAAGTAGGTGATGACCAGAACGACCAGAACTCCTATTCCTGCCACGAGCAGGAAGGTGAGCATCATGGAGGTGCGGACTGCGAGAAACGGATTTTCCGGGATCCCGACATACAGGATCCCGATAATTCTGCCCAGGCGGCTGCGAATCGGTTCGTAAGCCGTTAGATGCCAGTTGCCGGCAATATAGTCAGTGCCATAGTACCGGCCTCCTTCGGCCAGCACGGTCTTTCTGACTTCGTCGGGAATGCGGGTGCCCAACTCGTGACGCCCGGACACGCTGACGATATTCGATGCGACGCGCACGTCGTTCATGAAAATCGAAACCGTCCCGGCGCCATCTCCCGCCTGCTCCTCGCCGCCGAACACGAAGTTGTTGATCTGGTTGACAAGTTCGGCGTTGCGGTTCAGCAGGATTCCACCATAGAGGACTCCCGTAAACCCGGCCGTAGTTTTTACAGGGGTGGCCGAAATCAGGACCATACCCTCGGCGGTGGCCTTCTGCTCGCCGGATGACGCGATCAGGGCCTTTTCGGAGAGGGCCGGGTCCTCGGCTTCCAGCGCCGCCCGGCTGAACAGCTCCGTCCCTGCGCTCGTTCTCCCCGACAGGGCCTCTCTGACATATTCCTCCATCACGGGCGGGATCGTGTCACGCGCAAGATTTTCGGTGTATGCTCGTGTGCTCTTTCCTCCGTTGACGAAAGTCAGGAAATGCAGCCGGTGATCGTCTCGCAGTCGGGCCAGGGCTCCCGGTGAAGGATCACCTCTGCCGGCCGCCAGCGATGCGGCCAGCTCCTCGGTTTCGGCCGCCGCCTTCACCGATCTGCGAACGGTTTCGAGCCGGGCGGAATAGACCATCTCAGCGGCCTTGAGTCCGTGCCGGATCTGCTTGTGCGCTTCATTGAGCATTGCACGGGTAATAATCTTCGAGCCGAGAAAGGTAGAAATAGAAGTGCCGCAGATGACGATCAGCACGAAACTGATGGTGATCTTCGAGCGCAGTGAAATATCGCGAAGGAAGCTGAGCATGGAGAAAAAGAATACAGAAGCCGGGAGCAGGAAGCCAGAAGCAGTTTGTTCCGGCTTCCTGTTTTTCCGGAGGATGCCCGATCACACCCTAACGAGGTGTACCGAGCAGCTGATGCACGGATCGTAAGCCCGGGCCACGATCTGCAGACGTTGTGCAATCGTGTCGTCAGACGCCCCGGCTCCAAGACCCTGGGTGACCGTCGCCCGCATCTGGTCTTCCACGTTATTGAAGTTCTGGGCGGTCGGGGTGATCACGTCGGCCCCGGCTATCAACCCTTTCGAGTCAATCTCGTAGGAGTAGAAGAGGGTGCCGCGCGGGACTTCGGTTGCCGCCGCGCCGGCGCAGGCCTTTACCTCGTACGGTACGGGGGTTTCCGCAGCGTAGCCCGCTTCGAACAGCTCCTGGATAAGATCGAGAGCATGTTCCACGGAGTACACGAGCTCGACCACCTGGGCGATGTTGTTCATCACAATGTTCGCGCAGGGGAACTTCAGCTTCAGCGCTTCCATGACCTGCCGTGCGAGACCCTGGATCCGGTCGCCGTTCAGGGTGAGTCTCGCCAGGGCGCCGACCATGTAGGAGCGGCCCTCGAACAGGCTGCGCTTCGCGTGCGAATGAGCCACCAGGTGTTCATTCGTGAAGGTGCGGTAGTCGCTCACAGGAATACGTTTTCGGGTAGTGCCGTCCAGAATCTCTATGGTATTACCGAAAAAGAACGCTTCGTCTTCCGGAGCAAGAGCCGCGCAGCGTATGGGCTCGTTGACGAAATCCGGTATCGGAACGGTAAGGAGCACGTCGAGCGCTCTCTTGCAGTCTTCAAGACCCTCTTTCAGCTGTTCCTTCAGCGAGAGGAGCTGATCGGTGGTCGGGACCTTGCCGAATCCGCCAATGACGTAATTGACGGGATGGATGGCCCGTCCGCCGAGGACTTCCTGTACCGTGTTCCCCAGTTTCTTCAGCCGCAGGGCCAGTTTGACCGCGTCTGGAGCCACCGCCGCAAGGCTGATGGCGCTGGGATGCCCCATGAGGTCGGGGAGGGCCAGGACAAAGACGTGCAATGAATGGCTCTCGATATTCGCACCCTGGTATGCGAGATCGCGCAGCTTGCGGGTTTGAGGTGTAACGGTTATTCCTAGCGCATTCTCCAGAGCCTGCAGCGAGGTTATGCTGTGGCCGTGAGAACAGATTGCGCAGATACGGGAGCAGATTTGAGTGACATCCTCAACGGCTCTCCCCCGTACAAGACCTTCGAAAAGGCGAATGCCTTCGAATATGTTGTAGTCAACTTTCTTGACCTCGTTTCCTTCGAGGACGACGGTAATGCCGCCATGTCCTTCGACTCTTGCGAGGTGGTCAACCGAAATGGTCCGCGTCATTCCTATCCCCTCTCCTCAGTTCTGTCCAGCACGGGGGCGGCAAAGACCCTGAGTTTGAGTTTGATTTGTTCTTTGGGAAGCTCCTTATCTCCGAATATCTGTTCAATCGAGGCCATGTTGGCTTCTTCAACAGGGCCTCTGCAGCCGATGCAGGCGATGTTGTGGCTGGGGCAGCGTGCATCACAGCCGGCCATCGTGACGGGCCCGGCGCAGGGAAGTCCACGCTGAACCAGGAGACACTCGTTCTCCTTCATCTTGCATTCGAGACAAACCGGGTATGTCGGCATCAGCGGCATGTCGCCGTTGAGGAGCGCCGACACTGCCCGTACGAATTCGGTTGTTTCCATCGGGCAGCCGGGGATTGCAAGATCCACTTTCACGAAATCCGAGAGCGGCCGGTGCGGCCCGATATCCCATGATTTTATGGGACCGTTGCTGCCGTACACCGTTTCAATCACTTTGGGCCGTTCAAATGGAGCGTCCATGGCGCTGACACCGCCAAAGCAGGCGCAGCTGCCGCAGGCGACGACAAGATCGGAACGTTCCCGGATCTGGCGGATCTTGGCCTCTTCGCGGGCGTTGGCCACGGATCCTTCAACGAACGAGACAAGGAGCCGGCTCTCGGCGTCATTGACAGAAGAACCGCCAAGGAAGTCGACGATGTCGACGGCTCCGATAATATCGAGCAACTGATCTTCGCAATTGAGGATGGCGATCTGTTCGCCCCAACAGCCGCTCAGTCCGAATATGCCAATTTTGGGTTTCACAGGTCACCTCACACGATTTCCGGAAGGTTAATGGCATCCCAGTATGTGAATACCGGTCCGTGGATGCACGTGTACTTGTACCCGACGCTGCAGTGTCCGCACTTGCCCACACCGCATTTCATGCGGCGTTCAAGGCTCATCAGGATGCGGTCTTTGTGGAAATTGAGCTTCAGCAGTTCTGCGAGGACGAACTTGTACACGATCGGCGGGCCCACCACCGCTGCATAGGTCCTGTTCGGATCGAAGGTCGCCTTCTGGAACAGGCTTGGCAGCAGCCCGACGTTGTGTTTCCATGTTCCGGTCGGATCACGATCCACCGTCAGGAGGCAGTTCAAATCGTCGACGTCCGTGAGCGAAAGGAGTTCTTCCCTGAATAGCATCTCCTCAGGACTGCGTGCCCCGTACATCAACGTCACGGTGCCGAATTTTTCCCGGTTGTCGAGCGCGTACCAGAGCAATGAGCGCAGGGGCGCCATCCCGAGTCCGCCGGCGATGATCAGCAAATCGTTTCCCGCCATCTCTTCAACAGGGAAGCCGTTGCCGTAAGGGCCACGGATTCCCACCATGGCGTTGGTCGGCAGCCGGTAGAGCGCCGAGGTTACCCGGCCCGCCCGGCGGATGCACAGTTCCAGGATTCCTTTGCGGGTCGGAGGCGAGGAAATTGAAATCGGCGCTTCTCCGGTCCCTATGACAGAAAGCTCGACAAACTGGCCGGGCCGGTGTTCCCAGTTCTGCACGACCGAGTCATCGGCGAAGCGCAACTGAAACAGATAATTGTCCGGCACCATCCGGTGAATCCGGACGATTCGTGCCATATGCGGCTGATACGGATTGTCCATGTGTTCAGGCGGACGCTGGTGCACTGCTGCTGATTCCATCTCGCTCACCTCGAATAGTTTCAATGACGGTTATTATGTTGATCTCTGCCGGGCAGACTTCGACGCAGCGGCCGCAGCCGACACAGCTGGGCCTGCCATATTCGGCCACAAATCCGCGCTGCTTGTGATAGAAGCGGAATTTCACCCGCGAGGAACGTTCTTCCCTGAAGTTCTCCCCTCCAGCGACAAGTGCATGGGTTCTGAGGAGGCAGGAATCCCAGGACCTTATCCTGCGCCCCGCGCGGTTCCCAAGTTCAGTCTCATCCGTGACATCGAAGCAATAGCATGTAGGGCAGACCATGCTGCAGGAACTGCAGGAGAGGCACCGCGCCCCGAAATCGTCCCAAACCTTGCTGTTATACTCCATCTCGAGGATCTCAGGGAGATCTCCCAGTTCGAGCTTGGTTTTGTAGGAATCGCGGCGGATTCTGGATCGTTTCTTGTACTCGGCAAAATCGGCCTCGGTTGCGGGCTGCATGAGGCAGCCGCTCTTGACCACGATGTCGTCGCCCCGGCTCGTTCCGACAAGCACCAGGTAATCGTCTCCGATATCGCTCAGGAAAATATCGAATCCGTGGTCGACGAAGTCCGCATTCATCGAGCCCGCACAGTGCTTGTCATCCGGCACGAAATCGATCCCGATCACAACCGTGGCTCTTCTCCGGGCGATGTAATAGGGATCCGGGAATTTCGCTTCCGCATAGACGCGGTCGAGAATGTTCAGCCCGTAAATGTCGTACGGGTGGACCCCAAACAAAACCACGGGTTTGGAAGCCTCGGCGAGATTGTCGGTAAACCCTTGGTCAGGGTCGAAAGAGAATGTAGTCTCTCGTGGAGGGAGCAGCAATTTCTTCGGCGGCAGAATCGTGCGAGTGTAGTCCATCCGGACTTCCGACCACGCGGACGGTTTGTCGAAGACGAACCCTTTTCCACGTTGCACCGGAGCATACACTTCGCCGAAAGCAGGAAGAACCGATGCGAAGAAATCCAGGTCGTGCTTTGCCATTTTGAGAATTTTCATAATTGCCTCCTGCCCGTCGCTGCGGTGCTCTTCTCCGAGGTTTCGCTGGTAAGCCGCTTCACCTCGGACAGCAGTTTGGCCGGTTCGACCGGCTTCGCCAGGAAGAGATTGGCCGGCAGCCATCCCGTCTCGGGATCCACCCTGAAGACCGGCTCATCGGAATAGATGCTGGAGACGACGATGACGGGTGTGTTGCTAAGCACCGGAACTCGCCGCATCTCCTGCAGCAAAAAGAACCCTTCGGTCCTTTCCGACATCATCACGTCGAGCAGGATGAGGTCAGGCTGCGTTGTCTTGGCCAGTTGCAGTCCTTCCCTTCCGTTCAGAGCACTTCGGACCCTGTAGCCCGAAGACTCCAGAAGAGCCTGGACCGCCCTGACGAAATCACTATCATCATCGATGATCAGTACTGATTTGGATTCGCTCATTATTTCCACCAGGTATTGGCGCCCACGGGTGGGCGCCGTTAGTTCTTGTCGACCTCCTCTTCAGACTCGGCCGCCGGAAGTTTCACAGTGAAGACGGAGTACTCTCCTTCCTTGCTGTCCACTTCGATTGAACCGCCGAGTTCATCGACGATTCTCTTGCAGATGACCAAGCCAAGTCCTGTCCCCGGAATCTTCTGGGTTTCCGGGGTCTTGACGCGATAAAACTCCTCGAAGAGATGCGGGCGGAAATCCTGGGGGATCCCAAGCCCCGTGTCGCTCACCTCGAGGACAATCGACCGGCCTTCCCGACCGGCGCGAACCGTTACCTTCCCCCCCGGCCTGTTGTACTTCACTGCGTTGCTCACAAGATTATCGACCAGCAGGCCCAGGCCGGCTTTGTCTCCCCGTACCGGCACAAGGTCCGGAGCGATTTCTCCTGTCAGCGTTATCTCATTGGCTGAGGGGATCTGTTGATACTCCTGCAGGGTCTCCTCGATGATCTTGCCCAGATCGCACAAGGAGGCGCTTTCACAAAGAACGCCCCGGTCGAGCTTGGCCAGCATAAGCCAGTCCTGGATCATGCTGATCATCTCGCTGATCCTCGACTGAGAGCGTGAAATCCATTCAATAGCCTCTGACGAAAACTGGTCGCGGCAGGTGTAGAGCAGCACGTCGAGATACTGCTTTACCGCGCCCAGAGGGGCTTTCAGCTGATGTGAAACGAGTGTGACGAATTTGCGTTCGACTTCTTCTTTCTGCTTCCGGAGCAGCCGGGTTTCATTCGCCAGCCGCCAGCGTTCAAACCCGCGATCGATGATCAACCGCAGCTCGCTCGGCGTGAATGGTTTGGGCAGAAAATCGTAGGCCCCCATCTTCATCGCATCCACTGCCGTCTCAATTGTCGCGTAGCCCGTTATGACCACAATCACCAGTTCCGGATCGATCTTGCGAACGATTTTTATGACTTCGAAGCCGTCGAGTTCAGGCATCTTTATATCGACAACCAGGAGCGGCGGCTTCACTGCCTTAAGGCGTTCGATCCCCTCGTAACCATTCCCGAAGGTCTCGACTCTATAGCCGGATTTGTGAAGGATTTGCTCACAGGAGAGCCGGATGATCTCGTCGTCGTCGATTACGAATACAGTCTTCTCTCGTTCGGAACTCGGCATGGCGGCTGTCCAGGAGCAACCCGGAGCGATCTTCCTTCAGCGCATTTCCTGGAAAGAAAGCACTGCGAATAGCGGAAAGCCTATCTGGGACGGATCAGGCCATACCAGGGTTTCCGGCTGATAGTTACAACAACGACGCCCAGACCAAAACTCCGTCGGCTTCACAAACTACGAACCAGTCCGACTAATCAACAGCAACAACAGAAGTGAGCTATCAGGCGGTTTGAATACATCTCTCCACCCGAAAGCTCGTAAGAGCGTTATCGAATGCGGAGCAATCGATTCAAACGAATACAGGAAACAATTAAACCCAAAACGGGATTTTAGTCAAGCTCATACTGATTAGAACTCCTTATCGACGGAGAACAGTCAAGAAGAAACCGTACTGTATCAAGAATGGTTTCGCCGCGCAGCGCCGGCTGGGTCAAACGCGCTATCGGGAGTAGTAATCGTGACCGCCGTTCCGGTTGATCGGCCGCAACCCATCCTGTATTCTGGTTCACGTGAACCGTGGAACCCTGAAGTTTTGCGAGGAAGATCGTGGTACAACCAAAGAGCAAGAATCTATCGATAGAATGTCCCTGCTGCGGGGCGCTGCTGGCAATCGATCCTGAACTCGGGAAGGTTGTAAGCCATGAGGCCCCTCCACCGAAACGAAATGCGCTCGACCTCGATCAGGCGGCGGCGCTTCTGAAAGAGCAGGCGGCACGAAGGGAAGCCATCTTCCGGCAGAGCACGGAAGACATGAAGATCCAGTCGCAGCTTCTGGAGAAGAAGTTCGAGGCGGCCCTCGAGAAAAGCAAGGACGAGCCGGTGAAGAAGCCGACCCGCGACATCGACCTCGACTAGCCGCGTCGACGCTCCTTATCTGCGCAAAGTGATGCTCTGCTGCAGGGCATGGTGGAGCTGCTTGAAGTCGAGTGGCTTGTTGAAGTAGCTGTCAATCAATCCGGTATCGACCGAAAGCTCATTGAGCTGAAAAGCGGTAAGAAGAAAAATGACGGCTTGGGGTTGCCTCTTCCGGACCATTCTGGCGACGGCGAGACCGTCCACGTCCGGAAGCCGGTAATCCAGCAACACTACATCGAATCCCGATTTTTCAATCTGGTCAAGCGCGTCGGTCCCGGTGAAAACGGGTCTGACGTCGAATCCCCATTTCGTAAGAGATGAGGACAGGGACCAGTTCAACAGTTTCTCATCTTCAACCACAAGAACGGTGACATCCTCTCTTGCCATGACACTCACTTTCCTCTGCTCCCTCGACAAGCAACTCCTTTGCCATCGGATGAATCCGCCGTATCCCGCATGTTTCTAAGCATCGTCATTTCATCGGATTAAGTATCTTCCGGCCGGTGCGGAGCGGCCCTGGATCCAACTGCTTCCGGGGCTTTTGATGACCGGGCTGCGGGTTATACCCCCCGAAACGTTCAAAAGAACCATCCTGGAATGATGTTGTAATCTCCTTAAGATTCAGCACTTCCTTTCGCCGGCGTTGTCAATAAAATGTACAGCGAACCGAACAGCTATTGCCTCTGGGAAGAAACCAGATTAGAGTAGTGGTTTTTACTCAGGTCCTTTGATCCGGAGGCGATAGTGGGAGAATCTGATCGCGGCGATATCGAGATCGCTCAACATTTATGTAAAGGATGCTCCCTTTGCATAGCGGCGTGTCCACCCGGAGTTCTGGTTCAGGGAACGTCTTTGAATCGTCAGGGATATTATGCAGTGTCGTACACCGGATCGGGATGCACGGGGTGCAGCATCTGTTTCTACGTGTGTCCTGAGCCGGGAGCTATAACGATCCGTATCCGTAAAAAATAGGTGATTACACCGGGATTTCTGGAGGCGATGAATGCGCCAGTTTCTTAAAGGGAATGACGCGGTTGTCCGAGGAGCCATTGCCGCAGGCTGCAAGGCTTATTTCGGGTATCCGATAACGCCGGCGAGCGAAATCGCCGAGCAGGCATCGCTGTTGATACCTCAGTCCGGGGGGATATTTGTTCCGGCCGAGAGTGAAATCGGCGCCATCCAGATGCTTTTCGGGGCGGCCGCAGCAGGCGTCAGGGGGATGACTGCCTCTTCGGGTCCGGGAATCAGCCTGATGCAGGAAGGAATCTCCTATATGGCGGGGGCGTCGCTCCCCGGAGTCATCGTCGACATCATGCGGGCAGGCCCCGGTCTCGGCAACCTTGGCGTCGAACAGGGAGACTATCACCTTGTCGTCAGGGGGGGAGGACACGGCTGCTACCGCACGCCGGTCTTTGCTCCCAACAGTGTCCAGGAGATGTGCGACCTGACGATCCATGCCTTTGAGGTGGCCGACCGGTACCGGAATCCGGTCTACGTCCTTGCAGACGGCGCCCTCGGCCAGATGATGGAACCGGTGGAAGTTCCCGTGCTGACCTCGAGTGAGCCCGAAAAGTCCTGGGCCGTAATCGGCAATGCCGCTACCCGCGGAAACCTTATCACGTCGATTTATCTCGAGCACGAGAAGCAGGAAGTGCTCATCACGGACCTCGAGAAGAAATACGAGGAGATGGAAAAAAGGGAACTCCTCTGGCAGGAAATTCAGACGGAAGATGCTGAGCTCCTGATCGTCGCTTACGGAATCAGCAGTCGGATCGCGCGGGCTGCCGTCGAAGTTGCGCGCGCCGAAGGGGTACGGGTAGGGCTTTTCAGACCCATCAGCCTCTATCCTTTCCCTGGGGCGCGTCTGCGCAAGCTGGCGGGCAAGGCCTGCTCGGTGATGGTCTTGGAACTCAGCAGCGGCCAGCTTATCGAGGATGTGCGGCTGTCTCTGGGCGGAATCACCCCGGTGCAACTCCTCAGGCGGACGGGCGGAATGATGCCGACGACCGAGGATGTTGCGCAAGCCATCAAGAAAATGGAGAAAGAGTGTGTGGGAAATTACGCATAGAAGGCCTGCGACTTTTTACGACATATACGAGCGCAAAGGGGGCGATACCGAAGTAACCCACTATTGTCCCGGCTGCGGCCACGGCGTGTTGCACAAACTCGTCGCCGAGGCGATCGAGGACCTCGGGATTCAAGACCGGACCATTCTGTGCGGCTCCGTCGGCTGCGGGGTGTTCATGTATTACTACCTCGATGTCGGCAATATCCAGTGCTCTCACGGGCGCGCTTCGGCAGTGGCGACGGGAGTCAAGCGGGTGCGGCCGGATGCAATCGTGTTCACGTACCAGGGAGACGGAGACCTGGCCGCCATCGGCGGGAACGAAATCCTTCATGCGGCGAACCGCGGCGAACCAATTACGGTCTTTTTCATCAATAACGGCATCTATGGAATGACCGGAGGCCAGATGGCCCCGACGACGCCGCTCGGCCAGAGGACGACTACGTCACCACGCGGCCGGGCAACTGCCGTGGAAGGGCCGCCCATGCGCGTCTGTGAACTGCTTGCCACCTTGGACGGTCCCGCCTACATCGAGAGGGTCGCGCTGACCGATGCGAAGAACCATATGCGCGCCCGAAAGGCGGTACGAAAGGCTTTTCAGAACCAGATCGACGGGCGCGGCTTCTCTCTTGTCGAAGTGCTTTCTGCCTGTCCGAGCGGCTGGAAAGTCAATCCGCAGGAGGCGATCCGGTGGGTGGAGAAGAACATGATGCCGATCTTTCCGGTCGGGGTTTTCAAAGACATAGACCGGAAGAATGAGTTGGAGCAGGTGACGTCGCCAAGACCGGCCGGCCGCAGGGTTGACGCTGCTCCTGAGGAGAGCCGGACGGTCGATCCCGTGGGTGCCATCGCCCGCGGCGAACTCGACGACGTAGCATTGACCCTGAGCGGCTTCGGCGGTCAGGGGGTACTGTTCGCCGGGCTTGCGCTGGCGGAGGGGGCCGTGCGCGAAGGGTTGGAAGTCACCTGGATTCCTTCCTACGGCCCGGAGATGCGAGGCGGAACGGCACACTGCCACCTGAGGCTTTCTCGCAGTCCGATCGCATCCCCCTGGATCAGCAGGCCGTCCAGTGTGATATCTTTTAATCAGCCTTCAATTGCAAAATTCGCCGATAAGATCGTGCCCGGCGGGTTGCTTATGGTGAATTCATCCCTGGTGAAGGACCTGCCGGACCGCACCGATATCCGAATCGTCCAAGTCCCCGCCTATGAGGCGGCGAGCAATTTGGGGAATATGAAGGCTGCGAATATGATAATGCTCGGAGCATATCTGGAGGTGACGCAGGCAGTCAGTCAGGGATCGATATTGTCGGCTTTCGTGGAACATGGCATAAAGCCGGAAATGCTGAAAAGCAACCGGGAAGCAATCGAGATGGGCCGCCGTATAGTCAGTTTGTAACGCGCAAGTCCCCCCTTCTGCCCCAGCGAGCTGAGAGCTCTGCAGAGAGCGACGGCTGATTTGATCCCTGCCATACTCCTTATCCAGCAGGTCATGCTGCGATATAGGAAAAGGTCTGGCCATAGCCTCGGTATTGCTTTATTATGTACAGTTTGCTTTGCACGCGGAAATCAACTACTGAAGCAATTCATACAATTTACTTATGGTGAGAAATGAATAGACGGATGGTTACCATCGATGGGAACGAAGCTGCCGCATACGTAGCTTACAACACCAACGAAGTGATTGCGATTTACCCGATAACCCCTTCTTCCGCAATGGGGGAATGGGCGGACGCATGGTCTGCTCAGGGCAAGAAGAACATCTGGGGTATGGTCCCCTCGGTGACCGAGATGCAGAGCGAAGGCGGGGCCGCCGGTGCGGTTCACGGAGCGCTCCAGACGGGTGCCCTGACCACGACCTTCACCGCCTCCCAGGGTCTTCTGCTGATGATTCCCAACATGTTCAAGATTGCCGGGGAATTGACTTCGACGGTGTTCAACGTTACGGCCAGAACGATTGCCACCCATGCGCTTTCCATTTTCGGCGATCACAGCGACGTGATGTCGGTCCGGTCGACCGGCTGGGCGCTTCTGGCATCAAACTCCGTCCAGGAGATTATGGATATGGGACTCATTGCCCAGGCCGCCACCCTGGAGGCCCGGGTTCCTTTCATCCACTTCTTCGATGGATTCCGCAGCTCGCATGAAGTGATGAAAATCGAGCAGCTTACGGTGGATGACATGCGGGCCATGATCGATGATAACCTCGTCCGCGCACACCGGCTGCGCCGCCTGTCCCCGGATAACCCGATCATGAGAGGGACCGCGCAGAACCCGGATGTCTTCTTCCAGGCCAGGGAAGCCTGCAACCTCTTCTATCTGGCGACTCCCGCCATCGTGCAGAAGGCTATGGACAAGTTCGCCTCCATCGTCGGACGGCAGTATCATCTGTTCGACTATGAAGGAGCGCCTGATGCGGAGCGCGTCATCGTGATCATGGGATCGGGCGCGGAGGCGACGCAGGAGACGGCTGAATACCTCAACAGCAAGGGCGAGAAGGTCGGGTTGCTCAAGGTGAGACTCTACAGGCCGTTCTCCGGCAGGGATATGGTTGCGGCGCTGCCGCCGACCACCCGCACAATCGCTGTCCTCGACCGTACCAAGGAGCCGGGCGCTTCGGGCGAACCACTCTACAAGGATGTGGTCACCGCAGTCGCTGAGGCCTTCAGTTCCGGCGCACTGAAGCTGAAGGAGTTCCCGAAGATCATCGGCGGACGGTACGGCCTCTCCTCCAAGGAATTCACTCCGGCAATGATCAACGGGGTGTACCAGGAGATGCAGAAGGAGAATCCGAAAAATTATTTCAGTGTCGGAATCGAGGATGACGTCACCGGCAATTCGATCGAATACGACCGGGACTTCTCCACGGGCGACAACGTGACCAAGTGCCTCTTCTATGGTCTGGGATCCGACGGCACCGTTGGCGCGAACAAGAACTCCATCAAGATCATCGGTGAAGAGACCCCCAATCATGCGCAGGGATACTTCGTCTATGATTCACGCAAGTCAGGGACGGTGACGGTATCGCACCTCCGTTTCGGTGCCCAGCCGATCCATTCGATCTACCAGGTAGACAAGGCGAATTTCATCGCGTGCCACCAGTTCGTGTTCCTTGAAAGATACGACATGCTGAAGAATGCTCTTCCGGGCGCGACCTTCCTGCTGAACAGCCCGTACGGCCCTGAGGAGGTCTGGGACAAGATTCCGCAGAGCGTCCAGAAGCAGATTATTGAGAAAAAGATCCGATTCTTCGTCATCGACGGCTACAAGGTGGCCAAGATGGCCGGTATGGGCGGGCGCGTCAACACGATCATGCAGACCTGTTTCTTTGCAATCTCCGGCGTCCTCCCGAGAGAGGAGGCGATCGAACGGATCAAGCAGTCGATCAAGAAATCCTACGGCGCCAAAGGGGAAGAGGTAGTCAAGAAGAACTACGCCGCTGTTGAACAGACCCTCGCGAATCTGTTCGAGGTGAAGATCCCTGCCGATGCAAGCAGCGGGATCCAGAGACCGCCCGCAGTTCCGCCCGAGGCTCCGGAATTCGTGCAAAAGTTTACCGCCCGGATTATCGCGGGTGGAGGCGACGAACTCCCGGTGAGCGCATTCCCGGTAGACGGTACTTTCCCGACCGGAACTGCACAGTGGGAAAAACGCAATATTGCGCTCGAGATTCCGTCCTGGGATCCGGACGTCTGTATCCAGTGCGGCAAGTGCTCGATCTCGTGCCCGCACGCAGCCATCAGGATCAAGGCGTACGATGCAAAACTGCTCGAGAATGCGCCCGCAACGTTCAAATCAATGAGCGCCAAGGGAGCCGATTTCCAGCCCGGCATGGCCTACACGATACAGGTCGCCCCCGAAGACTGTACCGGCTGCGGAGTTTGCGTCGACGTCTGCCCTGCCAGGAACAAGAGGGAAGCGCGCAAGAAGGCGATCAATATGGTTCCGCAGCCTCCGATCAGGATGCAGGAGAAGGAAAACTACGAGTTCTTCCTGAACCTTCCGGAGTACGACCGAAGGCTGGTTCGGTTGAGCAGTGTCAAGACCAACCAGCTGC
>JAAYAM010000070.1 GCA_012719355.1 Acidobacteriota bacterium
AAAGTCCCCTTGCACTCCGGGCTTTTCTCATAGGGGCTCAAGGGAGCGGCGGATTGCCGACGCACATCATGGTTCTGGTCGAAAAGGTGACGGAACAGCACAGCCTGAATCTGAAGAAGGCGAAAAGCCGCTACGGCGTTTCCGACAGAGAAGTGGAAGTCGTGACGCTCGTGGCAGAAGGCCTGGCAAACAAGGAAATTGCGGCGAAACTCTTTGTCAGCGAACACACCGTGAAAGATCACCTCAAGAACATCATGCGCAAGATGAATGCCGCCTCCCGCAGCGAGATCATTCATCTCCTGAAATGACGCCTGCCTTCAGTCATCCACTGCGCATCCCGGCAAGCCTGTTGTATCATGGGCTGCGCCTGGCATAGGGGGGATGCTGTCATGTCCATGTCACCAGAAGAACTGTTCCGGCAAAGGGAAGAGAGAATTCAGAACGCATTGCGGCTCAGAAAGTCGGATCAGACACCGATAATTCTCGTTTTCGGATCGTTTGCGGCACGGTATGCGGGAATCAGCCGCAGGGACGAAGGCTACGATCTGGAGAGAAGCTATGAAGCGAATTTCGAGGCGACGATCGATTTCCAACCCGACATGGCTTCGGTTCCGATTACGTTCGGTTCGATACTGAAACGATTGAACAGCTCGGCATACGGCCTTTCCGATGATTACGGTTACCAGTACGCCGAGCGCGAATATATGAAAGCGCAAGAATACGATGCGTTCCTGTTCGATCCCTCGGATTACCTGATTCGTTGCCACTGGCCGCGAACTATGGCGAAAACCGCAGTCTTCGGTCATATGCCGCCGCTTCGGACTCTCATCAGCTATTCCTTTGCGCTCAGCACGGGGCTTGCGCCCCTGGCGACATCTCAGGGGATTGAAGTGCTGGAGGCGCTTAAGGAGGCGGGTGAAGAGTCGGTGCGTGTCGCAGCGGCCCTGCAGACATTTAGGGAAAGGCTTGCGGCGGCCGGTTTCCCCATGTTCTATTGCTCCGGGACGCAGGCGCCGTTCGATATCCTTGGAAGCTACTTCCGCGGAACAAAAGGAATCCTGACGGACATGTACCGCCAACCGCACAAGCTTTCGGCTGCGTGTGAGAAGCTCCTTGCGATCATGCTGGAGACTGCGGTGCCGGCTGCTAAGGCGTCCGGGAATCCGCGCGTCTTCATTCCGCTGCACAAAGGTTCGGACAACTTCATGTCTCTCGAACAGTTTAGAAGGTTCTACTGGCCCACCCTGCGTCAACTCCTGACGGCCCTCATTGAAGAAGGTCTCACTCCGGTGCTGCTGGCGGAAGGGCCTTACGATTCGCGGCTCAAGACAATGAAGGACGTCCCGGAAGGGAAGCTCATCTACTGGTTCGAGAACGTCGACATGGAGCGCGCGGCGGCTGTTCTGCGGGATAGAGTCTGCATCATGGGCAATGTACCCATGTCTCTTCTCGCCTCAGGGACTGTCGAGCAGGTGAAACAGTACTGCAGAAGACTCCTGGCATTGTTCCCGGACGGCGGCTACATCATGAGTGCGGCCGGCGCACTGGACGACTCGCGCATCGATAATGTGCGGGCCCTCGTTGATTTCGCGAGACTCGGTTTATGAACACACCCTGATCGGACTGGACCATCGGGAGCGCCGTTGTTCGCGGCACACGCCGGTCTCGTTACGCTGTTGAAGCGTCACCGGCAGCTGCCCGCCCTCTTCTCCAAAAAAGAAGATTCTGCCTGTCTGGGTTCCTTTGGGTTGTGAGTTGACGAAGAGAAACTCCATCTCAAATCCATCCCCCAGTGCCAGGTGCGGGTAATACAGCTGCGCGGCCGGAACCGCCGACGATTCATCCATGGGAGTCAGTTCCGTGATCAGGGTTTCTCCGCGCTGGTTCTGCCTGTGCCTGAGGAACGTCACCGCGATGGGAGTTGATGAACTGACTCTTACCGCCCTCTGGAAAGGAACAGTCAACGGACCGACTCCCTGTATCTGGGACAGCGTAAGAGCGCTTTGACCGAAGGGAGGTAGTTGAATGGTTCCTGTGCGAGCATCTTCATTTGCGCCGGGACCGGTAAGTTCCACCGTCACGGTTGCCGGAGACGAGGAGGTGTTTGCTACGGCGACGTGCGTCTCGATTGCCGCCGCTGCATCTCCGAAACCCAAAGACGCGGTGCCCGGCATTATTGCGGCAATCGCCGCCTGAGTCACCGGTCCCTCTTCGGCCAGCGTCTGAAGCAGGGCGAACGCAGTCGGAGATGGACCCTCTGCCGGGACTATCCTGGCGGAACCGGAGCGTGGCGCGGGTTCCACGATCGGGGTCGAAAGCCGTCGTGATGATTTCGCCGGTATCGAGTAGGGCAGGACGTCCCATTGCAGCCCCTCCGTGGTCGACAATTGTAATTCCCCGCTCACGGCCTGATCTGATGGATTCACCAGAACGAATTCCGTTCGCCTTTCGCCTCCCTGTTCCCAATGCGGAATCGTGGTGATTTCGGAGGTCAGTGATGTGAGGGAGGCAATCGGCAAAGCGGTAAAGATGAATTCCGAACGCCGGTTGATGGTGCCGCTCAACGCCAGCGCGCTGACCGGCTCTGATGACATGAAGGTAAATGTTCCACCGAGCGATTCACTTCCGAGGAAAGGCTCCTCGTCAAAGAAGGCGGCCATATGTCTTCTCGCCGGGATCGTGATCCGGCGCAGTTCGGAATCGCTTCCCGCGGAGTCTGTGAAGTAAAAGGCGACTGTGATATCGCTGGTGTTCGGATTTGTCAGCGCGATGCCCGTGACCGCAGATTCATCGACCAAGGCCGGAATCCGCCCGGCCCTGACAGGCTGGGATGCGGGAATCGCGGATTCCGCTATGAGAACTCCGTTCTGTTCAGAGGAGAGCAGAGCGAGGCTGTGGGGGAGCGATTTGCCGGTCTCGCCCAGCAGCCATGAATAACCGGCCGCGAAAGGGAGTCCCACACGGGCTGCCGGCAACGAATCCAGACCGCGTTGCGGGGCGCTGAAATGCGCCTGCGAAACCTGCCCAGGAATACTGCCGGCTATCCGGCTGATCGTCCCGCGGAGGTTTACCACGTAAATCTCCCCCGATTCGTCTTCACCGAATGAAGATATGCTCAGTTCCGTATCGGCCAGCACCGTCTGCACCCCGTTGTGAAACATGAATATCTCGCCTGAGCAGAAATCTCCGAAGATGTAGGCGCCGGACGGCAGAGTGGAACGGGTGCCCCGATACACATATCCGCCGGTGACGGAGCAACGGCCTCCTTCACGGCCGTATTCCGCTATCGGCGGGATTGCGGCCAGTGTTGCACACGATTCGGGGCCGAGGTCCGTGCACCGAGTCCCTTCAAACACGCGCCACCCGTAATTCCCTCCCAGCGTGATGATGTCGATTTCCTCTCTCGCGTTCTGTCCGACATCGCCTGTATAGAGCTCTCCGGTTGAACGATCGAATGAGAATCGGAAAGGATTGCGCAGACCGAGTGCGAAAA
>JAAYAM010000071.1 GCA_012719355.1 Acidobacteriota bacterium
CAAGGACGCTGGACCTGAATCTTCAGCTCGCCACCGTAAAGCAGGTTTTGAGCGTCATCAGCTATGCCCCGAGAGACACGATCGAATCGACCGACACGCGGGAAAGCTCGGCTCGCGACGTGGGTGAAGCCGTGGCGTCCGAAGCAGGCATATGGAAAATCAGAAAGGGAGCCATCGCAAACGACATCGTCGTTCGAGGCTTCCAGGGCAAAGACATGAATGTCCTCATCGACGGACAGAGAGTTTATGGAGCATGCCCGAATCACATGGACCCTCCGGCTTTTCACGTCGATTTTTCCGAAGTCGACCGGATAGAAATCAGCAAGGGTCCCTTCGATGTCAAGAACCAGGGAAGTCTCGGCGGCGTGATAAACGTCATAACCCGCAGGGCGCAGACAGGGTTTCACGCGTTCGGAAATCTCACCGCCGGTTCGTATGACTTTGTCAACCCGTCGGCAGGCGTCTCGTATGGCCGCAAAGAATTTTCCATCCTGGCAGGTTATTCGTATCGCAGCTCCAGTCCTTACCGGGACGGCAATGGAAGGAGTTTCACCGATTCCGTGAATTACAGGCCGGAGGCTGCAGACGGCGATGCCTTCAAGGCAGGCACCATGTGGGCCGGCTTCTCGCTGAGCCCGCTGCCGAAACACCTGGCCCACGTATCGTTCACCCGTCAGCTTGCCGACAGGATCCTGTATCCGTATCTCCAGATGGATGCTGTCTACGACGATACCGACCGTGTGAACATGGGATATCGGATTGACGATATTTCGAGCTTCGTGCAATCGCTGCAGTTGCAGGTGTACTTCACCAAAGTGGATCACTGGATGACGGACCAGTACAGAACCAGTTCGGCCGGCATGCCCCGCAGCTACTCGATGGGAACCCTTGCATGGACCGATACGACAGGAGCAAAACTCGAGACAAAACTCCGGGGAGTGCTCATCGGAATAGAGGCATTCAGGCGCAACTGGGGCGCCACCACGGAATTTGCCGGCCGCAGCTATGCGCCGCAGTACTCCATTCCGGATGTCCGGACGGATGATATGGGGGTCTTCTTCGAGTATTCCAGAGATCTTTCAGAGCGGATCAAGCTGCGGACGGGAGGAAGATTCGATTCGGTCACGTCGGCCGCCGACCCGGCACTGGCAAATACAAACCTCTATTTTGCGTACAATTCGACGAGCCGGACTTCCGCCACAAACAACTTCCCTTCCGGGAACGTGCGGCTGAGCTACAGAATACCTTCTTCGATCGAACTGGCAATCGGAGCGGGACACACCGTCAGGGTGCCGGACGCCCGCGAGCGCTATTTCGCCCTCTCCAGGATGGGGACGGATTGGGTCGGCAATCCATCGCTCAAACCGAGCCGCAACACCGGAGTGGAAGGAAAAGCCTCTTTCCGCAGGAAAAGCCTTCTGCTGGAAGCCACCCTGTATTACGACCACATTGCCGATTACATCACCGTAGTACCTCAAGCCAGAGTCAACCCTTCTCCGGGAGTGATGAATACCGGGGCGCGTACATACCGGAATGTCACCGGAAAGATACACGGCGGAGAGTTCCTGGTTTCCTGGGTCATCACCCGCGACATCTTCTTTTCCACCGATTTCTCTTATGTCAGGGGGCGGCAGGATGCGGATCCCGCAAGGAACATCCCGTCGACTGATCTCGCGGAAATACCGCCGGTGCGTTCCCGGACGAGCCTGCGCTACGAAACCGGCAGACTCATGGCGGAAATCGAAGCGGTGTTCGCAGGCGCCCAGAGGAATGTCAACGCTCTTCTGGGAGAGCAGCATACGCCTGGTTACGGAACTGCAAATCTCAAGGCGGGTATGAATCTCAAAGGGATGGTGTTCAGGATAGGGCTGAACAACCTCTTTGATCGTGCATATCATGAGCACCTGTCTTACCAGAGAGATCCTTTTCGCTCAGGAGCCAGGGTCTTTGAACCGGGCAGGAATGTCCATGTGAACCTCTCGTACCGGTTCTGACCCGGGCAGCCGGACGGCCGATGACGTCCGCTGCAAGCTTGTGAGCAGCCTCATGTCTCTTCTGGATTTGAATCCCTGTATAGACTACTATCTGTTGGTTCAGGAGAAGCCCGGGAGTGCAGTATGGCCTACGTCATCGGTTTGATAGTTGTTGCCTGTATCGTTATCGCCCTCGAATACCGGATTCGGAAGCCCGACCAGATAGTCCTGTTTGAAGGCCGGGACGGCCGGCTCGGGATCAGGAAGTTCCGCTTCTATCCGAGGCACTTCAGTCTTCCCATATCGAGGACCGTTCATTCGTCCATGCTGACAGTTGAAGCTTCGGCAAAGGGGAATCTGGATGTCCGGGTCAAGATCTCGGTTGCCGTGGCTGCATCGCTGGAGCATCTTACGGTCCTGATACGCGTCGGAGGATGGAGCATGTCGGCCGTGGGGCATGCGGCCAAGGAACTCGAAGTACTTCTGCAGAGCTACATCAAGGAATTCGCGGAGCAGCGCGAAATCGAGGAACTGTCATCGGAGAAGCTCAGCCATTATCTCAACGAGCGTTCGCACGAGACCAGGACGATGCTTGGCCTGGAGATTATCTCGCTGGCGGTTCTCTCGCTGGAGCCGGTGAATGCACAGATAGCCGACGCGCTGAGACAGCGCGAGCAGGCTCGTATCCTCGAGCATACCGAGAAACTGAACCAGGAGGCACGCATCGCCGCGGCGAAAGCCAGGCTGAAGGCCGACGAGGAGATCAGCGCACTCGAGAACGAGTTGGAGCTGCGCAAGAACGAGCTCAAAATGATGCAGTTTGAAAAAGAGACCGCACTTGCCGATGCCAGGGCTGAACACGAACTGCGTCTCAACCGCATGCGGCTCGAGTTTGATGCGGAAGAGCTGCGCATGCTCAAGGAAAACCCGGAACTCCTGCTCCTGACTCCGCAGGCAGCGCGGCTGGCTGAAGCGAGCCAGAGCCTTAAGAATGCGCGCACCATCGTGTCGCTGGGACCTGCCGACGCACAGGGCTCCGATCTCCTGGGGATGTTTCAGTCGGTCATCAAAGACGCACTGGAAGGGTATCTCGTCAGAAAGAAGTAATCCCGAAGTCCGGCTACCTGCAATCTGGCTATGGATCCTTTTGAACATTTCCGCCTGAAGCCGACGCGTGCCGCAACCGTCTCCGAGATCAGCGAGGCGACTGCTTCGTCGGTCGCCTCGCCCGAAGACCGCGTGAACTTCCACATCGGGAATCCGGTTCAGGACCCGAGGCTCACTTCAGCATACCTGCGCATAATGACGGGACTCGATGTGCGCGCCGATTATTTTCGGGACGACCGGCATGGGGAGTTCCTTGCCGCGCTGGGCTGGAGCGAATCCGACCGGCCGAAACTGCAGTTCTTCATCGAGCTTGTGCGCAAGAGCGGCCCTTACATGCCTCGCGGAGGCTATTCCAGATCAGCCCCAAGCAAGCTGGTAATCGCGTTTCACGAATGGCTGACAAAGCAGCCTGAATCACTTACCTACGACTTGGGCAAGACTTCGAACCAGCGAGAGATCGTGCTCGCCTCGGGAGGATTTCTGGAAGCCCTGCGGGTGCTGTTCATGGGGCTTTCCTGGAGCCTCGCGATACAGCCGGCCCACGTGTATATGTACAGGACTTCGCTGCCAATCCACTTCGACAGCATCGAAGGGCTGCAATTCGAGCTCCTGCCGGATGACGAGAAGGAAGCGGTGCGACGGTTGAAAGAGAGGGTGAGAGACGACCCAAGACACCCGCATTTCCTGGTGCTCGGCGCGTGTACGGGCGAGGAGACCAGGCGTTCCCTGAGGCAGTTCAGCCTGGAACAGCCGCTCTTTTTTATTGAGGGGAACGATGCCCCAAACCACATCTCCCTCGCGCGCGAAGCGAAACTGATGAACCGGGTACTCCGGTTCATTTCTCCCGAGATCTTTTCTCCGCAGCTGAGAAACCAGTCGGTGGTACTTGTCGCCGGCCCGGCCGACTACCTGAACCTCTTTGAACTGATTCATTTTCAACTCAAAGGGACCCCGTCGGCTTCCGAGATCGAGTTCGTATCGTATGCTCTCGATCAGAAACAGCCCGGTGCTTCGGGTGTCGATGACCCGAAGGATGGCATTCAGGTTGATCCTCCGTTTGAAGGATTCGCGCTGCGGCAGGAATCGGAGTCAGCCCTGGCATCGTGTGCGGCCAGGGTCGAAAGGAGTCTTGCCCGCATCATTGAATCAAGGAGCGTGAAGATCGAGTCGGCACTCCGGAACCTGGCGGAGACGGCAGAAAGAGCGTCGTCGCGCGCGCGGCTTGCGGCCTCGCTCCCGGCGCCGGATCCTTTCGGTGCGCTCGACTCGAAGGAGCTTTTGAACGGATTCCTGGCACACTGCGGAGATCCCGAATGGGTTGAGTCGCTCGAGTCGGCTTTCATCTCAGCGTTCATCAGGCACCATCCGGAATACCGCTTCCAGGACTGCAGCGTCATCAGCGGTTCGGCCAGAACCGCCCTGGGGCTTCTCGGCTTCCACTGCGGCATACGCGAGGTGGTGATTCCGGATTTGAGCTGGAGTTACGAACAATGCTTTCCTTCGATTCATTCTGTCCCGCTTAAGCCTGATTTCGATCTCGATGCGGACGCGATCGTAGAAGCGGTGCGCGATAAGATCGCCGCTGATCCTGCATGGCTTTCTTATGGAGCGGTTGTGATCAACAATCCGCATAATGCCACAGGACAGATTTTCAACGAATCAGAGGTCGAGCGGCTGCTGGTAGGACTTCTCGGAATGGGAGTCCTGGTCGTGGACGACCTCTCTTACCAGAATGTGATGCCGTCGCGAGAACTCCCGCGGATCAAGACTCTCCGGCAGATTGCCGGCGGCGCCGTCCGGCGTGGACTCATCAGGGGCGTCGATGCCGATCGGGTCGTCACCATACACTCACTCTCGAAGACCGACTGCTTCGCCGGAGCAAGGGTTTCGGTAATCGAGGTCAGGGATGCGGTTCTAAGGGAACGTTTCCGCAGGGTCAATGAGACCATCCGGCCGAATGTGGCGGCTATTTTTATGGCTTACCTTTTCTATCGCAACTCGAGGGAGATATGCGACGCCTACTGGAGGCTGCGGAACCGCATATTCCTTGAGCGTACGCGGGCGCTGGAAGACGCGGTGAGGAATCTTCCCAGGGAGCGGAATCCTTTCGAAATCAGGATAGTGTCTCCGCGCGGCGCAATGTATCCGCTCATGATCATCGACCGTCTCCCCTCGGGACTCTCGTTGGAATGGCTCGCATCCGGACTGGCGCGGCAGGGAATAGGGATGGTGCCGCTTGCTACGTTCGCCCACTCGGATTTCGGATTCGAAATGGCGCGCAAGGCATTTCGCCTTACTCTCGGAGGCACCGACGGCGCCGAAACCCTGCAGAAAAAAACGCGTCGAGTCCTGATCGATCTGAACCGTCTCATCTCGGAAGAAGACGCAAATTACAACCGCAAGCTCCTGCCGATGCGCGGCATCGCGGAACAGCACCGCGACCTGAAAGAACTGCGCCGGGAGCAATGGAAACGGATCAGAGAGCGGATTGCGGATCAGTGCTCCAGAGCGGTCCGACGCCCGGCGCCCTCGCTCAGGGCGGAATTCTATGACAGTGCCCACATCAGCCGGTTCACGGACGAGTATCTGGGTGAAAGACTCGATCTGTTTGAGCGCAGGTTCCTTGACCGCTCAGGGATCGCCGATCAGTTGGCGAGAAGGAACCGGGACGATGGAGGGAGAAGCCTGTCCAGGGTGCTCGAGCGCGAATTCTTCAAGGACAGCCTGGAAAGACGCCGGCACGCGTTCCACCACAGGCTGCTTGACCGAACAGTCCATCCCACCCAGATGTACTCGATCAGGGCCGAGGCGGTGTTCGAGCGGATCATGGGAGAGCTTCTCCGGACGCGCAGAGTACCGGACACTCTTGTGGCTGAAGCATGCGATGAATTGATCCGGGAGTTTTTCGGCATGAGCGTCCCGATCAGTTCGAGCGAGGAATCGCATGAACTGCTGTTGGATCTCGACGTGCACATCGCGGCCGAGATTTTCACTTCTCTGCACGCGGACGCCGAAGAGCCCGCATTCCTTTCGTTCTGGGGCGACTGGGACGGCAGCAACAGGCCGTCAGGACAGGGGCACCGTCTGATCGCATCCGTCCTGATCCGCAATGTCACCCGGCTTGCGGCATTGACCAGACTTCTCGCGAGTCAGTCAGTTGATCCCGGACCCGAGATCCTGTCGCAGCTTGAACGTCTCGATCAGAACAACCGTCGCTTCACACACCTGCTGAACGAGATCACGAGGCTGACGCAGCAGCTGGAAGAACGCTACCGCGGCGTGCTCCCGTTTACTTCGACTCCCGGACGGCTCCGGAAATTAGGCATGACGCTCCATCTGGCGCACGATCCGCTGACCGACCTGTGGAAGCACAACGACCGTACGGAGCGTCGCATGCTCGACCTGCGCCGCCGGCGGAAGGAGATGCTCGAGTACTATTTCGGGCTGAACAAGACGCTGCGCAAGTTCCTGCATCAGTCCATTCCCGCGATCGTAGAGAACCTGCATAATCCGGCGCTCCTGCAGGAAGCTTCCCTTTACCGGGACCTGCTGCAGCGGCTGGTGATCACGCCGCGCATCACCCAGAAGCTGATCACCGTGCACGACCAGTTTGCAATCGATACTACAGTTCACAACATACATGAAATAAATGAGATCTCAGGCAGGTACGGAAATCCGGTGATGGTTGCGGGGCTGCAGGTAAGCATGTCCAGCCGTCCTGAAGCGCTCATTGCCCTGGAGCGAAAGATGATTGCGCGGCGGGAGCAGGTGCTGAGAGAGCACCCCGACTCCGATCTTCCGCCTGTATGGCTCATCCCGCTCTTTGAAGACGTGGCTTCCGTAAGTGCGATTCCGCGATACCTTGGCAAACTCTGGGAGTATGCGCTTCAGAGCCGGAGAAGCGGACAGGAACCTGAGCACCGGTTCGCCGAAATGGTTTCCGAGATTTTCATTGCCGGATCGGACCTCAGCCAGCAGATTGGACAGGCCGCAGGAGCGAGTGTGTACCGGCAAGCGAAGTATGAGGCAATGCTCTGGTTCGCTGAACACGGCCTCGGCGGCAACATCCGCGTCAAGCTCGGGTCAGGGGAACCGATGCAGCGCCAGGGGGGATACTATGCCGACGTTTCCGGCGTTTCCGCCTTCACGGCCTCGCCCGATTCAGAACGGCGCTTCTTACGCCATCTCAGCGCATCAACGCGGAAGAACACCCAGTATGCAACTACCCCGATGATGGGGGTATTCGCGGGCGGAGCGCTCCGTACTTTCCAGAGCGCCGTTTCGGAAAGACTCCGCTATCTGCAGGTCGAGGACCTCTCCCAGCTTCTGCACCATATCAGAGAGTCGCAGAAGATCCACAAGGACAATCTCATTCGCGCCAGCGAAGAGCTGGTAGAAACGCGGCTGCAGTTCAGGAAACGCGGCGAACAGGAGATGGAGAGGCTGACGATCGGAACTCGGGAGAAGGCATTCGAGGACTTCACCGCGCTGCTCACCGAGAACTTCAGGCAGATCCTCTACGGCCGCGAAGAGGACGTAATCGGCATTTACGCCGTGTCGTACTTCATTGCGCGCACCATGCCTGCATTGCGTGACCGTCCCACGGTAAGGCCCCGTCAGAACGGAGGCGGAGTTGAAGGACAACAGATTCTGGAGCGCATTGCCGAGACTGTGCCGGCCTCGAAGTATGGCAGCATGCTCCGGGCGATCGCGCACAACCAGGCACAGACCGCAGTCCTCGGAATCAGCCAGCTGACGACGGGCCTGTTCCGCGCACTTGACCATTTGGCGAGAAACCAGCATGGCGAAGGTGACGCGGAATCTGTGATGGCCGGCCGCATCCTGCCGGTCCTTCCGGTTTACGAAATCCTGAACTCGCTGCGCCTCTTCCACGATACGGAACTGACCTATCTTAAGCGCATGGAGCAGGCCTTCCCGGCCGGGAATTCGGCTTTCCTGGCATTAAGGGAAGACGTTGACGCGATGTCGAAGTACCTGGTCCTCTTCCAGCAGGAACTCCTTCGCAGGCACGGCATAGAGATTTCTGATTTCTTCAGAAACGGCACATTCAACCCGGACCTGCTCCCGACACTTCGGCCCGATCTTGCCGTGCTCCTGCAGCCTGATCTGTTCAATACTTCGCTGCAGCGGCTGATGGACGGGATCGCCGGCCCCGTCGATCCCGAATGGGCGAAAGAAACGGAGCGTCTCCTCAAGCAGCCCGAAGAGGTGCGGTTCTGGCGCTCGAAGGCATGGACCCTGCTGGAAAAGCCTGTTTTCCAGCGCGTCAAGAGTTTTACGGAACTCGCAGTGGCGCTGCACTCGCTGTCGACGACAATGAAGTCGTCCGAGGTCCCCCGGCAGCCCAGGAATCTCAGGCTGTCGTCTCACCTGCACAACTTCTTCCGCATGGCGCGGGCCGACGATGAAATGCGGCAGTTCCTCTCTGCGGCATACGAATATCTGGCGGCGGCCTCTGAGGGGCTGGTCGAGATACCGGTGACAATCATCCGCGCTCTGCAGGAGGTGGAGCGCATCGCGGAGATCGAAGAGCAGGCCCTCAGGGGCGAGCAGCAGGATCTCCTCAGATTTTATCTTCTCCAGATTGCCCGCCTGACCGGAGAGAACGGATAACCATAGAGCGCGATTCCGGAAAAGTTTACCCGACTGTCAGGCTGTCACGTCTGCAAACCGCCGATTTACCAACGACTAATCCTCTGGCACCCGGGTTGCATATACCATAATTGCTAAGAGGTTCGAAGCAGGTTCCGGAGGTATGGGGTTGAGACTGCTGGTGCAACCGGTCGACAGCGTGGTGCCGTTGGTGCAAGCGATCGACGGTGCGAGGAAGAGCGTCGAACTGGTTATCTTCAGGCTGGACCGGCAGGAAATCGAACTGGCGCTGCAGAACGCCGTTAATCGCGGAGTCTTCGTTCACGCCCTGATCGCCCGCACCAACCGCGGCGGAGAAGACGGGCTGCGACGGCTTGAGTTCCGCCTGCTCGACTCGGGGATCACGGTTGCCAGGACGGCCGGCGATCTAATCCGGTACCACGACAAACTCCTCATAGTCGACCGCAGCATCCTGTATCTGCTGGCATTCAACTTCACCTACGTGGACATCGAGCGGAGCCGCAGTTTCGGGATCGTCACGAAAGATCAACGGATTGTCCAGGAAGCGGTGAAGCTCTTTGAAGCGGATGTGAAACGCCGGAACTACGCAGCTGCGCTCCCGACTTTCCTGGTCAGCCCCGTAAATGCCCGCCGGCAGCTGTCGAATTTCATCAAGGGAGCAAGAAAAGAACTCCTCATTTATGATCCGCGCATAACAGACCGTTCGATGGTACGGCTGCTCCAGGAAAAGAAGCATGCGGGAGTCGACATCGGCATCATCGGGCGCGTGACGCAGCGCGCCACAGGGCTGTCCGCCAGAAAGCTGAACGACCTGCGCCTGCATGCCCGCACGATAATCCGCGACCGCAGCCAGGCCTTCATAGGAAGCCAGAGCCTGCGCCAGGTTGAACTCGATTCACGCAGGGAGGCAGGAATAATCGTCCGGAATCCCCGGATAGTCGGCCGCCTGGTAAGAATCTTCGAGGAGGACTGGGCAGGCGCACAGGAACGCATCCCGCCTCAGGACGAGCCGGTGCCGATGAGAAGGACGGTCAAGAAAGTGACGGATGTGATCGCGAAAGGACTCCCCCCCATCACTCCCGTCCTGCAG
>JAAYAM010000072.1 GCA_012719355.1 Acidobacteriota bacterium
AACGGCAGACGTTTGTAAAAATTGCGCTGATCCTGGTTGCCGTGGGGTTTGCGTGCCACACGCTGTTTCTGATTTCACTATCGCTCGAACGCGGGCATTTCCCCATAACCAACCTGCCTGAGGCGCTCTGTTTCTTCGCATGGTGCATTTCGCTCTCGTTCATGATCGCGTACATCCGCTACAGGATAACCGCTCTGGGCGCCTTCATTCTCCCTCTTTCGTCTGTTCTGGCGATGGTTTCCCAGGTGATATGGGAGGAGAACCATTCGATCCCGGCCGCGCTGAAAAGCGGATGGGTCTATTTCCATAGCGGAGTGGCCTTTCTCGCGTACGCCGCCTTCTTTCTTACATTCGTATCAGGTATTTTTTACCTGGTGCAGGAAAACGAACTCAAGGAAAAGAACTTTCGTTTTCTGTACTTTCGTCTCCCCTCGCTGCAGGTATGCGACGAACTGATTCGCCATGCCTCGTTCGCGGGATTCGTCTCCATGACTCTGACGATAGTCACCGGTGCCTTCTGGGCACAGCAGGCGTGGGGAAGATTCTGGAGCTGGGATCCCAAGGAGACGGCATCGTTGATAACCTGGACGATTTATCTGATTCTCGTGAATTACCGCCTGTCCAACGGGTGGTGCGGAAGACGGGTCGCCTACATCAGCATCGTCGGGTTCGTATCGACTTTGTTTACTTTTGGTGTAAATTGGGGACTGCATACGTATCTGTGACGCTCGCTTTGGGAAAAGCCGGGCGGATCGGTTCTCCGGACTCAGGTTGCAGATGTTCAACTTCGCACTTGCAGGATTAAGCCACAGGACGGCCAGGCTGGATCTCCGGCAGACGGCGGCATTCAATGCCGAGCAGATGAAGCTCGGTTTGAAGCATCTTGCCGCGCAACCATCGATCCAGGAGGCGATGATTGTCTCGACGTGCAACCGTGTGGAAGTCATCTGCTGTGTTGAATCCGGTTCCGACGGCTTCGCCGACATCGAATCATTTCTCTCCGGCCACAGCGGCGTCCCCTTGTCCGAACTTCAGCCCGCGCTGTACCGCTATACCGGACAGAAGGTCGTGCAGCACGTCTTTCGCGTCGCAAGTTCACTCGATTCGATGGTACTCGGGGAACCGCAGATCCTCGGCCAGATGAAAGCCTGCTACAAGGCGGCTGTCGACGCATCGACAGTCAAGGGAGGGCTGAACGGCCTGCTGCAGGCAGCGTTTCGCACGGCAAAGCGGGTGCGCTCGGAAACCAGCATAGGAGAGTATCCGGTTTCGGTGAGCTCGGCTGCTGTCGAATTGCTCCGAAAGATTTTTGGAGAGCTCGACAGGAAGAGCATTCTCATCGTGGGCGCGGGCAAAATGGGAGAGGCCGCAATCCGGCATCTTGCCGAAGCCGGCGCCAGGGCGGTTTACGTCGCCAACCGCAGTCCTCAGGCGGCCAAAGAGCTTGCCGTACGCTTCAACGGCATAGCGGTGCCGTTCACTTCCCTGTCCGAGTGGATATCCAGGGTCGATATCGTGATTACGTCGACCGGGGCGGAAGAAGTGCTGATCGATCGCACCATGGTTCAGCGCATCATGCACCAGCGCAGAAACGCTCCAATAGCGTTTGTCGATATTTCCGTTCCGAGAAACGTGGATCCTGCTGTCGGTGCCGTCGACAACGTGTTCTGCTACGACGTCGATGATCTGGCCGCCGTCGTCGAGGCAAACCTGCAGGAGCGCACGCGGGCGGCGGCAGCCGCTGAGAAAGTCGTTTTCCAGGAAGTCCAGGCTTTCTGCAGGAAGATGAACTCCGTCGAAGTCGGGCCTGTCGTGATGCAGATCCAGGACCGCATCGAAGAGATCTGCAGAACGGAGCTGCGCCGCGCCCTCAACAAGATCGGTCCTCAGGAATCGAGGCACGTTCAGGAACTCGAGACGATGATCTCACGCATTGCCGGCAAGATCGCGCATCCGCTTGTCACCCAGATCAGGAACAGCCCCGACTCCGGCCACCGTTCGGCCTACATGGATCTGATTGAACGTATCTTCAAAACTACCGACAGCAGGGGTGTTAAATGAACTCCTTTCCTGGTGCGGGGAACGAAAAGCGTGAGGATTTGGCATGACAGTCATAGGGAGCCGCGGCAGCGCCCTGGCGCTGGCCCAGTCCGGATGGGTGAGGGACATGATACTCAGCCGTTTTCCGGGCATCGACGTGGCGGTCAAGATCATAAAGACATCGGCGGACAAAAGCCCGGCGGCGTCGATTCGGGCGTCTTCATCCATAGGAGTCTTCGTTAAAGAGCTCGAACAGGCGCTCGTAGAAGAAGAGATCGATATCGCCGTTCACAGCATGAAGGACCTACCCACAACGATTCAGCCGCAACTGGAAATTGCGGCAATCCCCGGGCGCGAAGACGCGCGCGACGCTTTGATCGCGAGAGAATCGGCAGGAGTGATGGGATTACCGCCAGGTGCGGTTGTGGGCACCGGGAGCATACGGAGGCAATCACAGCTGCTCGCCATGCGGCCCGATTTGAAAATCGTGGATATCCGTGGGAACGTGGACACGCGCCTGAATCGCCTCCAAAAGAGAGAATACGACGCCATTATTCTTGCCTGCGCCGGCCTCAACAGGCTCGGGCTTCAGGACCGGATAACCACCCCGCTCGATTTTTCCCAAATGCTTCCCGCACCCGGACAGGGGGCGCTTGCCATTGAAATCCGCCGCCAGGACCCCCGTACCGCCGCGCTCGTCACTCCTCTGAATGACAGAACAGCTGAGGTGACGGTATCGGCCGAACGGATGTTCCTGCACGCGATATCAGGCGGGTGCAACGTCCCCGCAGCCGTACATGCACGCATGGACGGCGCCCAGGTGCTCATCGAGGGGCTGGTAGCCTCCCCGGACGGGAAACAGATCGTGCGGGATTCCGTACGGGCCACAACGGAAGCCGCGGTGGAAGCCGCTGCGTCATTAGCCAATCTCATTCTGGCCCGAGGGGGGCGTGCAATTCTTGACCGTCTCTGATGATCGATCCATTCACTCTTTGCCTCTGCTGAACCGGACCGTCTTTGCCGCCTGCAGCGCAAAGAAGATGAAAGAACTGGCCGCAGGCCTGTCCGGGATGGGCGCATTTGTGCTCCGGGTTCCGATAATCGAGACTGTGGAAATCGAAGACAAGGTTCCCCTCGACCGGGCGCTGAAGTCGCTGGCCGAATACGACTGGCTTGTGTTCACGAGCGCATACGGCGTGAGCTTCTTCATGCGGCGCAAGAAGGAGCTGGGGATTACCGGCGAGCTGCCGAGAATCTGCGCTATCGGACCGGCAACGGCCGAAGCCGTGCGCGAGTACGGATGCAAAGTCGCCCTGATCGCGGATAAGTACGTGGCTGAAGGAGTGGTGGAAGCGCTGGAAAATGTTGAAGGCCCCGGGTCCCTCAGAGGGCGGAAGGTGCTCATTGCGCGTGCCCAGGAAGGGAGGGACGTGTTGCCTCAGGCGCTCGCCGCCGGCGGCGCCACGGTGGACCTCGTCCCCTGTTACAGAACTGTCCCCGGACGGCTGGACGAGCGCACGATGGAGGCTTTGCGGACGAAAAGACCGGATCTGGTCGTCTTTACCAGCTCTTCAACAGTAAGAAATTTCCTGGAGCTCTACAATGAGGAAGAACGGCTGGAAATTCTGGGCAGGGCCGCCGTCGCCGTGATCGGTCCTGTCACCGGGGCAACCGTCGAGTCGTTCGGCAAACTCCCGGAAATCGTTCCGAAACAGAACACCATAGCCTCGCTTCTCAGTGCAATCAGGGAATACTACGGACGCGGCGGCACAGGCGCAGATTGACAGAACCGCCGGGCACTAATAATATGTGCCGTCACACTATGTCCATGGATCAAATCGCAGAGCAGATTGGAGAGTCTTGTGCCTAAACGCAATGATATAGAGACGATACTGATTATAGGGTCCGGACCGATCATCATCGGACAGGCGTGCGAATTCGACTATTCCGGGACCCAGGCCTGCAAAGCCCTGCGCAAACTCGGGTACAAGATAATACTCGTCAATTCGAATCCCGCCACGATCATGACCGATCCCGGCATGGCCGATGTCACCTACATCGAACCCCTCAACGTGAGATCGCTCGAGAGAATCATTGCGAATGAACGGCCGGATGCGCTGCTGCCGAATCTGGGCGGACAGACCGGCCTGAACTTGTCCTCCCAGCTGGCCAAAGAAGGAATCCTCGAGAAATACGGCGTCCGGATCATAGGCGTGACCGAAGATGCCATCGAACGCGGTGAAGACAGACAGGCGTTCAAGAATACGATGAATCAGCTCGGCATTGAAATTCCCAGGAGCGAGACAGCACTGAGTCTGGAAGAAGCCGAGCGGATTTTGGAGAAGATCGATCTTCCCTGCGTGATACGGCCGGCCTATACGATGGGCGGAACAGGCGGCGGCCTCGTGTACAATCTCGAAGAATTTCGCCTTGTTGTAATGCGCGGGCTGGCAACGAGCCTGGTCGGCCAGGTTTTGATCGAAGAGTCGGTCGAGGGCTGGGAAGAACTCGAACTCGAAGTCGTGCGCGACGCCAAGGGGCAGAAAATCACGGTCTGCTTCATCGAGAACATCGATGCCATGGGGGTCCACACGGGAGACTCGTTCTGCTCGGCGCCCATGCTTACCATAGCGCCTGAATTGCAGAAGAAACTCCAGGACTACGCCTACAAAATCGTGGACGCGATCGGGGTCATCGGTGGAACCAACGTTCAGTTCGCCCACGACCCGAAAACGGGCCGCGTGGTCGTCATCGAGATCAATCCGCGAACCTCGCGCTCCTCGGCTCTGGCGTCGAAGGCCACAGGATTCCCTATCGCGTTTGTCTCTTCGCTTCTTGCCGGCGGCCTCACTTTGGATGAAATTCCGTACTGGCGCGAAGGGACTCTCGACAAGTACACGCCCTGGGGAGACTATGTCGTAGTGAAATTCGCCCGCTGGGCCTTCGAGAAGTTCAAGGGAGCCGAAGACCGTCTTGGCACCCAGATGCGCGCCGTGGGCGAAGTCATGAGCATCGGGAAGAACTACAAGGAAGCCCTCCAGAAGGCTATCCGCTCTCTCGAAATCGGCCGGATGGGACTCGGTTTCGCCAGGAACTTCAATCAGAAGACCGTGGAAGAACTGATGGACATGCTCTGGTATCCCACAAGCGAGCGCGTCTTCATCATGTACGAAGCGCTGCGCAAGGGAGCATCCGTCAGTGAGCTCAGTGAACGGACCCGCATCAAGGCATGGTTCATCGAGCAGATGAAGGAACTCGTTGACCTCGAGGAAAAGATCCTCCAGTTCAAGGGAGGCGATCTGCCCGATGGCCTTCTGATACAGGCCAAGAAGGACGGCTTCGCCGACCGATACCTCGCCGGCCTGCTGCGGGTGCCCGAAGAAGATATACGGAAGCGGCGTATTGCCCTCGGAGTAGTCCAGGGGTGGGAGCCGGTTCCGGTTTCGGGCGTGGAAAACGCCTCGTACTACTACTCCACCTATAATGCACCCGACAAGGTCAAGACCAGCGATCGTAAGAAGATCATGGTTCTGGGAGGCGGGCCCAACCGCATAGGTCAGGGGATCGAATTCGATTACTGCTGCGTCCATGCAGCCTTCGCCCTGCGTGATCTCGGATACGAAACCATCATGGTCAACTGCAATCCCGAGACCGTGTCGACAGACTACGATACTTCGGACAAGCTCTATTTCGAACCGCTGACGGTCGAGGACGTTCTGAGCATCTATGAGAAAGAGAAGCCTGAAGGGGTGATCATCCAGTTCGGCGGCCAGACGCCGCTGAACATCTGCCGTGAACTCGAGCGCGCCGGAGTCAGAATACTGGGCACTTCTCCTGACGTGATCGATCTTGCGGAAGACCGGGACCACTTCCGAGTCATGATGGAGAAGCTGGGTATTCCGCAACCCCCATCGGGCATGGCGCACAATGTGGATGAAGCTCTCGAAATTGCGGAAAGAATCGGCTATCCGCTGATGGTTCGCCCGTCCTACGTTCTGGGCGGCCGCGGCATGGAAGTGGTCCACGACGAGGAAGACCTGACCACGTACGTATCAAAGGCGGTTGAGGTCTGGCCCGATCTGCCGATTCTGATCGACAAGTTCCTGGAAAACGCCCTCGAGTGCGAGGCCGATGCCATTTCCGACGGCACCGACGCATTTGTTCCTTCAATCATGGAGCACATCGAACTGGCGGGAATCCACTCGGGCGATTCGGCCTGCGTTCTCCCCCCGGTGAGTATTTCGGAACAGCACCGCAGGACCATCGAGGAGTATACGAGGAAGATGGCCGTCGAACTCAAGGTGCTGGGCCTGATCAACATTCAGTATGCGATTGCGGATGATAAGGTGTACGTCCTCGAGGCCAATCCGCGGGCATCACGGACCGTCCCCCTGGTTTCGAAAGTATGCAACATCCAGATGGTGCGCATCGCGACGCAGCTCATGCTCGGACGCAAACTGAAAGATCTGAATCTTACCCCCAGGCACATTCCCCATCACGGTGTCAAGGAAGCGGTCTTCCCCTTCAACATGTTCCATGAAGTTGATCCGGTTCTCGGACCCGAAATGCGCTCGACGGGTGAAGTTCTCGGGATGGCCGATTCATTCGAGCTTGCGTTCTTCAAGGCTCAGGAAGCGGCGCAGCAGCTGCTGCCGCAGAGCGGCACCGTTTTGATTTCAGTTACCGATCCGGACAAGCCCGAAGCGCTCGACGTGGCGCGCGAATTCCACCGGCTCGGATTCAAAATCAAAGCGACGGAAGGGACTCAGCAGTATCTTGCCGACAACGGCGTGGAAGCCGAGAAGATCCTCAAGATGAATGCCGGGCGGCCGAATATCGTCGATGCCATAAAGAACGGAGAAGTGCAGCTCGTCATCAATACTCCTATCGGGAAACGCGGCACGTCGGATGATTCGTACATACGGAAGGCGGCAATCAAGCACAAGGTTTCGTATGTGACGACCATGGCGGCCGCGAGGGCGGCGGCAAAAGGGATAGCCGCCTACCGGCAGCGGGATCCCGAAGCCGTCTCGCTGCAGCGGTATCACGCCAGGATCAGGTGACGCATCTGCAGCGGATCATCGATCTCCGTCCCTGGCGATGAGAGCAGCGCCGAGGGCGCCGATGATTTGAGGATTAGAGGACATTTCCAGACGAGTGTCCAATGCTCGCTCGATAGCTTTTACCACACCGGCGTTCTTTGCCACGCCGCCGCTCATGGCGATCTTGTCCTGCCGCCCTACCCTCTCCAGCAAGGCCGCTGTGCGCGCGGCGAGGGCGGCGCACACTCCGCGCGCAATTTCTGTAACCGGGGTTCCATCCGCGATCAGCGAAACCACCTCGCTCTCAGCAAACACCGTACACATTGACGAAATGGCGATCGACTTCTTTGCCTCAAGAGCATGTGCGGCAAGATCCTCGATATCGATTTCGAGCGTGCGGGCCATCGTCTCCAGAAAACGCCCGGTTCCGGCTGCGCACTTATCGTTCATTGCAAAAGCGCGAACCTGGCCGTCATCTTCAATGGCGATTACTTTCGTGCCCTGCCCGCCAATATCAATAATCGTATGAACACCCTTGGCAACATGAGCCATGCCACGGGCGTGGCAGGTAATTTCGGTCACCTGCCGGTCTGCAAACCCCACAACCCCGCGTCCATAACCGGTAGCCACGCATTGAAGAATCTTTCCGTCAAAAGCCTGATCATGAAAGATCGCGTGACGCAGTTTCTCGACAGCCTTCTTGCTGCTGGCTCCGGTCAGGATGACGCTGTCGAAAACCATTTCTCCGCTGCCGTTGATCACAACAGCTTTGGCTGAAAGAGATCCGATATCAATGCCGAGATAAAAATGATCATTATTCCTTATCCGTGGATTCACAACTCTTCTCGCATCCATCAGCTCCACAAAACCCTGCAGGCGCGTCATGGTCTGACCTTTTGAGTAATTGCGGCTGTCAACGCAGTCGCCGTCAAGGTCAAGAAATGGAATGTTCAGTTTCTTGAGCGCATCGGCAATCGGCCGCACACCGCCACAGCCCTGGCGGCAACCCATGTGCGAGTAGTGCAACACTCCATGAAGCCCGCAATCCCGCACCATCTTTTCAACAACTTGAACCCGGTTGCTCACGGGGCCGAGATTCGGATTCTGCAGCATTTTCCGGGCAAGGCTTCTCATTGGCTGTCCCGGATCGAGAGGATCCCAAAACACCTCTGAGAATTCCTCCGTTACCGCGCGGACACCAAGTGTTGATTCGAGAAAGGGAATGAAATTGTCGGAAAAGTATGGATAGGCCAAAAGCCACCCTATGCGAAATTTCTCTCCGGTTAAATCCTCTGCCTTCAGTCCCTCTACTTCCCTAAGCAGATCTTTGTAACAGTCAGTAAGGAATTCAGTTCCCACCATGAGCGCGGATTGAAAGGCCAGATTGAATGCGCTTTTACCGTAGAGCGGGCAGGGCCTGGCACGTCGGAGCTCCGAAAGTCGCAGCATCATGTCGCGCGTTTGATTGCTGTAACCGAAAAATCTTTCCCAATCCTGCAACCGCGCGCGACGGCCGGTCAGTTCGGCAATTCTGTCTTCCAGTTCTTCCAGTTGCGCGGCAAGGTAATCCACAGAAGCAGGGCTGCCATCATTCGGAACGTCGAGAAGCATGTAAGCAGTTCCAGTCCGAATCGCAAGCTCCTCGAGCGCTTTGTTTTGACCGTCGCAGAGATGAGAGGTGGCAATGATCAGATCAAACCTGGGCAAAATACCCAAGAGTCCGGCGCCCAGTGTAGCCCGATGAAAGGAGCAACCATCCCGGCTGAATCCGAGGCGCTCGGCATGCTCCAGAGTCCGTTTTGCATAGCCGGCTGCGGCGATGGTGGCAGCAAGATTTTCCGTAAACATCTGAGAGGTGCCGTAGGCGTGCAGCAGTTCCGCAGGGACCAGAAAGCCTGAGAGGATATTTGCGGTGCCTCGATGCTCGTAAATATTGAGCAGCATGCGCGCGTTCATGAGATTGATGCGCTGTCGTGCCGGCAGCGCCGCTCCGGATGAGGTCCGGTTCTTCCACATGTACCTTTTCAGAAGGACCCGAATGATAAGGTGCTGAAGCATCCCTCTTGTGTGGTCCAGGCTCATCTTCTCTTCTCCAACATTTCTGCCAGAGCTCCGATGCGCGTCCGTATCTGCCCGGGTGGATGTAACTTCCTTTCTGTAAATTCAATTTAGATTAGGGTGAATCTGATTCGGTGAAGAATGGGAGACTGAAAAGGTTCATTTACGGATGGAGAACAGTGGCCCAGTCACACAGGAAAAATGAATTTACAGAAAAAGAGTTGCTTCGCCATCTTCTGTCCGAAGGTCCTCTTGTCTTCGTCTCCAGCTTGGCGAACAACAACATCTCCGATATCAAGCTTGGACAAGTAGCCTTTGATGGCCTTCAGTATTTTCTTCTTTTCCTCATCAGAGAATTCGCCTTGAAACATTACTACCATTTCAAAGTCTTCTCCCTTGGGATCCACATATTTAAGCGGATTATTCATCGTGTATGCGTACATATTCCACGACTGTGGCAGCACCAAATTTTTGGGAAATGGAACACCTGTCAATTTTGGGTCTACAGACGTGAACCTTCCCTGTGGCGCGGAAAAGTATCTCGCCCCGAAGTAATCCAGTCCCGTCTCGTTATCCCGTTCTTTGCCGGTAAATTTCTGAGGCGTCCGGTTGCTGTAACCCACATCCGGCGGATTCGGATAGCAGGAACTGCGCCCGTGACTACCGCTCTCCAGCATCCGCCCAAACGGCAGATAATCGTAGCATTCCACCACAGCCCCGCTCTGATCCGTTATCGTCCGCACGCTCCCAAGCATGTCAGTAAACAGGTAGGATGAGCCTTGACTTGTCGGAACCTCATCAGAGTATTCAACAGCCGGCCGTCCGAGCGCATCATACACGTAATACGTCGTTACTCCGTTCGCGGCCTTCTTTACTCGCCAGCCCTCGCCATCATATGCATAACTGACGTATGGGCTGCCCGAGTTCTTGACTACCGAAATCCGGCTTTCCGCATCATACTCAAGCGTCAACGACCCGTAGGTCGTCTGGTTCCCGGCCGTATCGTACCCCACTCCCAACATCGTCAGTCTGTTTGTCGCCGGATCGAAATGGCTAAGCGACGTCGGTTCAGGACCATCGGCAGCCGCGATCCCAGTCGATGTTGAGGCTGATATCAGGCGGCCCAGAGACTCCCGTGGACCTGCACACAGTATGACGCTGTGGGCCGCGTGACGCATGTGGCCAGATAAACAGGCTGCCTTGATCCGTGTTGAAGATATCCGGCTTCCCGTAATGCCCTATAGCCTCTTCCACTAAATCACCTTTTACCTGCAAACTGATCGAGAGTTGCCATTTCCTCATTTCAGATTGGCTATTGGTGATGGATTAAGAGAATCATCCCTGTCTTTCAAGTCCAATTGATAAGGATCTGACAAATTCCTGATGATCAGCCACATGGCTCCCTTCGTGACTCCTTCTTATGGAAACCATGAGGGATGCACGAACTAGGGTTTTTGGGAATCCTGTGTCATAACCCATACGAACTTCAATGGATTGTTCAACGCATAGAACAACAGATTCAACTCTGAGGGATGCTGGTTCTGGGGCTGGCCATTATCGGGTCTGGTGATCTGTCCCTTGCACCCCAGGAAGAGCCGTGAAGGAATTCGTCGGCGCGGGTGCGCAAGTTCAGACATGCTTCAGTCGATGCGCTTCCAGACCCTTATCGCCTTGTATTCGGTCGGGCAGACGACTTCGCAGGCCCCGCAGCCGTTGCATCGGTCGATGTCAATCAACGGATAAGCAATATACTGCTCTTCATCCCAGTGGATCTCGACGGCATCGTAGGGACAAGCCTGGGCGCACGCATCACAATCCTTCTCCGCCAGCGTCACCAGGCACAGCGACCCGTCAACCAGCGCCTCGCCAATAATGTATTTCCCCTTTTCCTCGAGAGTGAGTTGTTCGAGCGCACCGCTGGGACAAACCCGGGTGCACGCATTACAATCCTCGAGGCAATACTCGGTCCCATAGCTGATTACTGGAGCCAGCAGTCCCGCAATGCCGGCCTGACCCGTGTCGGGATGAATAATCCGCGAAGGGCAGGCGCGCACGCAGTTGCCGCATCGAAGACAGGCGCCGGCAAACAGTTCCTCGGAAACAGCTCCCGGAGGACGCAAAGGTGCGTTCTCCGCGCGGGCGGCTCCAAGTCTTCTGGTCACCAGACCCATGCCAACACCGGCGGCTGCAAGAAGAAATGCGCGCCGCAACGGAACACTGCGTTTTGGCTCAGACTTGAAGAGCGCGGCCGATGATCCAAGCAGATCCTGGGTTGCGCCAAGTGGGCACAGACGCTTGCACCAGAACAAACCCGATGTGAAGCTCAGCAGGATGAGGATGCCCGCTCCAACGCCCGCAACAACCGCTGTCCTGATTGAAAAGAGGCTGCTGAAGAGTGCGAGCGGGTCCATCCACAGCAAAACCGGATATCCCACAAGAGCGCCGAAAAAAGTAAGCAGCGCGGCATACCGTCCGATGACAGGCACTTTTGCCCACCAGGACGTTTTCTTAAATCCTATCCGGGAGGCTCCTTCAAAGACGAGGCCGGCGGGGCAGACATAGCGGCAGAACCAGCGCCGGCGTACCATCACGATGACGGCCACGGCGAAACCCGCCACAGCTCCGAGAGTCACATGCCGGAGTGCGATGCTCGAACAGATTGCGACGAAAGGACTCGCCTCGGCAACCCACTTCATCCCGTCCATCCACGAGGCGATCGGCCACAGCAAGGCACATGCGGCGCCAAAGAAAGCAAGCCGCACGATTAACCGCATGTGCCTTACTCCATTCATCCCAGATAGGCTCCCTGCTTACGCAGGATCGACTGCAGTTTCGCGATATTGACATCGCGCGGCCTGCACTTATCCTGGATGCTGATTGCGGCCGCCACTCCCGCCGCCTGCCCCGTCACCCAGCAGATCGGGATCAGGCGCAGCGTATCGGCCAGTTCGAAATCAGCCGAGATGCAGCGGCCGGCGGCAAGCAGGTTCTCCAGCTTCGCGGGAACCAGGCAGTTGTAGGGAATCTGGAATTCAGGCGCCACATAGTTGCCGCTGTAACCGATGACGTCCTTGAATTTCGTCCCGGCCTTGGCTTCGTTCATGGTCAGCTTCTTCGTACCTGCAAGGAGGCGCGACAGCCGCACACCCATCTGGGGAGCGGTCTCTGCCATGAATGCGTTTTCCGCACCCGGTCTCTTTCTCGCCCTCTCGAGATTATTCCAGAGCGCTCTCCTGTGCCTCAACTCGAGCATGCTGACTTCCGCCACGTCAAGCGCATCGCCGACGGGACCTTTCATGTTGAGCCAGTTGACACGCGGCGCAGGCGTCGGACTCCCCACGTTCCCCTGCAATGCCGCAACCGGAGCGCCGCGCGTGGGGCGTGCCCCCGCCTGTTTTCTCGTGCCGGTCTGATGCTCGAAATTCTCCCCTGCCATATCTTCGATATCGACGTTGCCGATCCTGCTGACGAGGCCGATGCTGTCGATTACCTTCTCAAAAGGAGCGCCGGCAGCCGCATAGATATCGCCATCGCCCGATGCGTCCACCACCACATCGGCGAGAATCGCCTGCCGTCCTGACTTGCTTTCAAATACCGCTCCACGCACCGCGCCTTTGGCATCGATTACTGCGTCGACTCCCCAGCAGTTGAGGTACGGGTGGATGCCCGATTCCAGCACCATCTCCGCGAGAACATATTTGAAGGCTTCGGCATCGACTGTGGGATAAACCGGGGCTTTTCCACGCTCGATAATTCCGAATTTGATTTTATCGAGGCGCCTCATCATCTCCTCGCCGATTCCAAGGATCACCTGACGATTGTCGCGAGCGTACAGCGGGAAAATGGCCAGCACCAGGCCGCCGGTTGCCAGGCCGCCCAAATAGCCGTACCGCTCCACCAGCGTTACATCCACACCCAGACGCCTTGCCGACAATGCCGCGGCGGTTCCCGCGGGGCCGCCGCCGACTACCAGAACGTCGGTCTTGCGCAGGATGGACAGCTCGCGTCTCGGTTGAACGACTCTTCCGTCGGCCAGAGTTGCGGGGCTCCTGGGTGCGGAAGGCCGCTGCTTCTGCGGCCCCCGCGTTCTGACTTTCCCGGTCTGGGCGGCAACTATGGAAGACAATGGAGTCATGGTACCGGCCACAAACAGCCCGACGGCCGTGATCGAGCGCATCAGTTCCCTTCGAGTGATTTCCTTCGGCATGTCGGTCCCTCTCCTAAGAAAGAATGGCTCATCCTACCATGGATGGATTCGACTACGCACCAGCCGGGTAAGATAAAATCGATGCCGGTGCTAAACGAATCAGAGGTTTGAATTTAAGCCTGATCCTGTATACTGATGCAATTAAATTACGGAGGACTATGGGAAACCCGCTCTTCGCCAAGAAGCCTCTTGCGATGCTGCTTGAGGAAGCCAAGGGTGAAAACAGGCTTCGACGCATCCTCGGGCCGGTGTCGTTGACCAGTCTCGGGGTTGGCGCCATTATCGGCACCGGGATCTTCGTACTGACGGGTGTCGCGGCCCACGATAAAGCCGGGCCGGCTTTGGTGCTCTCGTTTGCGATTGCCGGCGTTGCCTGCATTTTCGCCGCACTCTGCTATGCTGAATTCGCCTCTATGGTTCCGGTTGCAGGCTCAGCCTACACCTACGCTTATGCAACCCTTGGTGAGCTGTTCGCCTGGATTATCGGATGGGACCTCGTGCTGGAGTATGCCGTAGGATCGGCTACCGTCGCGCACGGCTGGTCGGCGCATTTCAAAGACCTGCTCCATAGTGTGGGCATCGAGATTCCTTACGTACTCACTCGGTCGCCTTTCGATTTTGATCCTGTGAAAGGGGAGTTCTTCGCAACGGGAGCCTACCTTGACCTTCTGGCCATCGCCATCACGGTTTTCATAACAGTCATTCTCGTCAAGGGAATCAGGGAAAGCGCCGGGTTCAACACCGCGATGGTGATCGTGAAACTGGCGATAGTCTTTTTCGTGATCATTGTCGGGATGTTCTACATCGATCCGAAGAACTGGGCCCCATTTGCTCCCTATGGATATTCGGGAGTGAGCGTTTTCGGCCACACCCTTTTCGGCCAGACCGGCCCGGGAGGCGCTCCTCTCGGGGCGCTTGCGGGAGCCGCCATCATTTTCTTCGCCTATATCGGCTTCGATTCGGTTTCGACTCATGCCGAAGAAGCGAAGAAGCCGCACCGTGATGTGCCGATAGGAATCATCACTTCTTTAATCGTCTGTACGCTTCTTTACATAGCCGTGTCGGCGGTCCTGACCGGCATGGTGAGATACGACCAGATCGATATCAACGCCCCGGTGGCCGACGCCTTTCGCCAGAAGGGCTTACCGTGGGCTCGCCGTCTGATCGACCTCGGCGCAATCACCGGCATCACTTCAGTATTGCTGGTAATGATGCTGAGCCAGCCGCGCGTCCTCCTCGCGATGGCGCGGGACGGGCTTCTTCCTCAGGGAATCTTCGGCGCCGTTCACGACAAGCTTCGCACCCCATGGAAATCGACGATCGTCACCGGCATTTTCGTATCCTTGATGGCGGCGTTCCTCCCCCTGCGGATCCTCGCCGAACTGGTAAACATCGGGACCCTCCTCGCATTCGTTATCGTCTGCGCGTCAGTGCTGGTGATGAGAATCAGGCATCCTGAGGCGGAGCGCCCCTTCCGTGCGCCCCTGGTGCCGCTGGTTCCGATACTCGGGATTCTCTCGTGCCTGATCCTGATGTTTTCACTGCCGCCTGAGAACTGGTGGCGCCTGCTGGTGTGGCTGGCAATCGGATTCCTGATCTACTTCTTCTATGGCCGGCGCCATAGTGTGCTCGAGAAGATGCGCAGGAACCACTCAGCCGGAACGGAAGAGCACAGGGCACTGAAACCGGATCAAACCTGCGGATGAATGCGACTCGACCACACAGGAAACGTCGTAAACCTGTATGGAGGAGTCGAATCCAATGAATACGACGGAGTGTCACAAGAGCCGATACAGCATTATGAGCATCGGGAGTATCGGAAGTATCTTGAGCATAGGCAGCGCAGG